>DFBK01000073.1 GCA_002366595.1 Anaerolineales bacterium UBA3082 | reverse complement strand
GCACCAGATTGTCCATAAATTCCACGGCGTTGGGGTGGGCCCTGGGCGAGGGGATCAAGCAATAGGTAGCCCCATGGAAGAGGTCTGCCTGAGCGGCCTGAATCCCGGTCTTCGCATCGCTAACGATGGGGTCGCCGCCGATGAAATGGGCCGTGGGGGGCAAGAACTCATCGGCCCAGGCCAAAACTTTCTCCTTAGTGGTGGCCGTGTCGGTGACTATTACCCCTTCCTCTAGATAGTCGGCTATCGCCTGCATGGTCTCTTTCACCGCTAGAACGGGGATGGAGATGATCACCAGATTAGCGCCCTCCACGGCGGAGATGAGGTTCCATTCTGCCCTATCGATGGCCCCGATTTGGCAGGCCCTCTTGGCTGTAGAGGGATCTATATCGTGACCGACGATCTCGAACTCGGCTTTGGCTTCCTTGAGAGCCAGGCCGATGGAGCCGCCTATGACTCCCACCCCGATGATAGTAACCTTGGCTTGAGGCATATCTCCTCCTTGGAGGGCTAGCCCGTCAAGAGAAGGAGGACTAGCCTGATGATGGGGTCCATCACTAAACCCAGAATGTCTACCCCGAAGAATCCCATGGCCAGGAGGAGTATAAGGAAGAGAGGCCCGTAGGATTCGTATCGGGCTAGAGTATACGACCAACGGTGGGGAAGCAACCCTACCAAAAGCCTGAAGCCGTCGAGGGGGGCTATGGGTATGAGGTTGAAGATGGCCAGAATGACGTTCAGCAGTAGGGTGGTGGTGATGACCATGCCCAGAGAGGGGATAAATCGACCGCTCATAGTAGGCATCACCAGACCCAGGCGCACGGGCAGGGCTAGAAGGGCCGCGGTGATGAGGTTCGCCAAGGGGCCGGCGAAGGAGACCATGGCCATCCCCCTCTTGGGGCCGTTCCGCAGGTTGTAGGGGTTAACGGGGACGGGCTTGCCCCAACCGAAGCGTACCAAAATCAGCATCAAGGTCCCCAAGGGGTCCAGATGGGCCAAGGGGTTCAAGGTGAGACGCCCTTGGTATCTGGGGGTGGGATCGCCCAGTCGGTCGGCCATCCAAGCGTGGCAAAACTCGTGGACATCGATAGCTACCAGAAGGGCGATAGCGTTAGCGATCAATTGCGCGATTATAGGTATCAACTCCTTTCTCTATCTTAATTATAACACAGGTGGCGGGAAAGGTTCGCCAGAGGGTGGGAGATATGATATAATTGGCGCCGTTGTGGTCATGGAGATCCATCTAGGGGATGTGGTTCGGCTAAGGAAGAAGCACCCCTGTGGCAGTTACGAATGGGAAGTGGTGAGGCTGGGGGCTGACATCGGGCTTAAATGCCTTAAATGCCAGCGGAGGGTCCTGTTAGGAAGAAGTACCTTCGAAAGAAGGTTAAAAACANNCGGGTGCTCTTGCCCCGCCGTATCTTTGAGAAGAGGGTCAAGGCTTTCCTTTCGCGGGGAGAGGGCCCTTCTCTTGAGGCTGGAGCGAACCGGTGTTAAGGGCGTCACAAGACGAGGGTTTCGGTGCGGTCATCAGGAATAGGAACTTCCTTTTCCTATGGATCGCCCAGGCCATCTCCCAGAGCGCTCAAAACGGCATCCATTTCGTGCAGATGGTGCTCATCGAGAAGTTGACCGGCTCCACTAGCCATATGGCGGTCATCATCTTGGCCTTTACCTTCCCTGGTGTCCTCTTCAGTTCCTTCGCCGGGATCGCGGTAGATCGCTTATCGAACAAGGTGGTGATGGTGGCCTCCAATGCCCTGCGGGTGCTCACCGTCTCTGGCTACATCTTCTTCCTCTATACGCTGAGAGGAGGCTATCTTCTCTTGGCCCTCTATCTCCTCACCTTTATCTCCTCGGCTATCGGGCAATTCTTCAGCCCGGCTGAGGCGGCGACTATCCCCCTCCTGGTGGGGGAGAAGAGGCTGCTCTCGGCAAACGCCCTTTTCAACCTCACTCTCACCATCACTCAGGCGGCGGGGTTAATCATCTTGGCCCCACTGGGGGTCAAACTCCTGGGTATCGACCATACCTTCATCCTCATAGCGGTGATGTATCTGGCTGCCACGGTGCTCGTCTCCCTTCTACCCCGCGATGCGCCCAAACTAGAGCGCAACTCTCAACTTTCTTCCCTAGAGGAGGTGTGGGAGGAGATCCAGGAGGGGTGGCGGTTCGTGGTCTCTCGCCGCTCTATATTTCTGGCCATCTCTCAACTCACCCTGTTAGCCACCCTCTTTTTAACTTTGGCTATGCTGGCTCCCGGCTTCGCCACTCGGGTGTTGCACCTCGCACCAGAGGATGCTATCTATGTCTTCGCCCCGGCGGGGCTAGGGTTGTTGCTATCCACCATCCTGGTTGGTCGCTACGGCCATCAGTTTCGCCGGGAGAGCCTCTCCAATACTGGCCTACTCACCCTAGGCCTCACCTTGCTGGGACTCACCCTTGTGGCAGGGAGGATGGGATCTTTCTCGCTCATCTCGCCCTTGACGGTGATCAGTACCCTCGCCTTCTTTATGGGCGCGGGGATAGCGATGATCACCGTTCCCGCTCAGACGGTGATGCAGGAGAGGTCACCGGCCGAGATCAGAGGCCGGGTCATCGCCTTCTATTTTATGACCTCCAACCTGGTAGCCATCCCTCCTATGCTCTTCATAGGGGTTGTGGCTGATCAGATCGGTCGTCTCTTAGGTAACCCCAGCAAGGGCATACTTTCGGTGATGGTCTTTCTGGCCTTGGTGGTCATTTTCGTCGCCGGGGCCAGCGTGTGGCGAACGCGCAGGCTATCGCCGAAGGGCGAGAGGATAAGGGAACTCGCTGGTGAGAGACGAGAACAGGTCGGTGGCTCGCCCAAAGCGCCTGACTCAGAACCCTCCATCTAACTCTCTTCAGCCTGCCCTTTTGCGAGATGAGAGATATAGAAGCCTCAAAAGTGCTCCTTCGCCTTAGGACTCCTCTAGGGATGACCTTCGTCGTTGTGGCTATCCTCCTTTTGGCTTTCGCCCTCCGTCTCTATCGCCTCGCCGATAGCAATATCTGGTGGGATGAGGGGTGGAGCGTCTGGTTGGCCAGGCAGGATCTCTGGAGCATCGCCCTCCGCACGGCGGCTGATGAGCATCCTCCCCTTCACTATTTCATGCTTCACTTCTGGGACGCCATAGCGGGAGAGAGTGCCTTTGCGGTTCGCTTTTCCTCTCTTGCTTTAGGGACTTTGACCGTGGCTTTTCTCTATCGGATGGGCAGATCGATGGTAAACGGTTGGCTTGGGCTCCTGGCGGCGCTCCTCCTGGCCATATCCCGCTTCCACATCTGGTGGTCGCAGGAGATAAAGATGTACAGCCTGGCCTCTCTTCTATCCCTCCTCTCCCTCTATCTATTCCTCCGCCTCCTGCGAGATGGAGATTGGCGCCTCTGGCTCTCTTTCGTCTTGGTGAACGCTTTGGCCCTCTGGACCCACTATCTCACTATCCTCATCCTCTTGGCTGAGAACGGTGCTATGCTGGTCTTGCTTCTTCAGCGGGCCAGGAGGGGCGACTTTCGGTCACACCTCATCCGCTGGGCGGCGGCCCAGATTGGTCTGATCCTTCTCTTCGCTCCCTGGCTCTATCTAGCGCTTACTCACCCCACTACCTGGAGTTCCCCTCCTCCCTTCGACTTTCCCCTTTTTCTTCATATGGCCGCTACCGTCCTCAGTTTAGGGGTGACGGTGGAGATCGAGCGGTATCTCTGGCCCACATTGGGCTTTACGGCCCTGGTCTTGGTGGGTCTGGTCTCCCTTTTCCAGGGCCCAAGAAGGGAACGCCAGGGCGGTCTCCTTTTGACTCTGACGCTCTTCCTTCCTCCTCTGGCCATATACCTTCTCTCTCTGCCCCCGGCCACCTCTTTCTACGCTGCCAAGATCGAAGCCCGATACCTCCTCATACTCTTGCCCGCCTACCTTTTGCTTCTAGCCTGGGGTATGTACCTTTTGGGGAGACGCTCTTGGCTCTTGGGCTTGCTCGCCTTGTCGTTTCTCCTAGGTAGTCTGGGATACACCTTACAAGACTACTACGCTGGCCGGTACCTACAAGACGACTATGCCACACTAGTAGGCTACATAGAGAGTTACTGGCGAGAGGGGGATGGCGTAGTTCTGGATACCGACTTCTCCTGGCCTATCTTCCTCTACTACTATGAGGAGGGCCCCTGGTACGGCATACCCAACGCTCTAGAGATGACCGCTGAGGAGGCGGAATATCTCCTCTCCCCTATCTTGGCCCAACACCCTGGGGTCTGGCTCCTTATGAGCCCCGATTCCCTCGTTCAGGACCCCCAAGGGTTGATACCGGCCTGGCTGGGTAACCACGCTCGTGAGGTGGTAAATCTGAAATATGGCGATAAGAGGCTCTTACTTTATTCTCAAAAGCCCCGGGACCTCTGTGTCATCCCCCCAGAGAATCTGGAGATTCAGCACCCTCTAGGGAGGGAATTGGCCTCTGGTTTGTGGCTCGAAGGGTATGATCTTCCCCTGCGAGAGGTGCGTACTGGAGATCTCCTACGGGTGGTCTCCTACTGGCGCAGCAGTTCAATGGTTCACCAAATCACGGTAGGGTTGATGCCCGCCAGGGGAGAGATGGTCAAAGAGGTGCCCTTGCCTCTGGAGGCTGGCTGTCCAGAGGGTGAGTGGGGAGAAGGAGTGATACGTTTACAACACGATCTGATCATAACCTCGGAGATACCCTCGGGAAGGTACACCTTGGTTTTGGGGGTAGAAGGGGGCGGGAGGCAGACTCTAACGGATATAGTTTTGACTCGTACAAGGGTAGGCGTAGGCGAGGCGGAGCCCCACTACCCTATGACTCTTCTATTGGGGGAGGAGGTTCGCTTTAAGGGGTTCGACCTTTCTGCCCCAAGGCGTGCCAGCCTGTCCTGGCACGCGACAGGCCAGGGGCCGGGGGAGCGCACCACTTACGCACCGGGGGAGGTGATGAGGCTCATCCTCCATTGGGAAGCCGCCTCTGAGATGGAGACCAGTTACATAGTCTTTACCCATCTTCTGGGGAAAAGTTATAACCCCCAAAGGGGCAATTTCATCTGGGGACAGGTAGATAGTGTCCCCTTAGGGGGCGCTTATCCCACCACTGGATGGAGTGTGGGAGAGAGGGTAAGAGACGAATACCAGATACCGGTAGAGGCTGGTGCCCCGGCGGGAGAGTATGAACTAGAGATAGGGATGTATGAGCCGGTTACCGGTGAGCGGCTCTTGGTCTATAGTCAGGATGGCACCCTCTTAGGGGATAGGATCCTCCTGGGGCGGATAAGGGTGGGGGAGTGAAGGTTGTCTGGCGAGGGTAGGTGGAGTATAATCAGATATTGTTATCACATCTGGGAAGGAAGCGTCGATGATTAACAAGGTGCTAGTGATCGGATTAGATGGGGTTCCTCTTAGCCTCATCGAGGGGTGGGCGAAGGAGGGGCTGCTTCCCACTTTTCAACAGGTGATAGAAGGAGGGGCCACCGGGCTTCTTAAATCTACAGTGCCTCCCACCTCCGGCCCTTCCTGGTCTTCCTTCATGACTGGCAAGAACCCAGGGAAGACGGGTATCTATGATTTCCTCTACCGCCGCGAAGGTGGCTACATCTTCCCCCCAGTGAACGCCAACCGGCGAGATGGGAAAAGCCTTTGGAGGCTCCTCAGCGAGGAGGGGAAAAGGGTAGGGGTGGTGAATGTTCCTATGTCTTACCCGGTGGAGGAGGTGAACGGCTTCCTCATATCCGGTTGGATGACCCCCTATAGCGCCCGAGATTTCATCTATCCACCTGAACTCCATCGGGAACTGGAGGAGGTGGTGGGGAACTATCGGATCTACCCCACGGAGACTTTCGCTGAGGAACGTAAAGAAAGTTTCTTTGAGGCCTGCGACTCTCTCTTAGATCTGCGTACCAAGACCGCCCTGTACCTCATGGATAGGCAGCCTTGGGATTTCTTCATGAACGTCTTCTTCGACACCGATAGGGTCTTGCACCAACTCTGGCATTACTTGGATCCTGATCACCCTTGGCGTCGGGGGGGAGATAAGGAAGACAAAAGTGGGCCGGTGAAGCGATATTTTCAACAGGTGGACCGGGCGGTGGGGGAGATTCTGTCCCGGGCGGATGATGATACGTTGGTCTTCATTATGTCTGACCATGGTATGGGGCCGGCCCATAACTTTATCGTCTTGAATAATTGGCTCTTGGATACCGGGCTTCTAAAGTTGAAGGATGACCCTCTCCGTTGGCTCAAGAGGGGGCTCTTCCGCGCCGGCTTCACCCTGCGGAATGTACATAAGATAGCCGACCGGTTGGGCTTGGCTAAGCATGCCGAATATAAGGGTCTCTATTCCATGGATTACCTCATGAAGTTGGTCTTCCTATCCTTCTTGGACGTCGATTGGCCCCATTCTAAAGCCTATTCCTTTGGGAGGCACTTGGGCTCGATATACATTAACCTGAAGGGGAGGGAGCCGGAAGGAGCGGTGCCTCCAGAGGAGTATGAGGTTGTCCGAGAGGAGATAGTTCAACTGGCTAAAGAGTTTGTCGATCCCCGCACTGGCGAGCCCCTCATCGGCCAAATCCTGCGGAGGGAGGAACTCTATCAGGGTCCCCACCTGGATTGGGCTCCCGATCTCATCCTGCGTCCCAAAGATGAGAGGAATATCTTCTTCGGGCTGGCAGATTTCGGCTCCAACATTACGGTGGATACCGTCTACCGTTACTCCGGGATGCACCGTGACCACGGAATGCTGATGATGAAAGGGAAACCGGTGAGGAAGGGGGCTAGGATTGAGGGGGCTAATATCGTGGATCTAGCGCCCACCATACTTTACGCTCTGGGGCTGCCGATACCTCAAGATATGGATGGGAGACCTCTCCGGGAAGCGTTCCAGGAGGAGTATGTAAAAAGCCTATCCCCGGCTTATAGCGAGATCGGCTCTGGCCGGGAACTGAAGGATACCGGCTATACCGAAGAGGGGGAGAAGGAGATAGAGGAGCGACTTAGGGGGTTGGGTTACTTATGATGAGAAAAGTTTTGGTCATCGGACTTGATGGGGTCACCTTCGATCTTTTGGCCCCTTGGATAGAGATGGGGCGGCTCCCCACCCTCGCTCGCCTCATCGAGGAGGGGGTCTCGGGGACCTTGGAGAGCACATCGCCCCCTATCAGTTCTGCCGCCTGGGCCTCTTTCGCCACCGGTAAGAACCCTGGCAAACACGGAGTAGTGGACTTCGTTCACCCGGAAGAGAACGGGTACCGGATCACCATAGTCAGTTCCAAGAAGCGGGGCTCCAAAGCCCTCTGGAACCTGATCAGCGAAGCCGGGGGCCAGGTGGGGGTGGTGGGTGTCCCGGTTACCTATCCCCCTGAAGAGGTCAACGGCTTCATGATCTCCGGTTTCCTCACCCCCAGTTCCAAAAGCGATTACACCTACCCTCCTTCCTTGCGGCAGGAATTGGATGAGAAACTGGGAGGCTTTCAACTCCTGCCCAGCGAGAAGTACCGCTCTACAGCCTCCACTGATAAGTTCATAGAGGATATGATCGCCGATATAGAGAAAAGAACCGAAGCGGTGGTCTACCTAATGGGTAAGCCTTGGGATCTCTTCTCTTGCGTCTTTTGGAGCCCGGATATGATGCAACATGAGGTGTGGCGGCTCCTGGATAAAAGCCACCCTCGATATGACCCTGTCGCAGCCCAAGCCTACGGGGAGCAGATAATAGGCTTCTATGAGAGGTTGGACGATTGTGTAAGGCGGATCCTGGCTCGGGTGGATGAGGATGTCACGGTGGTGGTCATGTCGGATCACGGTTTTGGCCCCACCCATAACTTCTTCTTGGTGAATACCTGGCTCGAGAAAATGGGCCTATTAAGGTTGAAAAGGGGTCCCCTTACCTTAGTGAAATACCTGATCTTCAAAGCGGGCTTCACTCCCCTCAACGCCTTCCGGATAGCCAAGGCTTTGCGTCTAGGGTTCCTTCGTCGTTGGTTTCGCTTCCAGAGGGGAGGGGGCCTGATGAAACGGCTGTTTCTCTCCTTCGCTGATGTAGATTGGTCCCAGACCAAGGCTTTCGCCGTAGGGAGTTTTGGGCAGATATATATAAACCTGGCTGGCCGCCGGCCTCAGGGCATGGTCCGACCGGAGGAGTACGAGGGGCTGAGAGAGGAGATCATCGAAAAGGCGCTGGAGATCCGCGACCCCCATAGCGGGGAGCCGATCGTGGAACGCGCCTACCGTCGCGAGGAACTATACACAGGACGCTATCTGGAGAGGATGCCAGACATCATCCTCGTACCGCAGCGATACGAATATATGGCTTTCGGCCATGCCGACTTTGGCTCCCACCGTTTGGTGGAGCCCATCTTCGGCCTCTCCGGCCATCATCGTCCCCAAGGGGTGATCATCCTCTGGGGGGAGAAGGTTAAGCAGGGTGAGACTATAGAGGGGGCCCGCATCATCGACCTAGCACCCACCATCCTCTACCTTATGGGGGTTCCTATCCCCGTCGATATGGACGGCCAACTGCTCACCGAGGCGCTCAGGCCGGAATTCGTCTCCCAGAACCCGCCTCTTTTCAGTGACGTGGGCTCTGACCGGGAATCTGGCCGAGATGTATATTCCCCCCAAGAGGAAGAAGAGGTTCGGGAGCGACTGAAGGGTTTTGGCTATGTAGCCTAGGGTTGTCCGTCAAGGATCCCTGTCCCGCAGGGATCCCGAGGGATGGGAGAGGTATCGGTTGAAGAGAAGGCGA
>DFBK01000067.1 GCA_002366595.1 Anaerolineales bacterium UBA3082 | reverse complement strand
GGCAACCAGAAGGGCAGGCAGGGTGTTCCTCAAAAGCCAATTGAAAGCGGTCAAAGATAAGAGGTTGCTAGCCAGAACCACGGCTAGAATGAGAAAGACGATGCCTCTGATCAGTTGGATAGCCCTCGTGCCCCGCATCATAAATAGGATGCCGTAGAATATGAGGGCCACCAAGAGTATATCGAATATACTGCGCAGATCTATCTGGGAGAATATCCATATGATGTCAGACACGCCACCTCCTCGTGGCTATCAACCGCCTAACTGCTCCAAGAGTTGACGATAAGCCTCTATATCTTCGGGCCCCAGAGAGATGATACGCCGGATGGTCTCCCGAGCCTCCTCCTCTAGACCAGCCTCCAATTGCAACTCCCCCAGGGCATCCAACTCAGTGATCGCTTCCTCCTTCATCCCCACTGAGAGGTAGGCCTCACCCAGCCGTTGCCGAAGCCCCATATCCTGAGATCTCTCCCTTATCATATCCTGGAGGATCGGTATAGCCTTCTCCCTTCGCTCCCGGACGAAGGCGTCGATCTCCTCTAATGCCTCCTCCTGCCGACCCATTCTGAAATAGAGACCCACCAACGCTCGCCACACCTCTTCGTCATCGGGGGCCAGCCGCCTCAACCCCTCATAGTCAACCAGGGCCTCCCTCCAACCGGCTCGCTGCATCTGAAGATCAGCCCTCTTTCGCAGGAGGCGAACCCTCCACTTCTGAGGAGAACCGCTCTGAGGAGCCAGGTTGAGCGCTACGCCGTAGGTCTCAACCGCCTCCCCGGGTTGGGCCAACCGATAATAAGCCTCAGCCAAAGCCAGATACTCCTCCAGGGCCCTATCGATCTCCCCCAAGCCGATCAAGAGTTCGATGAGTCCCTCATGTACCTTCACATCCATAGGCGCCAAACCCGTGGCCACCCTGTAGACGGCTACGGCCCTCCTAGGCGCCCCCCGCATAGCATAAACCCTACCCACCACCTTGAATTTCTCTACCGCCTCGTCTATCTCCCCCTGGCGCAAGAAGATCTCCCCCAAATAGAGATGCAGGAGTAGATAGTCAGGCACCCTCTCCAAGAGGCGGTAACATTCCTCCACCGCCGTCAGAGGGATCCCCTGCTTCCAGTAGCCATCAACGAGGGCCATGCTAGCCAGTAACCCCTCGAAGTCTGGATGCTCTAAGACCTCCGCCAGACTGATGGTAAGCCCCTGGGGGCTCATCTCCTCCACTCTCTCTCGAAGAGAGGTTACCTTTCCCCCCCAGCCTTCGCCTTCAAAGAAGTCAACAAGACGGTCGGCCAAAAGACGAGCCCTCTTCTCATCCTCGTAGAGGATCTCTTCATAGGCTTGCGTTAGACCTTCCTTCCCCCTCGCCACCGCTAGATCCGCCATCTTCAAGGCTTCCAAGAGGTGCACAAGGGCCTTCCGGCCCTCCCCCTTTCCAAGATAGCATTTTCCTAAGAGAAACCGGCCAGCCAACTCGTATTCTGTCCCCACTAGATCCTCAAATAGGGAGAGGACTCGGTCACACCGTCCCCTCTCCGCATAGAGCAAGGAGAGGTTAAAGAGAACCTCTCCCCTCTTCACCCCCTCCTTTAGGGCTAACTCATACTCCTCGATCGCCTCCTCCACCATCCCCTTCTCCTCGAGATCCATCGCTCTCCCGATGGCCACCACTCCGGGGTGGCCTTCATCTCGCGCCTCCTCTAGGATAGACTCCGCCAAGCGCACCCTGGCCTCCCGGGCAGCGACGGCCGTTGGGCTATACCCCTCCCTGGAGGGCACCCCCCTGAGGGCTCGAAGCAACTCCCGCGCTTCTACATTCCCCTCGTCCAAGGCCAAAGCTCGACGGCAATGCTCCACCGCCTTTTCTCCCTCCCCCTTGGCTTGGGCCAGACGAGCCAGAGCCAAGTACTCCTGGGCCGCATCCTCCGGAGCCTCGAAAATGTGCGCCTCCGCCACTTCCTCAAGGGCCTTCTCGCTCTCGGGCTTAGAGCGAGCCACCTCCTGCCAGGCCTCTAGCGCCTCATCCACGGCTCCCCTCTCCTCATAGAGGAGAGCCAAACTCTCCCAAGCCTCCGCCGCCTCGGTGACCCGTCCCAGATCGCTACATATCTCCGCTATCCTCCGCCGAGCGGCCAGATCGTCCGGCCGAAGTTTCCCTACGGTGCGGTACTCCCCTAACGCTTCCCGCAGCCTTCCCGCCTCTAGGAGGGCGAGGCCTAGGCTGCTGTGAGCCATCGGATCCTCCGGGGACTCACGAATGGCTCTCCGGTACTCCTCTATCGCCTTATCCCACTCCCCAGCCCAGGCGTAGTTATGTCCTCTCCTCATCGCCTCTTCGAAGGCGGAGCGGTGACCCATCTACGAACCTCCCATAAGCAAGAGAAGTATAGCCTTCTGGAGATGCAACCTATTCTCCGCTTGAGTGTAGACGATGGAGTGGGGCCCATCTATCACCTCATCGGTTATCTCCTCACCTCTGTGAGCGGGCAAGCAATGCATCACCAGGGGGCTCCTCCCAGCCTGGGCTACTAACTGAGCATTCACCTGATAGGGCAAAAATACCTTCAATCGCTTCTCCCTCTCCTCCTCCTGCCCCATGCTGGCCCAGACGTCGGTATAGATCATGTCCGCCCCTCGGACCGCCTCCTGGGGATCGTGAGTCAACACCACCTGGCTACCCATCCTCTGGGTAAACTCTTTGGCCTTGGCCACCACCTCTCTCTGCGGCTCATAACCCGGAGGCGTGGCCACCCAGATCTCCATCCCCACCAGGCTGGCCCCGAAGAGGAGGGAATGGGCCACGTTGTTGCCATCCCCAACGTAGGCTAGCCGCAAGCCATGTAAGGCACCCCGCTCCTCCCTGATGGTGAAGAGATCGCTTAAAACCTGACAAGGGTGGCTGAAATCAGAGAGGCCATTTATGACCGGCACCGAGGCCTGAGCGGCCAGTTCCTCCACATCGCTATGGGCGAAGACCCGGGCCATGATGCCGTCTACATACCGACTTAACACCCGGGCCACATCAGCCACCGACTCCCTCTGCCCCAACTTGATCTCCTGGGGCGAAAGGTAGAGAGCCTCACCCCCTAAATGGCTCATCCCCACCTCGAAGGAGACACGGGTGCGAAGGGAGGGCTTCTGGAAGATCATGCCCAACATTTTACCCGCCAGAAGGGGTCTATTCCCCCCCTCTCTCCATTCCTCCTTCAATTCGGCCGCTAGGTCTAAGATCTCGTAGATCTCATCCGCGGAAAGTTCCGCCAAAGAGATGAGATTCTCCATCTCGCCTCCCACAAAGAGAACACCCCTGCCCTGCCTAGAGTTGTTCGCCCCTATTATAACACAATCCCCCTCGCTAGTCCTCCCCAGAGCCTTCCGAGATCACGCTGTTTGTTAGAGTGCCAATCCCCTCTATCTCCACCTCCACCAGATCCCCGGGCTTCAATTGGCCCACCCCCATCGGGGTCCCGGTGAGTATCACATCCCCCGGCTCCAGGGTCATCACCGCGGAGATATAAGCCAGGATCTCCCCCACATCGAAAATCATCTCCCTCGTCCTGGCCTCCTGCCGTAACTCCCCGTTGAGCGATGTCCGTAGGAGCAAATCCCCTGCATCCAGATCCAGAGCCAAGTGAGGCCCCAGGGGACAGAAGGTATCAAACCCCTTACCTCGGGTCCATTGGGCGTCCATCTTCTGCAGATCCCGAGCGGTGACATCGTTGGCACAGGTGAGCCCCAAGATGTAATCTCCCGCCTCCGTGGCCCAAACCCTCTTCGCCCTTCTCCCTATCACCACCGCCAACTCGCCTTCATAATCTACCCGTTGAGCGAGGCGAGGAAGGATGATTTCCCCTCCATCTGCTAGCAGCGAACTGGGAGGCTTCAGGAAGGTGATGGGCTCCTCAGGGAGAGGGTTTTCCACCTCCTCAGCGTGGCTGCCATAGTTTAGCCCCAAAGCCACTATCTTCGTCGGCTCACAGGGCACGAGAAGGGGAAACTCATCCAACCCTTCCACCTGCCCTCCTCGCCTCCACCCCCCAAACGATCCCTCTAACCAGTAACCCTTCTCGCCTTCCGCCATAGCATACCTTGGCCGCTCCCCATCAAGCACCCGTATCAACCTCCTCACCATGCTCCTCCCTTTATGTCAATAATGACCTTAACATAAGGTTCCCCAACTTCTTTCTTTTTGCTTATGTCTAGTTATTCTCTCCTCCTAACCAGTCCACCTTCCGCTCACACTCATGAAAGCACGGGCCTCTAAACCCTGCCTCAGTCCCTCTCCTATTATGTCAATGAAATCGAGCCTTTGGACCTTATGTCAATCTCCGGCCATAAGTGCCCTTCCTTAATGGAAAAGGGGACGACCTCGCGTCGCCCCCTAACCACACTCTTTACGCTAAAGGCCCCCTACCCCCTTCTGGAGGCCGCTGCCGGAGTCCGATGCCTCATGAGGTTCCGCACCTTTTCCCTTAACTCCTCTACCCGCAACGGCTTGACCAAATAGTTGTCGGCGCCACACTCCTTAGCCCGCTCCACCTCTTCGGGATAGCCGGTGACTACCAAAACCTTGGTCCCCAAGGTCTCTGGATCGCTCTTTATCCTCCGACAGACCTCGAAGCCGTCAACCCGGGGCATCACCAAGTCCAGAATGACCAAGTTGGGTTGGAAACTGGCAACCTTGAGCCCAGCCTCATATCCATCGGAGGCTCGCTCGAACCGGTAATCCCCCCCTGGCTCTCTCAGTGCCCTCTCGATGAACTCCACCACGCTGGGCTCATCATCCACGATGAGGATCCTGTTGCCCGGGGGAGCGAAGAAATCCGCGTCGATGGGTATCTCATACTTCTTCAAGAAATCTCGGAAGTCCTCCAACCTAACGCGATAGTGTCCCCCAGGGGTGGAATAGGCTTTGAGTTTTCCCTCCTTTATCCAGTTGAAAACCGTGGCCGGACGGACCTGGCAGTATTCTGCCATCTGGCCCGTGGTTAACGCCCTCCGTCTTCGCTCCATATCCCTCTCCCTGATAATATGTGTTACGAGGTTTTTTCCGCTTTTTATAGTACCATCAACGACTCCACTTGTCAAGCCGCTCTGGACAGCCTCCCCCTTTCCGTTGTATAATCGGCTCGTGAAGACACCCACTTACGAAGTGACCCTCCCCTCCTTCAGGGGCCCCTTAGATCTCCTCCTCCACCTGATCCAGGAGAGGGAACTGGAGATCACCAAGATCTCTTTGGCCCAGGTTACCGACCAGTATTTGGCCTACCTGAGCCATCTGGAGAGGCTGGAGGTGGAAACCCTAGCCGACTTCATCGTCGTGGCCGCCCAACTCCTCCTCATCAAGTCCCGGGCCCTCCTACCCCAGCCGCCCACGGGGGAATTCGAAGAGGAAGAGGAGATAGGAGATGAACTGGTCCGACGGCTCATCGAATACCAGAAGTTCAAAGTCGCGGCCCAACAACTCCGCAGCCGAGAAGAAGAGGGGCTACGCGCCTACCCCCGACCGGTAGCCGCCCAGCCTAGGCCTCCTTTCCCACTGCAAGGGATATCGTTGAATGATCTGGTGGAGGTACTTCGCCAGGCTCTGCAAGAACAGCCCGTCGGTCCCGTGGGAGAGATCGTCGCCCCCCTAACCATCTCCCTTCCAGCCAAGATAAGAGAACTAGAGAGGCTAGTCCGTCGTTGTCGCCGTTTGAACTTCAACCGCTTGCTGAGAAGGGCCAAATCCCGCCTGGAGATCATCGTCACCTTCCTGGCTCTATTGCAACTGATTAAGCGACGGAAGATCGCCGTTCAACAAGATCGCCCCTTCGAGGAGATAACCATCCTCGCCATATAGAACCCCAAGACTACCCCTAGGATATCAAAGGCTAGATCTAATAACTCCGCAGTCCGCCCCGGAACGAAACTCTGATGGAATTCGTCGGAGAGAGCGTAAAGCCCCCCGATCAGCAGAGCCTGCCAGCCACCTTCATCCCCCATAGCCCTATGGAGCAGGATCGCCAGGACGACATATTCCAACAGATGGGCTGCCTTCTTGAAGAAAAGATCGATGAAAGGAGAGGGGTAACAAGGGAGATGGGATTGTGAGGAGAGGAAGAAGATAAAGCCCATCCACAAAAGGACCGGCAACCAGCGGTTGACCCTGGAGCGAAGATTATCCACTTCAATCACCCCAAAAGCATAGGCACAGGGAAGAGTGATACCCCATCCCTGCCCATCCTCATTCTACAGTTACCGACTTGGCCAGGTTTCTCGGCTTATCGATGTCGCAGCCCCGCTCTCGAGCCACATAGTAGGCGAAAAGTTGCCAGGGCACGATGGAGAGGATGGGCTTCAAGGGCTCCAAGGTGTCGGGGACGTAGATCACCTCATCGGCCTCTATATCTTCATCCCCTTCGGTGGCCAAGGCCAAGACCTGGGCCTTTCTAGCCCTCACCTCCTGGATGCTGGAGATGATCTTAGAGTAGTGGGCTCCTTTAGTGGCTAGGGCCACCACCGGCACCTCCGGATCCAGCATGGCTATGGGCCCATGCTTTAGTTCCCCTGCTGGGTAGCCTTCGGCGTGGATATAACTTATCTCCTTAAGTTTGAGGGCTCCCTCCAGTGCCGTAGGGTAATCAACGCCTCGACCGATGAAGAAGAAACTACTTCGGTCCGCGTATCTTCTGGCCAGCCTGGCTATCTCTTCCTCCCCCTCCAGAACCCTCTCCATCTTGCTGGGAAGGGCCTTCACTTCTCGAATCACTTCACCGATCTGACCCTTCGTTAAGAGGCCCCGCCTCCTGGCCAACTCCAGGGCCAAGAGGGTGATCACCACCAGTTCTGCGATGTAGGTCTTGGTGGCCACCACTCCGATCTCCGGGCCGGCTTGAAGGTAGAGGACCCTATCAGCCCCTCGGGTTATGGAACTCCCCATGACGTTAGCCAAAGCCAAGGTGAGAGCACCCCGCTCCTTGGCTAGCCGTAGAGCGGCCAAAGTATCGGCCGTCTCTCCCGACTGGCTGATGAGGATCACGAGAGTCCGGGGGTCGATGACCGGGCAACTGTACCGGAACTCGGAGGCGATAGCCACCTCCATAGGCAGGCAAGCCCACTCCTCGATGAGCCTCTTTCCCACCAGACCAGCATAGAAAGAGGTGCCACAGGCCACAATACAGCCCCGATTTATCTGACTCAAATCCAACCCCTCAACCTCCGAGAGGCTTAGTCTTTCGCCGTCCAGGCGACCTCGCAAGGCGTTCTTGATCGCTTCAGGCTCTTCGTGGATCTCTTTGAGGACGAAGTGGGGGTACCCCCCCTTCTCCGCCGCCTCTAGATCCCAACTGATATGGAACGGCTCCCGATGCACCTCCTTCCCTTCCAAGGTCCAGACCCTCACCCCTTGGCGGTCCAGGGCCACCACCTCGCCATCCTCTACGATTAAGGCTCGTCTGGTGTGGGGCAAGAGGGCTGGTATATCGGAAGCCAAATAGTTCTCCCCCTGCCCCAACCCCACCACTAGAGGTGAAAAAAGCCGTGCGCCGACCAAGAGTTCTGGCTCATCCACCGAGAAGACGCCTATAGCGTACGCCCCTCGCACCTGCCTCAGCGCCTTCCTGGTAGCCTCTGCCAAATCTCCCTCGTACGCCTCTTCGATCAGATGAGCCACCACTTCCGTATCCGTTTCGGAGGTGAAGCTATGACCTCTCTCCAACAGTTCTTGGCGCAGAGAGGCGTAGTTCTCGATGATCCCGTTATGTACCACCACCAGACGGCCGGTGCAGTCGGGATGAGGATGGGCGTTGGTCTGACTGGGCTCCCCATGAGTCGCCCAGCGAGTATGTCCCAACCCCAGGAACCCGGGCACCGTTCGACCATCCAGGGCGGCAAGCAGATTCTCCAATTTGCCCTCGCACTTTTCGATCTCTATCCGTCCCTGGTTTAAGACCGCAATCCCTGCCGAATCGTAGCCCCGATACTCCAATCGCTTCAAACCATCGAGGAGGATCGGCGCCGCAAAGCGAGGCCCCACATAGCCCACTATGCCGCACATGGCGCACCTCCTGGTGAAGCGACTTTCATATCGGGCGATAGAAAACGAGTCTCCCACCCCAAGGCTTCAAAAGAGGCAAGATGATAGAGCCTGAGGATGGAGACCCTCGCTTCTTTGCTATTCACCTGTTCCCTCCTGTGTCTAATCGCCTGCCTGCACCACCCAGGCAGTGAAAACCCTCACTCGCCACCAGGCTCCCTTTGTCCCGCCGGTCGCCCCACGGTTTTGGAGGAGCCCTTCTTCTCAGGAGGGGAAGATTAGGGGTGTGGCCACCCTGGAGGCATCCGCCGAAATCTCGATTTTCTCCCTCTAAAACGACATCGGGATTAGCCCCGCCTTGCGGTCGGGGAACCTCCACCTCGTCAACTCTAAAAGAGCCCAGGCGCTCTCTTCCCCCAGCCAACTTTCCCTACCCATCACCCCCTTTCGCAAAAGCGATTATACAACAAAAGAACCCCCTTGACAAGCCCCACCCCTGACCTAGGCCAGAACCTCGCGCATGGTCTCAGCCACTGTGACTTTCACCCCTAGAGCAGCCTCCATATCCTGTACCGTCATCCCATCCAAGGTTATCTCCCCCCTGGCGTCGAACATAGAGCGGGGGAGGTAGACCATCTCTCCTAAATCCCGCCCCCGAAGGGCAGCGATCACATCTCTCCCCGTCAAGAGCCCTGATACAGTGATGGTGGAACCGAAGAACTGGTTCTCGATGGGGATTACCTTTATCTGCGTGGAGAAGAGAGCACTTCCCACGGGATCCTGTAAGGATAAGGAAAGTCCGTTTGCCATCTCCTCCAGGAGGGGAGCGATGAGGGTGCCACAGGCCAACGATTCCCTAGCCTTAGCCGCTAAGGGTTTGCCCTTCTCTATCCCTTCGTCCAAGAGCCTCCTGACAAGCCCGATCCCGTTCTCCAGTTGGGGAAAGCCGTCATACTCCTCCGCTGGCGGGGGAGGAAGACCGGCCAGAAGATAGAACTCGTCAGCCAAATAGACCAGAGAGCGTCCGTACCGTCCCCGAAATCCCCCGCTCCAAAGGGATACCTGCTTCACCAAGGCCCTGGCTTCCTGCGGCGTCACCCCGCGCAGCCCGGCTCGGTGATATCGGGTCAGCCCCACGGGGACCACCCCAATCGATTGTACGGTGGAAAAGAACCCTACTAGATCGGAGACCGTCCTCTCCAGATGAAGATCGTTGAGACCAGGCACCAGAACTATCTGGGCGTGAACCTGGATACCGAGATGGCCCAGGCGGTGAAGTTGCTCTCCTATATCCGGCAAGTTTGGGTTCCCGAAGATTTTGCGGCGCAACCCCAAATCAGTAGCGTGCACGGATACATAGAGAGGGCTAAGCCGTTGCTCCCCTACTCGTTCCCAATCCTCCTCGCTCCAATTGGAAAGGGTTATGAAGTTCCCCCAGAGAAAGGAGTACCGGTAATCGTCATCCTTGATATAGAGGCTGCTTCGCATCCCCGGGGGCAACTGATCCACGAAGCAAAAGGAGCAACGGTTCCGGCAACGGCGCAAGCCATCGAAAACCACCTCCTGGAAATCGAGGCCCAGACTCTCCCCATACGCCCGTCGGAGCCTGCGAGTGAAAACCTTGCCCCCTCTCCTGATTACAAATTCTAATTCCTCCTCGGCAGAGTAGAACCGGTAATCGATGACATCCCTCAACCGGTGGCCATTGACGGAGAGGAGTTCATCACCCGGCAAGAGCCCCACCTTCTCCGCTGGGCTCTCCCGCCGCACCGAGGAGATAACCCCACAACTCATAACTACCCCCGCAACCCGTAGATGATAAGGCCTGCCATGACCACGACCCCCACTCCGACCACATCACCTCAAATTCGGTAACACTTCTGTTGTAAACCATAGCCAAGGTGAAACCTGCTTGTAATGTAGAAGGTATTCTTGGGGGAATTTTAGGATATACAGCAGCACCAGAATGAGGACAATCCTTGACCAACTGTTCACCTTATTCGAATCAAAGTATCTACGCTTAAAAATGAGAAAGAACAGGAAAAAATACTCGAATAGATTGGGAAAGAAAAAAAGAAAAACTCTGGTATTAGTAATCTCAAAGAGTACGACCCCAGCCACTCTGTAAAGGAAGAGTATCACGCTTGTTTGCTTAGCAAGCTTATGATCCCATCCGAGCGAGACGACAAGTTCAAAGAACAGGTAATACGTATCCAGACATTTGTCCAGCTGCTGGTAGTTGGGGAAAGTTCCTCCCATAATGCGTACAATATTTGTGTCAACTGCGTCAAGCAACGCTGACGCCATTCCTCCAAGGAGTGGGCGTCTGAATATCAAAAGAGGGATGATAAGTCTTAGCAGAATAACGAATATGGGGCTCATGGATTAGCTCATGAAGCGCAAGTGGTCAAGTGCTTCTCAGGGTAGTGCTTAGTTAAGCGTTGAAGTACGCCCTTGCCTAGCGGAATCCTGCTTCAAGTCCGATCTCTGTCACCGCTCCCACGCCAGCCAGCACAGCGCCAGTATAGTGGGATGACACAGTGGGATGACACCCCATCGGCGAATCCGATAAAGGTCATGAAACCCCCTGGTAGGGCCTTAGGTGCTCTTCCCTGGCCGCCGAAAGGTCGCTATATACCCCCCGATATTCGGGAGGAAGGAGGGCAGCCAGTTGATACATAGCCTCGGTGGTCATCTCGCTTAGTTGCTCTCTACTCACCCTGCCCTCTCCTGAGACTAAGACGAAGGGCTCTCCCACCACTACCTTGGTCTTGGTACGACGCAGCCTGCCTAACTCCCTCCAGAACCGCTCCGACCCAGAGATAGCCATGGGTAGGATGGGAACAGAAGCCTTGAGGGCCACGTAGGCCACCCCATCGCGGGCCTTAATTAGCCGCCAATCACCGCCCCTGGTCCCCTCTGGAGCCATGAGAAGCGCTTTCTCCTCCTTCAGCGC
>DFBK01000002.1 GCA_002366595.1 Anaerolineales bacterium UBA3082 | reverse complement strand
ATCATCAACGAGGGGTTAGCCGATCAGGAGTTCATCGCCAACCGCACTGAAGGGTTCAAGGAGGTGAGGGAGACGGTGGCCAAATACACCCCAGATGTGGTGGAGCGTATCAGTGGCATCCCTCAGGAGGAATTGAGGCAGGCGGCGCTGATGTACGGCCAGGCGGAGCGGGCAGCGATCGTCTATGCCATGGGCATCACCCAACACACCAGCGGTGTGGATCACGTTAAGGCTTGTGCCAACCTAGCCATGATCACGGGCAACCTGGGATGGCCAGGGACCGGGGTTAACCCTCTGCGAGGTCAGAACAATGTGCAGGGTGCTTGCGATATGGGGGCCCTGGTCAACGTCTATCCCGGTTATCAGGCAGTGGTGAACCCTGAGTTCAAGCAGAAGTTTGAGGAGGCCTGGGGCGTGACGGGTCTCTCCGATAAGGTGGGGCTCACGGTGGTGGAGATGATTGACGCCGCCGCTCAAGGGCGGGTCAAGGCTATGTATATCATGGGAGAGAACCCGGTACTCTCCGACCCCGATAGCCATCATGTGGTAGAGGGACTGAAGAACCTCGACTTTCTCGTGGTGCAGGATATCTTCCTGACCGAGACGGCGCAGTTGGCGGATGTGGTTTTGCCGGGCTGCTCCTATGCAGAGAAGGGTGGTACCTTCACCGGTACGGATCGGCGTATCCAGTTGGTACGCCAGGCTATCCCGCCCCTCGGGGACTCCAAGGCCGACTGGGTGATTATTTGCGAGTTGGCTCAGCGCATGGGGGCCTCGGGCTTCGATTATGAATCACCAGCAAAGATCATGGATGAGCTCACAAGCGTTACCCCTCTATATGGAGGGGTGGGCTATCAGCGTTTGGAGGAATTGGGGTTCCTACAGTGGCCCTGTCGTACAGCCGAAGACCCAGGTACTCCCTACTTGCACAAGGGGCGGTTCACTCGAGGGCTGGGGAAGATGCATGTGGTGGAGTACCAGGACCCTGCGGAACTGCCAGACGAGGAATATCCCTTTATCTTGACCACAGGGCGCAACATCTTCCATTTCCATACCGGTTCCATGACTCGACGTTCCGCCAAACTGGAGCAGGAATCACCGGAGGCGTATGTCGAGCTGAACCCTGAGGATGCTGCAGAGTTGGGCGTGAGCGAAGGAGGGCGGGTGAAGCTCACTAGCCGACGGGGCGAGATTCAGACCAAGGCTTGGGTGACCAAGCGGGTGCCTCAAGGCGTGGTCTTCGCTCCCTTCCACTTCGCAGAGGCTGCGGCTAACATCCTTACCAACCCCGCCTTGGACCCGGTGGCTAAGATACCGGAGTATAAGGTCTGCGCGGTGCGCTTGGAGAGGGTTGAATAGATTGCTTCTTGGGAGCCCCTGGAGGCGTCGCGCCGGGGGCTCTTTCTTGTAACCAAACGTCTTTTAGAGGCGGCCGGTCAGCCAACCGATGGTCGCTGATTCCCGTTGGTCGAACTGAGAAACGTAGGGTTTGATATCGAGAAGGGGAGTCCCGTCCAACACATCGACCTCAGCGATCTGTAAAATGTTTCCTCTCCGTTCCAAGAGCCTGACCACCGATAGGCCGATGGGGTTGGGGCGCGCCGGGTAACGGGTGGCGAAAAGACCCCTAGGGGTATCATCCAGAAAGGGCTTCACCAGGAGGGAACAGCCCTCTGCGCGGTGAAACCAATAGAGAATGATGAGGTGAGAGAAACCATCAACATCCTTCAACCCCTCCTCGTACTCAGGAAAGACTTCTATCTCTCCCCTCGCTCCCGAGAAGCGGCCTTGGATAGGAACCTCTTTGGGGTCGGTGTAAGGGGAGTGGATTATCCCGATGGGTTGCGCTTTGAACTCTGGGCTTCTCATTTCACTGGCTTCAACCCCTGGGGATACCTTTGGGCTAGGTTGACGTAGGTCTCTTTGAACTCTGTCCAGACCCTTTTGTACTCCTCGTTGACGGAGCCGATGATCTTGGCGGGAACGCCAACCCCGATCTGACCAGCGGGGATCTCCTGGCGTTGCTTAACCACGCCCCCTTCGCCCACCACGCTCCACTCCCCGACCACAGCCCAATCGCTCACCACAGACCCCATGCCGATGACCGCCCAGGCGTGGATAGTGGCGTTGTGGATGACGCAGCCGTGGCCGATGGTCACGTGGTCGCCGATACGGGTGATGTCCCCAGGTCGAGCGTGGACTACACAGTTATCCTCGATACTTGTGCCTCGTCCGATGATGATCTCCCCGTAGTCGCCACGGATCCGGGCTCCGGGACCCACGAAACAACCATCTCCCAAGGTGACGAGTCCGATGATATCGGCTGAAGGGTGGATATAGACCTCTCGTCCTATCTTGGGCAGTCGGCCTTCAAACTCGTAGATAGACATGAACTAGGCTCCTCCTTCTAAGCGAACATCTCCGTAAGGGGGGGAGATGAAAAATCATCCCCTCAGGCTCCGAAGCACTCTCAGGTTCTCTTTATCCTCTTCCATCTCGGGCCCTTTGGGGGTCTCTAAGACCATGGGAAGACCTTGGAACCTCTCATCATTGAGGATCATTCGGAAAGGCTCCAGCCCCAATCGTCCCTTTCCTATGTGCTCGTGTCGGTCTAGGCGGCTTTCCAGATCGCCCTTAGAGTCGTTGAGGTGGAAGGCTTTGAGCCTTTCCAGGCCGATTAGTTCGTTCAACTCATCGAAAGTCGTATCATACCCTTCAGGGGTGCGGATCTCGTATCCGGCGACGAAAGCGTGGCAAGTATCAAAGCATATCCCCAGCCTTTCGCCGCTCTCCGTCAACTCGATGAGTCGGGCCAACTGTTGAAAGTTGTACCCCAAGTTGCTTCCCTGCCCGGCCGTGATCTCCAGCAGGAGTTGGGCCTTGTAGGCTGGTTTGTGGGAGAGAGCGAGACTAAGCGCCTGGGCGATCCGCTCCAGCCCTGCCTCCTCCCCCGTCCCCACATGGGAACCGGGATGCACCACCAGGAAGGGGAGGCCCAAGGCGTCACAGCGGGCCAATTCATCCTCGAAGACCGTGATCGACCTCTTCCACAGTTCTTCATCTGGAGAAGCCAGGTTGATTAGATAGGTATCGTGGGCGAAGACGGGGTTTATCCCTGTCTCTTCCCTCTTGCGCTTAAAACTCTCAACCTCTTCCTGGCTGAACTTCCTCATCTTCCATCGGCGGGGGGTTCGGGTGAAGATCTGGATCGTATCACAGCCGACCTCCCGTCCTCGGTCGATCGCCTTATCCACCCCCCCGGAGATGGACATATGGGCTCCCAGAGGCATAACTCCCCCTTTCGGTTCCTTATTGACCCTATCTTTTGATCTCCTTGCTGAGGCCTCACTCCTTCGATAGTTATCACGGGCTATGGCCTCCCCACCCTCCCTTTATCTTTGACCAAGGTGAGGAGCCTCACTCCTTTTACCTGCTGAAAGGTAGCCCCTTGGCTGATGCAGCGCAAGACAGCCTTTGTATCTACGACCTTTGTACCAGAGATGATATCTAAGCCATAGTCGAAGAGGACCGGCGACAGGGGGGTAGTGGGGCCCAAGAGCATAACCAGGCTATCCGGCCGACAGAGGGATAAGAGATGGTCCAAGGTGTGATTGATCAGAGTGGTTCCCGTGATGGCTACCAGATCCGCCTGGGGAAGGACCTCCTCTGCTGCCTCGGCTGGCAACTCCTCTTTCGCCGGATACCTCTCCAGCACCCAAAGGATCTCTGCCACCCCTCGCAGTTTAGCGATGAAAGGGAAATGTCCCACTAAGGCTATTTTCTTATCTTGACCTCGTTCCAATAGGAAATCGCGGGCGTTCAGTTCCACACATCGGCTCTCGTCCACTTCTAAAAGCGAATTGATGCTGGCCATGCCGATGCTGGCTTCCAAGGGGAAGTCCGACCTAACATATTTGGCCAACTCTAAGGCGCTCTTCTTGTGGAGGCTGCCTACCTCTCGCACCCGGCGCTCCCCATGAGGCCCCACCTCCCTTATGGTAGAGGCCAGCCCACAATGCTTGCTCACCACCGCCGTCCAGAAGACGCAGGCGCGCACCTCTTCCACCGGCGCGTCCTCCTCTAAGGAGGCGATCAGATCATCCAAGATCCTCATCTTTACTCTCCCTGTCAGATAGAAGGCTGCGAGAGACATTTTCCTGCAAAAGTGAACAAGGCGCCAGAAAACGGCTCACCCATTTAGCATAACGAGCATCAGCTCACCACTTTTTCTCGCCGTCATTAACCACACCGCACCTTGCCTCTCCTAGTAGATGTCATCAATTAGAGGTCTAAATCATAAACCCTGGTGTGGATCCTCACTGTGAGAAGGTCGATGGCACGAGGGGCTTGATCATTAGGGCTATTTCACGAGGCAAACGGCGCAAGGAGCGTGGCGGACTACGTACTGGGAGATGCTACCCACGAGCACCTTCTCCACCATGCTCCGCCCCAAGGCTCCCATCACGATCAGGTCAGCCCCCTCTCGTTCAGCCACTCTGACGATGGCCGTCCCTGAGTGGCCATCGATCATCATGGAATGGGCCACTAGCCTTCCTCTTCCGCGCTTTCTTTAGAACCTCATTTCCGAATTCGCGCAACCGATCTACCATCTGTTGATAAAGGGTGCCCGTGTACTAGATGATGGTTGTCTCCACCACATGGAGGACGAGGAGTTCGGCGCCTGTCTCTTTGGCTAGGTAGATGGCGTGGGCGGTGGCCCCTTCCGAGGTCGTTGAGCCGTCTGTGGGGTTGAGGATCAGTTCATATTGAGGTAGCCCGCCTTTATCCTCTCTCATCGCCCGCCCTCCACTATTTGTATCGTGTTACCCAACTATGATTCGCCCTTTCATGCTACGCCATGAGCAACGCGATGGCTCTACTAGGTCCGAAGCCCAGTTCTTGAAAGTCGAGCCAGAACCCGGTCTTCTTTAGATAGTCATACCCTGCCTGAAGGGTCTGACGGTGGGGTTCCTCCCACCGAGCAGGTTTCTCATGCATATCCTTGCCCTGGGGAGCCTTCGTCTTCTTCGTCAGATCTTCATAGAGGTCTCGAGATTTTATCCCTGTCCTTCAGAAGTAATGGCAATTATGATAACTATTACTAACATTACCTTAATAGACTCTTCAGGGGTTGTCAAGAATAAGAGGGAGGTTCAACTCCTCGGCTATTCGCTCCATCATGGTTACTACTCGGGGGTGGAGGGGTATGCCATGCTTTCTCCTCTCCTCTTCCATCTCCCACTCTTTCTCCCCCTGGATATAGATGCGACTCTCTCCCTCGGCTTTTGCCGAGCGTTTGAGGCGTCGGATGAGGTCATCCATGGCCGCCCTGAACTCGTCCAAGGGGCGGAAGGCTTCTATCAGTAGGGCCCCGAAGAAATGGCCAACGTTGCCTGGCTTCATTTTACCCCCTTCTCCTTTGGGGTGCACTCTATCGGCGTAGCCTCCACCGCTTAAGACACCGCTCAGGATATCCACCATCAGTGCCAGGCCGTACCCCTTATGGCCGCCCAACTCCTCTCCCTCTCCTCCCAGAGGGAGGATTCCCCCTCCTAACCGCTCGCTTAGTTCATTCAGGATCGTTCCTGCCTCAGTGCTTGCATCTCCTCTTTCATTGATGGCCCAGCCCTCAGGGAGGGGCTTCACCAGGCGATGGTAGAGTTCCAATTTCCCGCGGGGGACTACGCTAGTAGCCATGTCCAACACGAAGGGTCGCTCTTGGCCAGCGGGGGCTGCAACGCTGATGGGGTTCGTACCCAAGACACCCTTCCTCCCGAAGGTGGGTACAACCAAGGGAGAGGCGTTGCTCATGGAGACCCCTATACAATCGGAGTCCAAAGCCATGATAGCGTAATATCCGGCGATGCCGTAATGGTTAGAGTTTCGGACGGCGACGAAACCAGCCCCCGCTTCCCTGGCTTTCTCGATAGCCAGCCTCATGGCTCGCACCCCTATCGGCTGGCCCAAACCGCCTCCTCCGTCGATGAGAGCGGTGGAGGGGGTCTCCTTTATCACCTGGACGCTAGGGTTGGCTATCATTCTGCCAGTACGTAGACTATCTACATACCGTTTCAAGCGGGCGACTCCGTGGGAATTGATCCCTCTTAGGTCGGCGGCCACTAAGACATCAGCCGTGATGGCCGCGTCTTCCTCGGGAATATCCAGTCTCTCAAAAACCTGCTAGCAGAAGTAGCGCAGGGTTTCTGCTCCAACCCTTCGCTCTTGCATGACAACCTCCTCGCTACCTTACCTGCGACCTATTCTAGAGGAGCGGTTAGGGGTTGTCAAAAGCGGATGGCGGTGGTAAAATATCTAAGTGAACACTATCACTATCATCATGAGTTAAGACCACCAGATAAGGCTGATTTTGCCAGGGTGATATACCTGGCTTATTCGTCTAGGAAGAAAAGGTGAAGTACTGGAGAAAGCCTCTAGATGTTGAGAGGATCAAGGTCCCCCGGGGCAGGGTTTATGTCATAGAGGAGCGGTGTAAGGGGTGCAACTTCTGTATCGAGTTTTGCCCGGTAGGGGTATTGGCGGCCTCAGAGGGGTTCAACGCTAAAGGATACCACCCCCCTTACCCCCAAAATGAGGAGGCTTGCACCAATTGTGGCCTTTGCGAGGTGATCTGCCCCGAATTCGCTATCTACTCCCTGCCTCGGGATGGGAAGGAAGAAGAGCCCCATGAGTGAGAGGATCCCGAGGGGGGAGTTCTTCATGAGTGGCGACATCGCTTGCGCGGAGGGTGCTCTCTCTGCCGGCTGTCGCTTTTTTGCTGGCTACCCCATTACCCCGGCCACGGAGATAGCGGAACGGATGGCGGAACGGATGCCCCAACTGGGTGGCGTCTACATCCAGATGGAAGATGAGATAGCCTCCATGAATGCCATTTTGGGAGCCTCTTGGGGCGGCCTCCGAGCCATGACCGCTACCTCAGGCCCCGGCTTCAGCCTGATGATGGAGAACCTGGGATTGGGGATCATGACCGAGACGCCCTGTGTTCTGGTCAATGTGCAGAGGGGAGGTCCCTCTACCGGGCTGCCTACCCTGGTAGGGCAGGGGGATATGATGCAAGCGCGGTGGGGCACTCACGGCGTGTACGAGATCATCGCTCTCTCGCCCAGTTCACCTCAAGAGTTCTTTGATCTCACCGTGAGGGCCTTCAACTTGGCTGAGAAATACCGCACTCCGGTATTGGTAATGGCTGACGAGGTAGTGGGGCATATGACCGAGCGGGTGACCATCCCTGAGGAGGTCCCCTGCTTCCCTCGACGCAAGCCAGAATTTCCCCCTGGTGACCGCTCTTCCTTCCCACCCGATGAGGATTTGGTCCCCCCCATGGCTAACGTGGGAGAGGGTTACCATATCCATGTCACTGGCCTCACCCATGATGAGCGGGGGTATCCGGTCACCGATGAGGTCACCCAGGAGAGGTTGGTACGCCGCTTGGTGGAGAAGATCCGAGGCCATAAGAAAGATATCATTAGGTTAGAGGAGAAGGGTGTAGAGGGGGCGGAGGTGATAGTCTGTTCCTACGGGATCTCGGCACGGGTGGGTCTTTGGGCGGTCGAGTTGGCCAAGAGAGAGGGGATAAAGGCCGGGATGTTGAAATTGTTGACCGTTTGGCCCTTTCCCGAGGAGAGGGTAAGGGAGGTCGCTAGTAAGGTGAAGGCTTTCGTCGTGCCCGAGATAAACTATGGACAGATAGCCTTGGAAGTGGAACGTTCCGCTGGCGGAAGAGCGGAGGTGATCCCCCTTAACCACATGGGCGGAGGCCTTCATGAGCCCGAGGATATATTGAAGGCTATCAGAAAGGCAGCGAGATGAGCCAGGTCGAAAAGCCTACCGTGATACCCCTTAAGCACCCTCGGGAAAGCCTCTTACGGGAGGAGAGACTGCCTCATATCTGGTGTTCAGGGTGCGGGATAGGGACCGCCCTCAACTGCTTCATCGGCGCTCTGGAGAAGTCAGGGCTCCCCTGGGATAAGGTGGCCATCGTATCTGGCATAGGTTGCGCGGGCAGGGCGGCAGGGTATATTAAACTCGATTCCTTTCACACCACCCACGGTCGGGCCATCCCCTTCGCTACGGGGCTAAGGTTAGCCAATCCGGAACTGAAGGTGGTGATCTTCAGCGGCGATGGGGATCTCATCGCCATCGGGGGGAATCATTTCATCCATGCTGCCCGCCGCAATATAGATATGACTGTCATCTGTGTTAATAACTTTAACTATGGAATGACCGGGGGACAGGTTGGCCCCACCACCCCGGCGATGGCTAAGACGACTACCTCGCCCTATGGTAATAGCGAGCACCCCTTTAATCTTCCCTACTTAGCTGCTGCCAGCGGGGCGGTCTATGTCGCCCGCTGGACCACCCTGCATGTGCGACGGCTGGAACGCTCTCTTACCGAGGCGCTTCTTAAAGAGGGGTTCAGTTTCGTGGAGGTGATCTCCCCTTGCCCCACCTACTTCGACCGGATGAACAGGTTGGGCGAGGGGTTGGATATGATGAAATCCTACCAGGAGTCCTCAGAGATCGTTCATGGCTTTGATCCTCGAAAGGCGGATATAGACTTGAGGGGCAAGATAATCGTGGGTAAGTTCATCGATATCGAGAAGCCTACCTACCTGGACTTTCAAAAGGAGATTCAGGCGAGAGTGGAGGGAGAGCCTTCATGAAACGGCTGGAGGTCAAGTTAGCCGGCTTCGGTGGACAGGGGATCATTCTGGCTGGCCAGATTATCGGTCAGGCTGCCGTGCTCTTCGACCAAAAAAACGCCGTCCTCACCCAAAGTTATGGGCCGGCGTCCCGGGGAGGGGCTTGCAGCGCTGACCTAATCATATCCGAAGAGGAGATCCTCCATCCTCTGGTCCTCAAACCTCAGGTGATGGTGGTGATGTCACAGGAGGCGTATGATAGGTACGCTAGCGAAGTGGCCGAGGGGGGGATGCTTTTAGTGGATGCCGATCTAGTGCCTGTTCTGCCTAGACGCTCGAAGAAGAGAGATGTTTTCGCCATCCCAGCCACCCGGCTGGCGGAGGAGGTAGGGCGCAGGATCGTAGCCAATATAGTGATGTTGGGTTCTTTCGCCGCGCTCACGGGAGCCATCTCGGTCGAGGCTGTGAAACGCTCTATCCTCTCCTTGGTGCCCAAGGGGACGGAAGATCTAAACCTCCAGGCCTTTGAGCGAGGCTACGAGTATGGGAAGCGACTGGCCGCTGATAAGAGAGAGCGCTCTATCAAGACCTGACGACGAAGCCGGTAATCGGTGGGGATTAACTCAAAGCGATGGAGTGGCAAGAAGAGCATAGGCAGAGCAGCCTAGTCATCGGCGGCGATGTCGCTGCGGCCAGAGTTGCTCTAAAGTTGGCCCAAGAGGGTCAAAGGGTGCACTTGGTCACCCGGGCCCCCTCCTTAGGCCAAGCGCCCTTGGGGAACCTCCTGCCTGTAGAACCCCCACTCCTCCCCGAACTTCTAGCCGCTGCCTCTCATCTTCAGATCACCCTTCTGACCAATGCTCAAGTGACCACCGTCGAGGGGCGAGAAGGGAACTACTCGGTCACTCTATTACGTCATCCCCGCTATGTGGACGAGGAGAGGTGTGCGGCCTGCGGTCGTTGCGAGCCCAACTGCCCAGTGAGAATAGGGAGGGGGTCTGATGGTAGGGCGATCCACCCCCCTTACACCAAGTCTGTGCCTGCCGCCTATGTCATCGAGAAGCGAGGAACAGCCCCCTGCCGCGCTGCCTGTCCCATCCACCAACGAGCCCCAGGTTACATAGCCCTCATCAGGGAGGGACGGTATGAGGAGGCCTGGCGGGCTATCAAGGAGGAGAACCCTTTCCCCTCCATTTGTGGCCGGGTTTGTGATCACCGTTGCGAGGATGAATGCAGCCGTCAAAGGGTGGATGAGTCGGTCTCCGTCAGGGCCCTCAAGAGGTTCGTGGCCGATTGGGCCTACGCTAAGGGGAAGACCGCCCCACTGAAAGCCCCCCTGGCTGAGGGGCCTCCTGTGGCCGTGGTGGGCTCCGGCCCCGCTGGGCTGACCGCGGCCCGGGAGTTGGCCCTCTTGGGTTACCGAGTCACTGTTTTTGAAGCCCTTCCCGTTCCAGGGGGGATGATGCGGGTGGAAATCCCCTCCTTCCGCTTGCCCCCCGAGTTAATAGAACGAGAGATCGACGAGATCTTGGCTCTGGGTATAGAGTTGAAACTGAACAGCCGTGTGGAGGATATCGGCGGCCTCCTGGAAGAGTATGAGGCCCTATTTCTGGCCCTGGGAGCCCATCGGGGTCGGAAGTTGCCTATTCCGGGGGCCGATCTGCCCGGAGTGCTGGTGAACACTGATTTCCTACGCCGGGTGAACCTGGGCCAGGAGGTAGAACTGGGGGAGAGGGTCCTGGTCTTGGGCGGAGGGGACGTGGCTATCGATGTGGCTCGCACCGCACTCCGTCTGGACGCCAAAAGGGTAGAGATGGCCTGTCTAGAGAGCAGGGAGGGGATGCCCGCTTACCCTTGGGAGATTGAGGCTGCCGAAGCAGAAGGGATCGTAATTCACCCCTCCCGGGCTTTCAAAGAGATAGTCCACACTAAGGGCCGGATAACCGGGGTCCAGTGCTTGGATGTGACCTTTATGGAGTTCGACGAGGATGGGCGTCTGACTTTGGAGACCCGCCCCGGCTCGGAGCATCTGCTCCCTTGCGATACGGTTATCTTCGCCATCGGTCAAGACCCAGATCTAGGCTTCCTCTCAGATGGTGGGTTGGAGGTAACTTTGAGGCGGACCATCGCCGTGGACCCCAAGACGCTGGCCACAGAGAAACCGGGCGTCTTCGCCGGGGGAGATGCGGTGACGGGCACCGCCTTTGTGGTGGACGCTATCGCCGCTGGCCATCGGGCCGCTCGCTCTATCGATCGCTATCTTCGGGGCGAGAGACTGAGAGGGGAACCCTTCTTGCCTCCGAAGGTGGAGTTGACGGAGGAGGAGATAGCCCAGAGATTAAGCCTGGGCCTCGCCTCCCGCCGACCCAGGGCTCAAATAGCCACCCTGCCCCCTTCTAAGGCCAAGAGGAGTTTCCGGGAGGTGGAGTTGGGCTTCACCGAGGAACAGGCCCGAGCCGAGGCGGAGCGATGTCTCAGTTGTGGTCTCTGTAGCGAGTGTCTAGAGTGCGAGATAGCCTGCGAGACGGGAGCCATCAATCACGAAGAGAGGCCTCTGGAGTTAAAGGTACAGGTGGGCTCTATCTTGTTGGCCGATGCCCACGAGTTGGAAGATCTCTCCCTACCCCCGGAGACCATTAATGCCCCCTCTCTTCCTACCCCCCCTCCTCTGACCCTTCGTCTCCCTCTAGAGGAAAGGGATTGGCGGTTGGATGGCGAGCCCAGGGTCGGGGTTTTTGTTTGCCCTTGTGGTGGTCGTATCGGGGAGGTGATAGATGTGGCCGAGGTATGCCGGGAGGCTATTAGCCTGCCGGGGGTCGTGCACACTCAGGAGATCCCTTACGCTTGCCTCATCGAGGGAGCGGAAAGCATACATGGGGCCATAACCGCTCATAACCTGCACCAGGCTGTCTTGGCCGCCTGTTCCTGCTGCTCTTTGGATCAGATCTGCTATAGTTGCTCCTACCAGAGGGTTCGCTCTAAAGTCAATCTCTTGAGATCGCCTTCTTTCTTCGAGTTCGTGAATATCAGGGAGCATTGTGCTCTTGTCCATGGTGACGAACCTGAACTGGCGACGGAGAAGGCGAAAGACCTGGTCGCCTCCGCCGTGGCTCGAGCCAGGTTGATGACAGTGCCTTTACCTAAGGCTCAAGTGGAGGCCTGGCGTTGTCGAGGGTGTGGAACCTGTGAGGAGGTCTGCCCAGCCGAGGCGATTAAGGTTCGGGAGGATGGAGAGCGGCTTATCGCCCAGGTGGATCTCTCTCTCTGTACCGGCTGCGGGGCCTGCGCTGCCCTTTGCCCCTCGGGAGCCGTCACCGCGGGTCATATTAGCGACCGTCAGTTGGAGGTCACCTTGGAGGCTCTCTTGGCCTCGCCGAACCCTGAGCCCAAGGTGATCGTTTTCTCCTGCAACTGGAAGGCCTACAACGGGGCGGAGATGGCGGGGTTGCAAGGCATATCCTATCCGCCAAATGTGAGGCTAATCCGCTTGCAGTGTCTGGGGAGGCTGCACTCGGGTCTGATCTTGAAAGCGTTCGAGTTGGGAGCGGCGGGGGTATTAATGCTGGGCTGCCCGCCAGGGGAGTGCGAACACCGGTCCGAAGGGGCCGAGGATTTATTTAAGAGGACGCAGGCTTTGCTGGGCCTCCTGGGCATAAATAAGAAAAGGCTGCGCCTGGATTCGATACCCCTTGGCGATGGGCGGCTCTTCGCCCAGAAGGTAAAGAGGTTCGTCCGGAGGGTCTAAGCCGATGGAGATGGAGAAAGCGATTAAAGAGACCCACGCCTATCGTTGCCTGGAATGCGGCAAATGTACCGCCGTCTGTCCTTTAGCCAGGCTTAACTCCATTTACTCTCCCCGTCTGACGGTGGAGAGAGCGTTGTGGGGAGGCGACTTGGCCCATGATCGGCTTCTCTGGTCTTGCTTAACCTGCGGGGCCTGCAGCGAGAGGTGTCAAAGCGATGTGGCCTATGCGGAGTTTATCCGGCATTTGCGAACTCAGGCCTGGAAGGGTGGCCAGAGCGGAGAGTGCGCCCATGGCGGAGCGCTCCAGACCCTGATGCGGATGATGACCAAGGACTTGAAGCAGAAGCGCTTAGGTTGGCTCAAGCGGGGGCTCGAAGTGGTGGAGAGATCGGATACCCTCTACTTCGTGGGCTGTCTCCCATACCTTGAGGTCATCTTCCAGGATTTAGACCTTCCAGGCCATAAGATCGCTCGGAGCACGGTGAAGGCGCTCAACCGCTTGGGTATCACCCCCATGGTGCTAGAAAACGAGCGTTGTTGCGGCCACGACCTCCTCTGGGAGGGGGATATCGACAATTTCCGTCGCTTGGCTGAACTCAACCTGCAAACTATCGAAGAGAGCGGAGCCCAGCGGGTGGTTACCTCCTGCGCCGAATGTTACCATACTTTGGCGGTGGAGTATCCCCGCTATGTGGGCGGGCTGAAGGCGGAGGTAATCCATATCTCTGAGTTGCTCGCGCAGGAGTTGCCTGGGCTGAAGGCGAGTAGAAAGCCGATTAAGCGAGTCACTTATCAAGACCCCTGTCGTCTGGGCCGTTTCTCCGGCCTATATGAGCCACCTCGCCAGGTTATCGTCTCCCTGCCGGGGGTGGAACTGGTGGAGATGGAGAGAAACAGGGCCCAGGCGTTGTGTTGTGGCACCAGTTGTTGGACCAACTGTGGGGCTGACAATAAGGAGATTCAGGTGGAACGACTCAGGGAGGCCAAAGCCACCGGCGCAGAGCTTCTGATCACCGCCTGCCCCAAGTGCCAGATACATTTCAGATGCGCTATGAGTGATGAGAAGGTAGGTCAAGAGGCTCGGATAGAGGTGGAAGATCTGGTGGTTTTGGCGGCCAACGCTCTATAGGCCGCTGGGAAAGGAGGTGATAGGGTTGCCCGAGGATGAAGTGAGGATCGGGGTTTTCGTCTGCGAATGTGGGCTCAACATAGCGGGCTCGGTGGATTGCGAGGCGGTACGAGATTACGCGGAGAGGCTGCCTGGTGTGGCCCTGGCGGTGCGAAACAGGTACACCTGCTCCGACCCGGGCCAGGAAGAGATAAAGAAGGCCATTGTGGAACACCACTTGAACCGTGTGGTCGTCGCCTCCTGCACCCCCCGACTCCATGAGCCCACCTTCCGAAAATGCATCTCTGATGTGGGCCTCAACCCCTATCTCCTGGAGATGGCCAATATCCGGGAGCAATGCAGTTGGGTCCATCTCCACGATAGGGAGGCGGCTACAGCCAAGGCGAAAGATATCGTCAAAATCGCCGTCGCCAGGGCCCGGCTTCTGGAACCCCAGGTAGAGATGGAGGTCCCGGTTACCAAGGCGGCTCTGGTTATCGGCGGGGGAGTGGCCGGAATCCAGGCGGCCTTGGATCTGGCTGACGCCGGTCATCAGGTATACCTGGTGGAGAAAGAACCTTCCATCGGGGGGAAGATGGCCCAACTCAATAAGACCTTCCCCACCATGGATTGTTCCATATGAATCCTGGGCCCTAAGATGATGGATGTCGGTCGACATCCGAGGATAAAACTCCTGGCCTATAGTGAAGTGGAGGAGGTATCGGGCTATGTAGGTAATTTCAAGGTTAAGGTGCGCAAGAAAGCCCGCTACGTCGATGAGGAGGAGTGTACCGCTTGCGGCGACTGCGTTGAGGTCTGCCCGGTGATAAGGCCCGATGAGTATCAGATGGGCCTTTCCTCCCGTCGAGCCATCTACATCCCTTTCCCTCAGGGCGTGCCCTCTTCTTATATCATCAATATCGAGGAGTGCCTGGGGGTTCAGCCCATCGCCTGTGGTAAGTGTGCCGAGAAGTGCGATAAGGGTTGCATCGATTTCGATATGAAGGACCAGATCGTGGAGTTGGAAGTGGGGACCATCATCGTGGCCGTGGGTATGGAGGTCTACGACCCCACCCCCTTGGATGAGTATGGTTACACCCGTTTCGAGAATGTGATCACCACCTTGGAGTTCGAGCGGCTGATAGACTCCGGGGGGCCCCTTGAGGGCCATTTTGCCCGTCCCACCGATGGAAAGATGCTGAAACGGATAGGGTTTATACAATGTGTAGGCTCCCGCGCCGAGCGGAGGGGCAACCCTTACTGTAGCAACATATGCTGCATGAACACGGTGAAAGATAGCCTGCTTCTACGGGACCATTACCCTGAAATAGATATCACCGTCTTCTACCTGGATATGCGGGCCTTTGGCAAGGGGTTTGAGGATCTCTATAAGCGGAGCAAGGACGCCGGGGTGAGATACGTGCGGGGGCTCCCCGGGGAGGTGAAAGAGGACCCGCAGACGAGGAACCTCTTGGTGACGGTAGAGAACACCACCGCCTGCCGACTGGAAGAGCACGAGTTGGATATGCTCGTCCTCTCTGTGGGGCTAGAGCCCCGAGAGGATAGCAAGACGATACAACAACTTTTGAGCCTCTCGCGGACGACGGATGGCTTCTTCTTGGAATCCCACCCTAAACTGAAGCCGGTGGATACCTCCACCCGAGGGGTCTTCTTAGCCGGTTGCGCTGAGGGGCCCAAGGATATCAAGGAGAGCGTCACCCAAGCCAGCGCTGCCGCCGCTAGGGCTCAGATCATCCTCAACCAGGATAAGATACCCATAGAGGCTATCACCCCCATCATCGATTATGACCTTTGCAACTTCTGTGGCCGTTGTGCCCGGGTCTGCCCCTATGGAGCCATCGTCGATGTGGATCCTAAAAGGAAAGTCCCCCCTCGGGTCATCGAGGCGGCTTGTGCCGGTTGTGGCACTTGTAGTGCCGAGTGCCCTGTAGGAGCCATTACCCAGCGCCATTTTGGCGATGAGCAGATCTTCGCCCAACTGGAGGCTATGCTGGGAGAGAGGCCAGAGGAAAAGATCGTGGTCTTTGCTTGCCATTGGTGCTCCTACGCTGGGGGCGATATGGCCGGCGTCTCCCGGCTGCAATATCCTCCTAGCGCCCGGGTCATCCGCACCATGTGTAGCGGGCGGACAGGGGAGAGGTTCATACTTAGGGCCTTTACCCTTGGAGCGCCCATCGTCCTCGTCTCCGGCTGCCACTTTGCTGACTGTCACTATATCAACGCCAACCGATGGACCCAAAGGCGAGTGGAAAGGCTCTGGGACAGGTTGGAAAGGGCAAGCATTCGGCCGGAGAGGCTGCAACTAGAGTGGATCTCCGCCGCCGAGGGGCAGAAGTTCGCCCGCACTATGCGCGAGCTGGAGGAGATGAGGAAGAAAGTCACCCCGGAGGAGATAGAGTACACCAAGCAGGTATTAGCGGAGAAGGTGTAAGATGGCAGAGGAAGCGAAGTTCAGATGTTTGCGTTGTGGGCACGAGTTCATCGCCCCCTATGATAAGGACAACCCTCAGGAACGGAGTTGCCCCAAATGTAAGAGCAACAGCGTGCGGCGGGCGAGGGAGAGGTAGAGAGGTTGTACAATTGCCCTTAGTTTATGCTGTCGAACGAGGTCCGCTAGTAAAGAGTAGAAAAACCCACCGTGGCCGAAGCGACGGTGGGGAGCTTATTAACCCAGCATGGGCGAACCGATGCTGGGGACTTAATTCATTTACATTATAAAGCAATTGTGCTAGAATGTCAAGAGTCAATTTCGAAAGAACATCAAAGACTGCAATAGGGAGTAGGTCATAAATGGACAGGGTAATGATCTTTATCGATGGCAGCAACCTCTATCATGGTCTTGAAGAGTATACTGGTCGCCATCGAATGCATTATGATTGCTTCTGTAAGCTCCTATGCAGGAAGGCCGAGCATCTTCAAGGAGGAGAGGACAAGCGCCTCGTGCATGCCCATTACTACAATGTTCCATTGCGTCAACATGATGATCCAAAACAGTACGCGGCTCAGCGAAGGTTTTTCGCAAATCTGGAAACGATACCTCATTTCACAGTGCACAGGGGACGCTTGGTGGATAGAGATAGGGAAAACTCATGTCCAGAATGTGGTTGTAAGTATGTTCAGTCCTATCGTATAGAGAAAGGTGTTGATGTCCAATTGGCGTCGCATCTTCTAGTCCATGCGTTTGACAATCAATACGACACTGCGATCCTTGTCAGTCGTGATGGCGATTTTGCACCTGTTGTGCAAGAGGTTCGACGATTGGGCAAGACTGTCGTCAACGCAGATTTTTCACTATTAGATGACAGGGGCACACCAACCAATAAACGCACTTTTCTTTCACAATCATGTGACGGTGCCATAATTCTGACTCCCGAGCTTCTAGCCCCTTGCCTATTCTGATTATGAGTAGGGGAGACCACCAAGGCCCCTACGGAAGGGGAGTGGGGATAAGCCCTGTCCGTGCGTAGATGACAAGGAGGAAGCGCTATGGTCGTTGAGGTGGCCATCTTCACCGTCAAGGAGGGCCTTGAAGAAGAGGCCCTCAGGATATTCAACGAAATCAAGGCGATGAAGGAGAAGCAGCCCGGCTACAGGAACGCCTTGGTCAAAAGGTCGATCATGAAGCCGCGGAGTTATCTGATCACCAGCGAATTTGATACCCTAGAAAACCTGGGGGCTATGAGGGAGAAGGCTCGGGCCTGCATGGAGGAGCATCCGCTCTTACCCCACCTTGAGAGCGAGCCCATATACGACTGCTTTGAGTAGTTCGCCTCCCGTCGTGCCCCCTCAGCAAGAGAAAAGCCCTTTCATCATGAGGAGGGCTTCAACTTCTCGCGAGCGCTTCTAGTAGAGAATCTGGCTGAGGAACTGCTTCGTTCTCTCCTCTTTGGGGTTCTTGAAGAGTTCCTCTGGCGTCTCCTCCTCGACAATCTGTCCTGCATCCAAGAAGACCATCCGGTCGGCGGCGGCTTTGGCGAACCCCATCTCGTGGGAGACCACCACCATGGTCATCCCCTCCTGGGCCAAGTCCATCATCACATCCAAGACCTCTTTTATCATCTCCGCATCCAGAGCGGAGGTGGGCTCATCGAAGAGCATGATCTTGGGGTTCATAGCCAGGGCCCGGGCGATGGCCACCCGCTGCTTCTGCCCACCGGAGAGTTGGCCGGGATAGGCATTGGCCTTCTCTGGTATCCCTACTCTCTCCAGGAGTTCCCTGGCCACCCGTTCCGCCTCCCCCCTTGAGCGTTTGCGGACCTTCTCCTGCGCCAGAGTCACATTCCCTAGAACTGTGAGGTGGGGGAAGAGGTTGAACAATTGAAAGACCATCCCTACTTCGGCGCGCACTAGATCTATGTTGGTTTTGGCATGGGTGACGGGGATGCCATCAACGATGATGCGGCCGCTGTCGGGTGCCTCCAGATGATTGATACAGCGGAGAAGGGTGCTTTTCCCCCCGCCGCTGGGGCCAAAGATGAAGCATACCTCGCCTCTCTTCACCCTCAAGTTGGCATCTATGAGAGCCTTTACCTTTCCAAAACTTTTATATAAGTGCTCGATGATGATGTCGTCATCCATCGGCAGCGGCTCAACTATGCTACTCTTCAAAAGCCATCCTCCTCTCGATGAACTTTACCACCAGGGATAGGCTGATAGTCATAATGAGATAGAGAAAGGTCACCGTATTCCAGGTCTCGAAGGTGCGGAAGGTTCGAGCCCGATTCAATTTCCCCAGGTGGGTCAGTTCTCTGACCGCCAGAACTGATATCAAGGAGGAGTCCTTCAGCATGGCTATGAAGTCGTTGCCCAGGGGGGGCAAGACCCTTCTGATGGCCTGAGGAAGGATGATGTAACGCATGGCCTGGAAATAACTCATGCCCAGAGAACGGGCAGCCTCCATCTGTCCTCTCTCGATCGACTGGATCCCCGCGCGGAAGACCTCCGCCTCATAGGCCCCATATCCGAAGGCCAAACCGGCGATCGCTCTTGCCGTTACATCCACATCTTGGATATGTAGGTTGGTGAGGGTGTGGGCTAAGCCCATAAGGGGTTGTATGGCGGTATATTGGAGCATAAACGCTCCCAGGCTGTTCACTATCTGGACAAGAAGAGGCGCTACAACATAAGCAAAGTAGATGATTTGCACTAGGAGAGGGATACCCCTCACCACCTCCACATACACAGAAGCGCCGGTATAGAAGATAACGTTCTTCGATACCCGCCCTAGACCGGCGATCAACCCCAAGACGATGGCGATGCTGAAAGAAATCAGAGTCACCAGTATGGTCACTTTTACGCCTGCGACGAGGAAACGGTAAGCGTCTTGGTAGGTTGCTGAAGTGTAGATGAGGTAGACGACGAGAAGGAAGGCCAGAAGTACGATCAGGCCCCACCAAGGCATATCCTCCAGTTTCCGCGTCCAGGGTACTAACTTGGGTTGGGGTCTCTCAATTTCTCTAGATACAGCCATCACTTACCCTTCATTGCTGGGCAGAACAGAAGGTGAGGAGCAGGCAAGCGTGAAAGAACATGGAAAAGCCCTCGATGGTGGTCCGATGAGAAGAGCGGCAGGCGGTTTGCGAGGCGCTGGAAGGACGCCTCGCAAACCAACTATTCTGCCAGACTAGATGAGATTAGCGGTTACTCTGGTCGGAACCACTTCTCGTAGAGTTGGTCCATGGTGCCATCGGCCCAGAGTTGCTGCATAGCCCAGTTGACTGGTGCGACGAGAGGACTCTTGGGTGGGAAGACGAAACCTAGAAGTTCCCCACCAGTGAGGGGCTCGGGCGCTATCTTCAACTTGCCCGGATTCTCCATCATGAAACCGACAGCGGCCACCTCGTCGATGACCACCGTGTCCACATCGCCAGCCATGAGGGACACGACCGGTAGGTCGAAGGTCTCGAAACTCTGCACCCTATCCTCGCCTACCAGGCTGATAGCGGTGATCTCATTGGTGGTGCCTATCTGGACACCCACGACCTTGTCAGTCAGAGCGACCAGGGTGTCCCCGCTAGTGATCTCCGTCTCATCGACTCGCACCAAGAGCACTTGGCCGTACTCCATGTAGGGATCGGAGTAGTCGATCTTCTTGGCCCGATCCAAGGTGATAGTGATCCCATCGGCAGCCACGTCCTGCTCGCCAGCAGCCATGGCTTCAAAGAGTCCCTCCCAGGCGCTCTCCACGAAGACCGGGGTGCAGTTCAGTTTTTCGCAGATGGCCCGCCATACATCGTAGTCCCAACCCACACCCTCCCCGGCCTCATCGATGACGTTGAAGGGGGGATAAGCGTTCTCCACGGCTACAGTGACCTCTAGGCCGCCAAGATCCGTCACCACTTCAGTAACCGGGGGCGCAGGTGCGGGTGTCGCTGCGGGAGCACAACTGGCCAGGAGAATACCGCCAATAACCAAGACTATTAAACCCAATTTCTTCATGCCTTCACCTCCATACTATGATCTTATGATGCAATAACTAGAGACACCTCTCAGATGACCACCTCCTTTCGCTCTCTACAACTTCTCTCGAGTACACCCTTTTGATTTCCAAATATGAACGCTACTATGCTTTGTTAAGGAGTCAACTTTCTGCGGTTCTATCATCGGGGTGAAAAGTAAAAGGGCGTGGAACCTGCTCCACGCCTTTCCCCCGGGGCCTAGATGAAATCAACCAGTTTAAGCCGTTTGGAACCTCCGGTGGAGCAGGGCTGGGCACGAGGCTCATGGTGAGGGCGGGGATGACGGATATGATGCATGCCGCCCTCCTCCTGCCTTAAAGGCCTGGGGACAACCTTGTCCAAAGAACGGTAGATATGTCTATGATTTCCCATCACTGCTTTGCCCGCACCAAGTTTCAATTGCTTCAAAGTTTAGCATAAAAAACCAGAAAAGTCAAGGTCTCTCCGTCTGTGTTACGTAACATCTAAACTGTCCTAGCTTTGTAACATCTGAACTGTCCGCTATTCTACCTCCAAGGCTGCCGTCCATCAAGGATCCCTGCGGGAAAAGGAGGTGGCCAAAGGATAGACAAGGAGTTCCCTCTGGAGTAGAATTTGGGCGGTTATTCGTTATAAAAAGAGTGGGAGGCCAAATGCTTGCCAGAGCCAAGGAGTTGAAAGGGGAACTTGTCAGATTGCGCCGCACCATCCATCGCCACCCGGAGTTGGGGTTTCGGGAGGTGAAGACCGCAGCCCTGATAGCC
>DFBK01000006.1:1428-64269 GCA_002366595.1 Anaerolineales bacterium UBA3082 | reverse complement strand
CGCGAGCGGGCCTGGCAAGCCGCCTCGCCACCCTCAGCTCCCCCAAGGTGGAGGGCGCGCCTTCCGGCGCGGCGTTTTCTCCTTCTTTAGTTCTCTCGAAGAACGACATGCTCACAACCCTCCTCTCTCGATTTGCCATCGATCCTACTAAAAACTTGCCTTTCCCAAAGCGCTCTGGTGCATTCCTCACAGGCCTTACAATGCCCTAATGAATTCACATTTAAGCTGGAAACACCGCTACGGCATCTCCCTTGAGATGGGCAACCCCTTAGGCCTCTCGTCAAAGGCCCTCACTGGCCGAGGCTGGTTGCAATCTATCGGTTCAATCCGTTGGTGATTCTGGAGAAGAGATTACCGGTCTGCGGGCCGAGTAGCGCCAATTTCGCGATGACCATAAGGGCACCAGCATGAGTATGAACACTTACTCAACCAAACCTTGGCCTTCCTCTTGCCGCAACCGCGGCTACCGCCCCCTTCAAGGAGGCTCCCCAAGGCAAGCCTATCGAAGTGACTTGAAGGTCACATTGGTGAACCCGCCGTGGGTTGAACAGCCTGGAAAGTTAAGAGGGACGGTTTGCGATAGGGGCGCGGGATCACTTGGGCTGCGAATCACTGTTAAGAAAAAGGGCACCGATTTATGCCAGTTTTCTGAGCCCAAGGGAGCGAAACCGAACTCCCCATTATAACCCGTCACCCTATCATCATGGCGGTCCCACCATTGGAGGCGCACCCATACGCCAGGAAAGCCCACTCCAGCCGCATCTACGACCCGCCCTTCGAACGAGGGAGCCTGGCAACCCGGACGGTCCAATTCCTGAGTGAGCCACGGAAGATACTCGAAGGCGTAGGGCGACTGGGTGGGAGTAGGGGTCGGTGTTCGGGTAGGGGTCGGCTTGGGGGCAGGAGTGGACGTCGGTACTGGTGGCCTGGGAGTGGGCGTGGGGGTAAGCATGGGAACTAAGGCCGCATACTTTGCATTGGCTTCGGAAACATCATCTACCAGCAATTCGGTGGCCGCTTGATAGCAGGCCAGCGCTCCTTGGAAGTCGCCTGCCTCCGCCCGCACATCTCCGCAATGGATGCTAGCCGGGTAGAGGAGTTCGACCACCTTGCCTGCGGCATAGCCAGGATCATGCTCGTATGCAAATTGAAGTTCTTCTACCGCCCCTTCCCAATCCTCCTCCTGGAACCGCGCAAGGCCCTGCGAATACGCCTCAGCCACCGCCCGCTCTGTAAGGACGGATTCATCCTGGGGATGAATCTTGATCGCCTTGTCAAAGAGTTCCATTGTCTGGTTATAGACATCGGCCGCATCAGGTGCCTCGCTGAGGATCTGCTTGGCTAGGTTGACAAGAGAGCCTACCAAAAGCACCTCCACATCATGGCGACGATAGTTAGCGTTTTGACCTCTCACTTGCTCAAGTATTTCTATTGCGCCACTCCAGTCCTCGCCCCAATAGCGTATCTCCGCATCCGTGAACAGCGAGTGCAGCAGATCTTGCTCCTCAACGAAAGCGGCCCAGTGTTTGACATCTCTGAAGTTGCTATCCCTGGCGAGAATCGCCTGCCAGGCGTTGAGCGCCTCATCCCATCTTTCCTCCCGGGTCAACTCCAACGCGTTATCATACGCCATAGCCAACTCTTGAAGTTCCCCCGCTCTTTCCAGGCCAACGGCTGCTGTCGAATCATCGGGCACTTGGCTCAGGATCTCTTCGTAGAGATCAGCCGCTCTGGCATAGTCACCTGCTGCCATATAGCCCCTCGCCAACTCGTGCAACTCGCGCAGATGAGTGACTTGATCCCGCACTGTTCGAGCCGGCAGAAGCCAATTGGTATAGATCCTGTATGATACTCCTGCCAGGAGAGCCATCACTGCGACAACGCCCAAAACGAGAAGAAAGGCCCTGGCCACTCTCCGTATCTCTATCCGCCCTCGGCGGCTTTCCTCTCGAGGCAAGGATGCTTTCAAGCGGAGATCAGCCAGGATCTGCTGGAGGCTTTCGTCGTCTGGAAACTCGGCTACTAACTGGGAGAAGAGCGAGATGGCATCCTCCCACTCCTCCGCCTCAAAATGAGCCATGGCTTGCTTGTATAGTGGGTGCTCACTATACCCTCGTTTGTTCTCCATATCCTCAGCCATCCCTTAAATCATCCCCGCCTCTCGCCCTACCATTCCAGAGAGGGGAGAGAGGTAGTCAACCCCCCTATGGAGCAGCCCCGCCAAGGCCCCCCAGAACGCTCAGCAGTTGGGGCAGAGCCGGTCCCAGGATCACAGCCAGGAGAGCAGGAAAAATCATGAAAACCAGGGGGAAGAGCATCTTTATGGCCGCTTGCCGGGCCCGTTCCTCCGCTCGGTAGCGCCGCAATATACGCATCTGGCCGGCATGGATGTGTAACGCCTTGGCCACGCTAACTCCAAGTTCCTCGGCCTGCAAGATAACAGCAACAAAGGTTGCGATATCCTCCACACCCGTACGCTTTACAAGATCCTGAAGTGCTTCCGCCCTGGGCTTGCCCGCTCTAATCTCGTAGACCACCTGGTCCAGTTCAAGTGCTAGCCCATGTCGCCATCTCTGTGCGATCTTAAGAAGAGCCAAATCGAAGCCCAGACCTGCATCCAGGCACACCACCAACATGTCCAAAGCATCGGGGAGCGCACGCTCGATATCGCTTTGCCGTCGGGCGATCCTCCTCCATAGCCACACCCTGGGCGCATAGAACCCTACGAGACCCCCTACCAAGGTAAAAAATAAGGCCAGACGCGGAGATGATTTGAAGAGAAACACCACACCCCCTATCACCAAGCCAACCGACAAGGCCACTAGCAATCTCCCTCCCAGGAAATCTATGGCCGTAAGATCTAAGGGCCTACCGGCCCGTGCTAGATCGCGCTCCAAATCTTCGATATTGCGCTGGGGCGCTAATCGTCCAACTATGCGAACTATCTTCTGTAGAAGGGGCTTGATCGCCCTTTGGAAGAACGGTTCGGAGAGCTCAAGCTCTTCAAGAGTACGTTTGGGTGCATACAGTCTGACCCGAGCATCTACTGCTTGAGCGTCAAGTCGGCGTGCTCGCACGCTGGTCAAGAAGAAGACGACACTCACGGCGACCAGGGCCGCCACTATCCAAGACAACCCTACTGGATCCAATTGCATTAAGACCAAGATGCCCCTCTCCCGCTATGCTATACTTCGATAGCCACGATCCGGCGCGTGAGCAGGAAGCCCAGGATCATGGATATAAGAGCCCCAAAGGGGATGCACAAGGTAGGCCCTGGTTCGAAGAGCCTCATCATGTACTCCGGGTTCATTACGAAGAGAATGGCAGTCACTCCGAACGGCAGTGCGACGAGGACATAGCCCGAATACCTCTGCATGGCTGTCAAGCTGCGGATTTCTTGCTTGATACGAACTCGCTCCCGAATGGTGTCGCTGATACTTTCCAGTATGACGGTGAGGTTGCCGCCCACTTCGCGGTGAATGCTTATCGCAGTGACCATTAACTCCAAGTCATCACTTTCTACCCGCCTCAGGAGGTTGGCCAGCGCTTCACTCATACTCAGGCCGAGGCTCACCTCCCGCACGACTCTGTTGAATTCATTCGCCGCGGGGTCAGGTAGACGGTTCGAAACGTAATCGAATGATTGCAAGAGTCCATAACCAGCACGCAGAGAGCCGATCACCACATTGACGACGTCCCCTAATTGATTGTTGAACGCTGCGAGCCTTCTTCGCTGCCGCCACCTGACATACAGGGTAGGCAAGAATGCACTCCCCACAACCAACATCAAGGCGGAGAACCAAACCCGCGAGATCAAGAACCCGATTACGCCAACCCCAAACACCACCATCGCGTTGATGAATAGATACTCGGGTACAGTAAGAGGTAGATCGGCGCGCGCAAGTTCCCGTCTGACACCTTGGACGAAACCCCGACTAGTGATGGCCTGGTCGAGCCTGGCAAGAAAGGATGACCTCGCCGTTGGAGTACGCTCTGCCGCCTGGCCCCTGCCAACAACTCCAGTCCCTGACCTGCGCACGTAGCGACCCAATCTCTCATCCACGCTGCTACGTGCGAATTCCGCCATCCCAGTGAACGCCAGTAGGATGGCCAAGGCTATAAATATGCCCACCAGTAAGAAAACATCCATCTCTATTCCTACCTCAAACTGACTCCGAGAATTACTTTTCCACTTGCGTCAATAACTAGCCCGGGTGCGACCACGGCTCCTCTTCGTTGCCGGTCTGCGGTCCCGCTTTCATAAGAAGTTCTGCCAACTTGTAGATCCCCCGGCTCGCACCGCTGTCCGGCGCATCCAAGACGAAGGGGATGCCCCTGTTCGCAGCCTGTGTCACCAACCGTCCATCGCTGGGCAAGGTCACGGAGATGGGAGACCCAAGGCTTTCGGCGATGTCCGCGGGCTTGATCCCCCAGGTGGCCGAGAACCTATTCCCCACGATGACCAATCTGTCCCGAGGATATCCCAGATCCTCGGTGACTTGCAGCATGCGCCTCAGGTTATGAAGCGCAGGCACCTCAGGCGTGGTCACCAACACTGTTCTGAAGGAGGAGTCCAATATGGCCAGCGCTACTGCGTCTAGGTAGGCCCCCGAATCCACAACGACAAACTCGTATCCGCCTTTCAAGATTTCAAGAATCTTGGTCACCAACCGGGGAGTTATCTCTTCGGCCGCTTCGAGAGTAAGGGGAGGCAATAGCACCCTTACACCCGATGAATGTGTCAGCATTACCTCCTCCACCAGTTGGGTGCTCAAATCGTCTTCGTATCGTGCCAGGTCTCCCAAGGTCACTCGCGGCCAGAGGTTCAAGAGAACGGCTGCATTACCAAAACGTAGATTGGAGTCGAAGAGAGAAACGGGCTGGCCGGTCTCTCTCCGAAGAGCAACGGCTAGATTCACCGCGATGACCGTGCAACCCACCCCACCCTTTGCGCTGAGGACGCTTACCACCTTCCCCTCTCTGCTGCCTGGAGTTACTTCCCTCTTCCCGGCTTCCGCTTGCTGAAGCCGCTTGGTAGTCTCTAATTGTAGCACCCGACCGACGGCCCCCACCAACTGAGACTCCGCCGAGGATCGCGTCACAAAGCCCCGGGCACCGCCGAGAAGAGCATCCTGCACATATTCCATGTCTTCGTCGGGGGCCACGAGCATGATCAGAGATGTAGGAACGGCAGAGGCGAGGGAACGGATGAAATCGAGATCTGCCTTTTCTCCCCAGCCACTATCCACTATGATCACATCGGGCTGAAGGCGTCTCGCTGACGCCACCCCCTGAGGTCCCGGCTCTACTGTGTCCGCGACTTCCAAACCATTCGATAGGCTCAACGCCCGTCGAAGTCGAGTACGGCCTTCACCCGATTGACTTAGAATCAGGACAGTGCGTCGACCCTGCATTTCAAACCATCCTCACCTAGTCAAGGGGCTCTGGTGGTATAATCCCATACCGTCTAGCCAAGTAGTTTATGGTTACGGGTTCGGTGTCAAATAGTCGTTCACTGGTGGCCGCTCGCAAAGCGAAATCGATCACGCCGCCAGAATCTTTGAGGTACTTGATGATCACCGCCTCTTGAGGGTCGGCGATCAATATTATCAGTCGCTCACCTGGCTCTTCTCCTTCTTCGCCCTCCTCGGCCGGCGGCTTCTCCGCAACGATCTGGAGGATTTCCAAATCCTGGACCGTAGTCAGCGCTACCAGCCCCCCCCGAGGGACCTCCTCCAGGTATGTCTTTCCCACCACATTTACAGAGAAGAGAAGATCGACCTTGTCCCCCGGCATCACGACCCCAAATCGGCTCATCAGATCGGTAGCCGGTAGCGCTACCGCTAATTCGTCCTCTTCGAGGGCTTCGGCAAGGCTTACTTCACCCTCTCCCGGTGCTCCTTCCGCTGTGACCTCCAGGAGGTTTTGGGCCAGGATTATCTCCCCCTCGTTCAACTCCGTCAGAGTGATCCTGTCGACAGCGTCTTCTATTTTCACCACGGCTCCAGATCGGATCGCATCCTCAGGCAACTCCCTGATCTCCACATCCGTCTCTGACAGGACGGTTCGACGGGGCACCACATGCGCAGCCACCACCACCGGCCGTGTGAGGGGAGCCTCGGGTGGTGCAACCTGAACCCCGGTGACAGCGGTCCGCAGGGCGAACATCGCTACCAGACCGGCCAAGACAGCCACCAGGCCCCCGGCCAACATCCACAGTAACCCTCTCCGGTTACGGAACAGTTTCACTTTGCCACCTCCTCAGCGAGAATCTATACCAAGACTATCGGAGAACCTTTCCCTCCGATGAATTCACACTTGTAGCAGAACGAGATTGTACCTCGCTACGGCCAGGGTCAATATCATAGAATCTCCCCACTCCATCCCAACGACAGCGCCGGGCTACGGCGCCCAAGGCAAAAGCGAACCCCTTGTGCCCGCTGTGATCAAACTGAGATCGGGGACAATGGGGCCAATAGCGTATGCGACTACGTCATTGTTATCTATGTAACTGATCTCGAAAGGAGCAAAGCCCTCCACGATGACGAATTGGTGAGGTTCTTCACCCGTAGGCTCATAGACGTTCACCAGGATGGGCACACTGTGCTCTACTCCGTCTTTCGCTGTAGCTGTCAATAGGAGTTCATAGGTTCCGGGCGAGGCGTCAGCGTTGAACTTCAGGTTAACCTTCTCCTCGTTGTCGACGCCATCCTCGATCTTCACCTTGCTGGGCCCTCCTGTTTGGGAGAAGACAGCCGGCGGAGGCACAGGCATAACTTGAGAGGCGCTGAGATCTGCATTGGGTGTCGAGAAGCCAGCAAAGCCCCTGGCAGTGACGGTAATTCGCAGAACGCCACCCTGGGGCACACTGAACTCCCGGCCATGGGCGTACAATGTGAAATCCGGGCCGATCTCGCCATATACGAAGTTGGTGGAGGCCCAACGCGTAAGCCCTAAGCTTGTGTCGCGCGCCCGCACCGTCAAAGCGCTGAGGTAACTAGTGTCGGTGATGGGATTTTCAGCGTAGACAATCATGTCCACCGATGCCACGAGCCGGTTCTCCGCCATTTCCACCGGGTTCTCGCTGAACTCAACGTTGGGGTTTATCTCATCAGCCCCCTCCATGAAGTCCCATTGCAGTTCGAAATTGGCGTACGGGGGCCAAAGCCCGACCTTTTCCAGGGTGAGAGTATAAGTAACGGTATCGGTTATACTGGGGAAGATGGGGGGAACAGGATTGACCCAGGGATGGATCTCCATCTTGGCTTCGGGAACGTCCCAGACGTAGCCACTATAGACCACAGCCACGAACTGTTGGCCCACTTCCCAGGGCGGGTCACAGTTGAGCATGTCTTGGCCAGTCATCGCGGCAGAGACCCCCGGCAGGTAGGCCAACTGATCGCCAAGGGTGGGTACCCTCCTGCCTCGCCAGCCGCGTTCACAAAACCATCGGCTTGATAGCGCTTTGTTGGTAGCATCCTGGCCTGTGGCCCCGTTATAGTATTCGATGTGGCGGTGGAGTGGGTCTGCGATATTCCGGATATCGAGCGAGACGAAACCTGAAAACTTCTCCGTTCCGTCGTTGGTGTCCGTCTCTACCCCAAGGACGCACACTCCGTCAAGGATGTCATCCCCCTGTGGCGGGTCGGGGTCGCAGTCAATGTTCCCAGTCGTCTCGTCGTCGCGCTCCCCAGGTGTGGGAACATGGAGCGTGTCGCTGATTGGATGGAACGGCGTGCGGCCGTAGTACCCGTCCAAATAGACGGTATCGGAATCCTCGTCATAGTAGCACCCCGGAGGCTGGCAGTTCTTGTTGGCCAGTAGATCCAGCAGTGATGGATCTTTGCCGAAACCGTCATACCTGCGCACGGCGATGGGCAGGAGACCGCCACCAATCTGGGAGTTACAGCGGGAACGGGCGCCCACCAAGGCACTGGAGCGATTGAATATCATGGTGAAGTAGGTATCAACATCCTCTTGAAGGGCCACCCTCACATTGGCGCCGCTCACTTCAATGCCTTTGACCAAGCCTACACCGGTTCCCTCTTGCTCTGTGTAGAACTCCTCAGCCCCCCCATTTCTAATCACGTACTCTTGAGCCTTGGCAATGGCCCCTTCCGTGTCACCACCAAGGGAGAGTTCCGTGGCCGCCGCCAAGCAAGCCGCATCACCCATGTTCTGAAGGTCGCGCCTCACCACATATAGGTGACCGCCGTCGATAGCCAAGGCCGTAAGGGCGATAAAGGCGAACATAACAAGGAGGGTAATCAAAACTGCCGCCTGACCCTCTTCTCCTCTCAGATTCTTAGGTTTCATCTCTCTCCCCCTCTTAGAACCCTTTGCTACTGAAACCGCATGACCACCGTTCTGGATACGGGAAAGGGTGAATCTATAATATCTTTGATTATAGGCAAAGCGGAGACGATGGGCAAGGGGTAGTCATAGGTGGCAGTAACGGTAATGGTATCTCCTGCCTTTAGGTCCTCTACATTGTTCTCTATGACGACGACAATATCATCGTTCTCAATAGCGGCGACCTCGGCCCGCACCGCAGTTTGGACCGTATCGGTCAAGGTGCCCGTCCCACCTGTGGTCATCAACCACAGCGAGCCCGCTCGGGCTCCCTCCCGAGTGGCATTGGAGACCCGCACGTAAGTATAGAAGATGAAACCAAACTCGATAATCCCCATAAGAAGTAGGAGTACCGCCAGGATCATAAATGCCGTCTCTACCAGGGCCTGCCCTTCTTGCCCGCTCTTCCTTCTACTTCGCCAGAGCATATATTAGCCTCAGTACCCTTCTCTATGGCGACGCTGGCGTAGGCGTGGGGGCCGGTCCGCCGGGCTCGATCCTCATCGTCGCCGTCGCGTTGAGGTCGATTTCTCCCAAATCAATCACTAAGCCCACTATAGTGGTGTGAGTGTGAGTGATGGCCACCGTAACGAGATCGCCGCTACGATAGACATCGCAGAACTCCCAACCGCCGGGCCCCTGCACGCATAGGTCACCTTCCGGGTCCTCGTAGCTTACGGTCCAACCCTGTATGCTAACCAGCGGCCTGACCATTGCCTCTACGGTCTGGGTGATCACGTTCTCTCGCGCCGGATCTATCTTGTTCTCCATCATGTCCCTGCTGCCGTCGGATGGTTCAGTACCCTCATAGTGATAGATGGCCCCCGCCCGGGCCCCCTCTCGGGCCCCGTTGGTGAGCGCCACCCATTTGTAGAAGAGGATGCTGCCGTCGATAATGCCGAAGGTCACGGGCAGAATCACGAACAAAGTCACCAGCGCAAACTCGACTAGGCTTTGGCCAGCCTCGTGAATCAAAGGCTTTACACTCTTACCAATCACTATCCTTATCCTTCAAACGCTGCTGGACGATAAGAGGTGGGTGCAGGACGATGAGAGGTGGGTGCAGGACGATGAGAGAGGTTGTCATTATTCTACCATTCTTCCAACGAAAAGTCAAAAAGGCGTGCGAGCCAACATAGTGAAGTCCTCGTAGCGATTCTACGGACGATGGCCGGGTCCTGCCTCTCCATCCGCAGCCTTAACAGGTCATTCGGCTTCCCTCATCATTCAAGAATTGGCTCCGCCACGGTGTGGCAGGAACCGATTTTAAGCAGATAGCCCTCGATTTCAGAATGGCAACTGGATGATGATCCGCTGATAGACGTCTGTAACCTGCTCGCCGAAAACGCCAAGTAAGACAATTAGAGCCAGGGCTACCCCTAAGTAGAGCAAGGCATATTCCGTTAGCCCCTGTGCTGTTTCTTCTCTCACCCTGCTAAGCATCTAGCCCACCCCCTTAGTTTAACTGATCGAATCATGGCTCTGACATCAGGGCGACCATCGACCCTTCTCTTGAAGAGTCAGCCTTCGAACCGCACACTCGGTTGCGTCCTAACGCCTTGGCTGCATAGAGCCGCCGATCGGCCATCAACATGAGGTTCTCTGCCTCGCAAGCATCCGTCGGGAAAGTGGCCACCCCAACGCTGACCGATATCGCTGCCCCAGCCAGTTCCCCCGACTCTACTTCAGAGCGAATTCTCTCTGCAATCTGCAGCGCCTCCGCCTCGGTTGCCCCTGGCAGCAAGGCCGCAAATTCGTCACCCCCGTACCTGCTTGCGGTATCGGATTCCCTGACCACAAGCCTCAGAACCTCTGCTATTCCACACAACAACTTATCACCTTCAAGATGTCCCCTGGAATCATTATGCTTCTTGAGGAAATCGACATCTAACACGATTAGCGAGAGCGGTTTACCTTCTCGCACGCTTCTTGATATCTCCTTCCCCAGTTCCTCTGAGAAGAATCGACGGTTGTACAAGCCAGTCAGAGGATCGGTCACGGCTAATGTCTGGCAGTTCTCGTAGAGCCGCGAGTTCTGGACGGCGATCGCCGCCTGAGAGGCTAGGAGATTGAGCAGGGACGCATCCGTCTCGGCGAAAGGACGGCCTTGCCGGTCCATCAGAACATAGAGCACACCGATCACATCTCCTTCCCATTTCATAGGCACGATGATGGCAACAGCATTACTACCACTTCCGCCCTCACCCGAAGCCTTTGCGGTCGGTGGCGATATCTCAATGACTTTCGACCTGCCATTCTCAACCACGCCCCTGGTCTCACTTTCTAGGGCCAGGAATAGATCGTTGTTGTTTTCACCAACCGGCCAGAAAGTAATCGGCCCATATTCCCAAACAGACTCCGTGCGCTCTACAAGTCGGACCCCCCCGCAGAATCCATCGAGAAGCGTCACTGTCCTGCGCACTATGGACCCCAACAACTCTTCCAGTTGCAAGTGCGAGGTGATATCGATCGTGATCTGGAAGAGAGTGGCCATCTGATCTCGACTCCGCCGGACCTCACCATACAACAAGGTGGCGTCGAGCGTCATCGCCAGGATCTCACCAAAGGCCCTAACAACGCCCCTCTGATCTCCAGACAAGGAACCACCTGGCTCACTAGCCACGAACAACGCACCCCAAATCCGTCCCTTGGATCCGAAAGGCTGTGCCAACGCTGAGATAGCCATCGCTTGAGCGTGGGTCTGAATCGGATGCTGCCTGAGATAGGGAAAAGCATTACTTTCAACCGGGTGTCGCGAGTGAAGTGCGCGCTGCGCCATTTTCATGGCTAGATCTGGCACTTTCACCCTGCTGCCCGTGGGTGAACGGGAGTAGTGAGCGACCAGTCGCAACCTTTCCTCCGTCTGGTCAACTAAGAAAGCCGCAATCTCGCCAAGGCCTATGCCCGTCGCCAGGCTCTCCACGGCCAAGGCGATGGTGGCTTCTGGGTCGTCCCCCGGGCCTCGAATTAGCCAAATCCGCGTTAGAGCATCGAAAAGGGGGCGCAGCCACTCCGCTTCGGCTCGGTCGGGGTTGATTTCCTTCTCTCCGGCGGTCTCGCGAGCGCTAGAAATGGCTGCCCTAGTCAATAACGCGGCTCCGAAAGCCAAAAATGAAACCATAATAGCGAGATAAAACCAATGGCCGTTGCCAACCGTCCGCAGGGCCGCCACCAGAGCCGTGATGCAGACTATGAGAGCAATTGCTGCCGGGGCGATCCAAGCCAGGTTGCGTAGACCTTTATGCTGGCCCTCCTTTACAGGATGCTCGCCTACTGTCATGATTGGTCTATGTCCCCCTTTCATCTTCGTAGAAGCAGCCACGTTTGCTTCCAGGCCGGGATACTCCGCGGGCCTGCAGACCTGAGGCCTCTGTCATAATGAATCTCCCGCTCCTCCCTGAGACCCAGGCTAGACAATTGAAACATTCGACTTGGTAACGGCAGTGCCGTTAATGGAATTCCAATGTGGGAATCCCCATCGGTTCTCTTCGCCGCTCTGCTTCGTGTGTCGCGGCGACCGTCTCCTGTGATTCGAACATTGGAGGGCCTGGGCTTCGGGGTGGCACTTCCAAGTGTCTCAGGGCGCGAAAAAGGGCTTCAACCACCACGGGGTCAAATTGACTTCCCGAAGCCTCATTGATTTCATCGAGCGCGCGCGCCATGGAAAAGGCCTGGCGATAAGGCCGATCGCTGGTCATGGCCCCCAATGCGTCAGCCACCGCCAACACTCGGGCCAATAGCGGAATCACCTCACCTTTTAGGCCATCCGGATAACCCAACCCGTCGTAACGTTCGTGATGATGGTAGATGATGGGCACCACGGGACGGAGCTTCTCTATCCGCTTGGCTACGCGAGCTCCAATGGCGCAATGTCGTCTCATCTCCACCAACTCTTGAGCAGAAAGCCTGCCTGGTTTTCTCAGGATGGCGTCGCTTACGCCGATCTTGCCAATATCGTGCAATAGGGCGGCGAAGTGCAGCAATTCCTGCTCCCTTTCCGGGAGTGCGAGCTCTTCGGCGATGGCTAAGCAATATAGGGCTATCTGCTGGGAATGCCCGGCGGTGTAGGCATCTCGGATCTCGATGGCATCGGAGAGCGCTCCGATGCTCTCCACGAACAGCCGATTGGCTTGGGAGTAGAGTTCAGAGTTTTGCACGGCGATCGCTGCCTGGTTGGCCATTAGCCTCAGGAGCTGAAGATCATCGCTGGAAGGAGGGCCAGCGCCACCCTCTACCAACACGAGAACCGCACCCTTCGTTTCCCCTTGCCACTGCAGCGGCGCACAAATAGCAGCCGGTGCCAGACGGTTATCACCCCACTGCACAGCCGCCCCTTCCAAGAGATGATCGCCGCTGACGATGGTGGATATGCCCTTGCTCACCACATGGGATGCGAGCCAATCGCATATCTTGATAATTTCACCCCAAGGATATTCACCGGATAAGACCCCTCCCACGCGGGTTAGGTCATTAGACTCTTCGCTGGCAAGATATACTGCACCACAGAAACCTCCCATCAACTCAGTAGCCCTCTCGACCAGGGACTTGGCTACACTCCCTGGGTCGAGTTTACTGGTGATCTCCAAGGAGATCTGATGCAGAGATCTCATTTCGTGGAAGTTCGTATTGCCTTCCTCCAACATCCTCAGGATGTCCAGCACTACGCCAGCCACCTGACCCAGTGTGATAAGCGACTCCACGCATCCGTCACGGAGGCCACCAGTCCAGCGCTGGGCCACGGCGAGAGCGCCTCGAACCCGTTGACAAGGAATGGGGACGATCGCCCAAGTGCCCCCGTCTCTAACCTGTAACTTCGGTTCACCGGAGGAGATGCCGGCTCGCCCGTCACTCACAACGGGCTGGCCGGACTCGATTACGAGGGCCACCAGTTCTTCCCTGAAGGCAAGAGAGGCTAGACAATTCCTGTGCCCTGTCGGGCTTCGGCAGACGCTCGGCAGGGGTTTCCCTGATGGCTCAGCTGGGAAGTAGATGGCCCCCTCTTTGAGACCGGTAATCTCCAGCGCCTTATCCAGGGTATGCTCCAAAACCGTGGAAACATCCTGACCAGCCCGTGCCAGCCTTGCCACCGAGACGATGGCTCGAAGATCTCGACTGGGGACCTCAGCATATGGTACAGGTGAGGGCTCAGCCTTGGCTGGGCTAGGTGTCCTTAGGGCAAGCAACATGGCCACCGCAGCCCCCACCACCAAGAGCACGGGTGCTAGGTAGCTGCTATATTCCTCGGCTGGCAACTCGCCCCCACCGAGCACCACGAGAAAAGCGAGCAATGAACATAGCAAGGCTAGGGAAAGGTAGCCCGCAGTGCGAGCCTTCGTCCGTAGACTTCCCACTTACTCACCTCCTTGTTCGCCACGAGACTTGGATCACCAGTTCAGGAGACTAAAGCACGCGTCACACGCCCCCACCTTTGGAACTACCGACACAAAAGAAAATCGGGCTACCGTAAAGCGAACCTCTTCGGCAGCCCGGCTGTCCCCTGGATGCTCGGACCCGCGGCTTTGCGCCCCCGCTTTTCAGCGAGTTTGCCCTTTCGGAGTCATGTCCTCTGAGAGAGATGAGGAGACCTATTCAATTTCAACCTTATTATACCTGGTTCACCTCCATAGAAAGTTAAGGTTTGGTTTAGGCTTCTCTCCATTTTCTCATGTGATTCGTTCCTTGATAGCCTCGGAGAACCGAGGGTTAAGATAAACCCCAGAGCGGAAGAGGGAAGCCTTGAAGAGCCGAAAAGCGATCGAAAGGAAGTTCGGGGGAGCCAAGAAGTGGCGGGCACTGGAACAACCTAGCGGCAAATGGGTCGGGTGAATCGCCTATTCCTCCCCTGCTGGCAGGAATTCAATTTGGCGTGTAGTTGCTTTCTACCCCTAGTCCCCCCTCGTCGTCGATGCCATGTTGAGGTGGAGAGACATCGGTCCTTGTGAATTGCTTGGCAACTCAGCGCAGTTCTTCAGGCAGCGCGTCAATTTCCGCCCCTTCACCCGATGGATGCTATATGCTATAATGAGGGAGGCAACACCCACATTACTCCCCAAATGCGAGCAGATGCCGCCAGGGCTGGGTGATCTGATCACTCAGCCTTACGTTTATTATGCTGCCTCCTTAGGCTGTGGATGAAGGTCGTTCTGGGGCGGGTATTGAGATCCTCGACTCCAGTCGAGGGCATTACCTTCTGGGCTGTTTAGGAGCAACCGCCTTCAAGTCCACAATCTCTCACTCACTGCAATAACTCTCAACTCAGTATATCTTGCCGCCCAGCCCCTCGCGGTCTGGGTATCGAAAACCGGTGAACGCTTGGTATCACCGGCTTCCTCTTCGACGCCTATCCTAACTAGAAGTAACGATGCTATCGCATTAGAGGCTCACCGGCTTGGGCCAGGGCTGGATTGGATATCCCGCCAGGCTAAAAGCCCGCCAGCGCTTTTCGCCTGGCGCACAGCAGAGAGGATGGCTGCTGAGATAGCCTCCGCGCCGTACGCCCCTACCAGCGGCTCCTCACCCACTCTCGCCCCTCGGGCAAGGCGAAAGAGCTCTTGCCCGATCTGGATATGATGCCTCAAGAATATTACAAACTCCGAGGCTGGCCCCCGGGGGGCGCAAGGATGAGAAACTAGCGGAACTGGGGCTCAAATAGGTCTACTCTTTTACCCACTCCTCCAGGTCTATCCCCAGGGCCCCTGCCGCATCGCGCACAGGGTCGTAATCCGAGTCCTGGGAAGGGAGATACCCATCTATGCCGTAGGGGTTGGCCAGGATGATGGCTCCCTCATCGGTGGCAGCCACAGCCAGAAAGGCGTCTTTGATCTTCTGCACCATCTCTGGAGGCAGGCCCTTCCGTACTACGATAGTATCTAGGGGGATAGGCTTTGTCTCGGCGATGACCCTTGTATCCTCCATGATGTCGGGATACATCTCCTGGATGGCCGGGAGGTCGCGAGCCCCATCGTAGATGGCCCCCGCGTCCACTGTCCCGTCCATGACCGCCACGATCACCCGGTCATGTCCCCCCGCAAAGACGGTCTGCCCGAAGAAGGTATCGGGGTCGTACCCTTCATGGATTAGGAGCGCCTTGGGATAGATATGACCCGAGGCTGAGGTGGGGTCTACGAAGGAGAAATCCTTCCCTTCCAGATCATCTAGAGAGTGGATATCGCTATCCGCGCGGACGATGATCTGGCCCCTGTAGTCCGTCTTCCCCTTGCGGATGGTCACCAAGATGGTCTGGGCTCCATATTTGTCGTGGGCCAGGACGTAAGCCACCGCCGAGAGTTGCGCCACATCCACTTTCCCTGCCCCCAACCCTTCCACCACTGCGGCGTAATCGGTGGGGATGCGGGGCTCTATCTGGTAGCCTGTCTCCTCCTCTAATAGTTTAGTCAAAGCCGTGGTGGTCTCCAGGAGTTGTCCCGTCTCCACGGAAGGGACGAAGCCCATCACTATCGGCCTCTCTGCGCTCCCCAGAGGGGGCTCAGCCTTGCAGCCCAAAAGTAGGGCGGAAATAGAGAGAAGCAATACCACCCAGCGGCACCAGCGAGCGATCATAGATCTCCTCCTTTATCATAATTAAAAGCCTCTCAGGGCTCTGAGAGGCTTTGATTTCTATCTCTTTGCCGTCTCGGTCCCGAGGATCCAAGCGACCTTTTCTCCTGCTCTTCCTCACCGCCGCCAAGGGTCGATGGCTGATTCTATTATATCATAGAAGAGTATAAACCTCCTCCAATGAGCGCAAGGGAAGGGAATCGAGCCCTCCGGAAGTATAATAGTGCATAACGTCTCGCGTGATTGGTACTATGCTATCGTTTCTCAATACCTTCCCACAGTCTTTTCTGTTTACCTTCTTCGGCCTTTTTCCTGTTTGCAAACTTGCCTACCGAGAGACCCTCCTTTTTCCTCTGCTTAAAGGTCTTTCTTACTTTATGGTTTTCTAGCTCTGCCTGGACCTTGGTCCATTCCTTTTCATAATTTCTCAGTCGTTCTCTAGCCATTCGGACATAGCCTTCGGCAATTTCAATTCCAAGATAATTGCAACCCAATAACTTGGCGGCCACTAACGTGGTGCCACTGCCCGCATAAGGGTCTATCACATTGCCAGGCTTGCCATCCAGGATTGAATAAATACACCGAGTAGGCAATTCGATCGGGAAGGGCGCTGGATGTTCTATTTTTTGTTCGGGGCGAATCTCCCAGATGGAAGTCAGCAAAGCATGCCTCGAACTCAACTCCTTTCCTATTTTGCTACTTTGTTTTGGCTTATACAGCCAATATATCCTCTCTTCTACTTGCCAAAATCTCTACTTCATGTCTCTGGCCTTCCGCAAACTATGAAACTCTTCGTCTAGCATCTTGCTCAACGGTATATCCACAACTTTGCAATCCATGTAATTACACTCTAGTAGTTGTGCCGTAGCATATCCCCTTTTGTCTCTAATGTCGTCTGGAATCTCGACTGTATACTCAACTTTCTCAACTCTCAAGACCCTCTCAAATTTGGTCAAGATATACTTTGCGTTGCCCATACTTAATCTCCCTTTTCGGCTACACTATACTTTGATTTCCAAGTCTGGAAATCTCTCCACATCTGTTTGATTAGTTCCTCCGAGGCTGGCGTAGTCTTTTCCATCAATCTTGGAGGAGTCAAATTGAACTGTCCTTCTACATCCAAACGGTAATGAAAAATTGGAGTGGTTAGTGTGCAAAATTTAATAAACTCCTCAGCACTGAACAACTGAAAACTCCACTCATTTATATTCTCGCCTTTGCCCCTGCACACCAAGAATAAATAATTCTCTTTGTTGCATATAGCCTTAAACATCTCGGTTAGCATAACTGTGCCGAAAAATCTACCCTTGTCTTTCGAAGAATATTTTATTTCAATATAGTAGATTTTGTCCGATTTTCTAGCTATCAGGTCACAACTTTGCTTTCTTGCTGCTACGATGTCCGTAAATCCCGCCTTTTCCAACCACTCTTTACATTTCGCTTTGGCTGGTCTGTCTGAAACTACTTTTGCCTTTACCATATGTTTGTCCTTTCAGATGCAAACATATGGTAAAACAAATCATGCAATTTGTCGAGTAATTATGATTTCATAATTGGGAGGCAACCATCATGACGTTATCTCGCTCGTAACGGTCTAACCGCTCATATGTCAAATCACTGAAGTTACCCCCGCCATTTAACTTGTTGCCAGAGCCACTTCGGATATTTACAGGTTTGACTTCGCAAGGGTTACCATGAGAAGTCATTCCATTATAGCCCAACTTTGTTCCTGATGGCTGAGGCTCATACCCCCCTTTAAGCGTAGTTATAAACTCTCTAAGAGTAGGGTGATGTCTTCTAATTTTCTACCTATCATTATGGCTCCTATTGGGAAGACAGTACAGAGCAGGCTCCTCTTTCTGTCCCCATTATACCAGAGAACCCTTGCCGATGGAAGTTGCAGCGGAGGGGCTACCTGGGCAGCCTGTGAATCTGGCCATTCTCTCTTTATGCACCAGGACTCAATAGCTAATTGGCTAGTGGCCTTGTCAACTTAACATGGCACTGCGCAACAGGCTGAGGTTCTCTTCACCCATCGGCTCCTGCACTTCGTCTCCCAACGAGACTCGGTATCTGAGGGAGGACTCACCTCTGATTGCATAGTGGCTGATCGCAGTTCCCTTGCCCAAGCAGGATATGCTATAATCTGAGCGATATCTGATCAGGAGGTCAGGAATATGGCACGTTCGAAGGGAGCGATGTCGCTCCTCCTAGTAGGCTTTCTCGTCACCTTCTTCACTGGCTGCGGGCCAAGTGGTCCCATCGCTACCCCTACCCCCACCAAGACCCCCCGACCCCTGGTCACCCCCGTCGCTCCTCCCACCGATACCCCAACTCCACCAACCCCTACACCGACCCCAGAATCTGACCGTTGCCCCTTGACCGGGGAAGCGATGCAGGAGCCGGAAAAGGCGCTGCGCAGGCCCCTGATAGTCAAAATAGGCAACGACAAAAGGTCCCGCCCCCAGTCCGGGCTCCATAAAGCGGATATAGTGATCGAGCACCTCGCCGAGGGGGGGATAACCCGCTTCGATGCTGTCTATCTCTGTCATGATTTCGAGAAGATCGGACCGGTGAGGAGCGCTCGTCTCATCGATATCCCTCTAGCCTATATGTTCGATGGTATCTTCGCCCATGCCGGGGCCAGCGGCGGAGGGGCCAGCAGGGGAGGAGTAATCTGGAGGCTTGAAAACGAGACCAATTTCCCCAGGTTAGATGAAACCCGCGGCGACCCGGGCTTTGTGCGAGGCCCAATGGCGGGGTGGCCTTATAATACCTTCACCAGCACCTCTCTCCTCTGGCAGATAGCCGAGGAGAGAGGGTGGCAAGAACCCATGGGCCGCCCACCCCTCCTCTTTGGTCCCTTAGATCCAGCCACACCAAAGGAGGAGAAGGACGAGATCTTCATCCCCTATTTCCCCGATAATCGCGTCTCCTGGCGGTGGGACGAGGAAAGCCAGAGATATTTGCGCTTCATCAACGGTACCCCTCAAGACGAGGCGACAACTGGAGAGCAGATAAAGGCTTCTAACGTCATAATCATCTGGGCAGAGCACAGGGAGACGGATATCATCGAGGACGAGTACAACTATGTTCACTCCCTCGAAATCGTCCTCAACGCCAAGGACAAAGACGGCAACGCCCTTTGGAGCAAAGCCTTTCTCCTCCGTGATGGCTATCTCATCCCCGTCCGCTGGATCTGGCGATGGATGCCGCATATGCTCGAACTCTCAGACGAGGAGGGTAACCCCATCCCCCTGGCCGAGGGCAACTCCTGGATAGAGGTCGTGCCCTCCACGCTGGAGATAGAGACTGAATAGATTATGCCTGGGCGTTGCTCGAATTGCGGGAAGTCTTCCCCTCTCATCGCTTCCACACTAGGGGCCTGTGTGGATTGTATCCGCGATTTCCCCAATAAGGTTCTTCCCTCCATAAAGGAGGTGCAGCACGCCTCGCGTCAGGAGTTCGGCCTCCCTCCGGAGCCGCCCCGGGATGAAGAAGGGGTGCGATGCCCCCTTTGCGTCAACCAATGTCTGATCCCAGAAGGCGGAAGGGGGTTCTGCGGCCTGCGCACTAACGAGGGTGGGAAATTGGTTCACCTGGCGGGAACCGCCAAGAAGGGGATCCTCCACTGGTATTATGACCCCTTGCCCACCAACTGTGTGGCCGCCTGGGTCTGCGAAGGGAGCAAGATGTACGGCTACCATAACCTAGCCGTCTTCTATGGGGCCTGTTCTTTCAACTGCCTCTTCTGCCAGAACTGGCATTATCGCCAGATGTCGCCTCAGGACGATGGCCTGAGCGCCCAGGAGTTAGCGGAGAAGGCCGATTCACGGACCTTTTGTATTTGCTATTTCGGGGGCGATCCTACGCCGCAGATCCCCCACGCTCTGACCACCTCTCGCATCCTGGCCCGACAGGGGGTGAGGGTTTGCTGGGAAACCAACGGCTCCCTGGAACCGAAAGCGTTGGAGCAAGCGGTGAGGCTATCTTTGGAGACGGGGGGATGCGTGAAGTTCGACCTTAAAGCGCACGATGAAAATCTGCATATAGCCCTTACAGGGGTGACGAACAGACAGACTTTAGAGAACTTCGCCTTGGCGGCCAGATATATCCCCCAGCGCCCTGAACCGCCGTTGGTTGTGGCTAGTACCCTTCTACTCCCAGGGTATGTCGATGCCCAAGAGGTAAGCGGTATCGCCCGGTTCATCGCCTCCCTAGATCCGAATATCCCTTACTCTCTCTTGGGGTTCCACCCCCACTTCTATATCCATGACCTGCCGCACACCTCAGTGCGCCATGCGGAAGAGGCGGAACGTGCGGCTCGCCAGGCTGGTCTGACTAACATTCATATCGGGAACCGCCATCTCCTCTCGCAGGCATATTAAAAAGCCACCGCCCACAGGCGGTGGCTTCTCCTAAACCTCTGCCTTTAACCCTCATTCTCCCCCAGAAGATCATAGAAATCGCCTTTGAAACCCCTCAAGAGCCGGTGCATATCCAAAACATCGTCGGCATCGATGGGGGAGAGTTCCGCGGCTCTGGCTAACTCCTCGGGCGTCATCTCTGTGATCACCTCTGGAGGCTGGCCCTCGCGCACCACGGCGAAGATCATCCCCTGCGTATGGCAATGGGCGCAGGTCACCCCCATGATCCAGAGGTCATCCTGGCGGCCGAGGATCTGCACATCTTTCGGCTCATACCGCCGGCTGCAGACCGCACACCTGATGTTGCTGATGAGATGCTTGATGAGAAAATACCGCTCTCTCCCCTCTTCCACGCTACCCTCCCTCTGATGCCTCCTCCACTACTACGGTGACCTCGGGCGAGAGATCTCCCATAAGCCTTACGGCCACCTCATAGGTCCCCAATCCCCGGATGGGCTCTGAAAGGTCGATCTTTCGCTTGTCGATGCCCTCTCCCAACTCCCTCTCCAGGGCTTTGGCGATATCCCCGCTGGTGATGGAGCCGTAGAGTTTCTCCTTTCCACCCACCCTAGCTTTGAAGTTAAGGGTTATCTTCTCCACTCGCGCCGCCAACTCCTCAAACTTGGCCCTTTGCCGCTCTTCGCGCCGCGCCTCGGCCTGACGCCAACCCTCCGCTTCCTTGAGAGCGCCCTCGGTAGCCACCACGGCTAGGCCTCGAGGGATGAGGAAATGGCGGGCATACCCTCCAGCCACGGCGTGAACCTCACCAGCCTTCCCCACCCCTTCCACATCTTGAAGCAGAAATATATCCATGCTTTTATTATCATACACCAAAAGAGGAGAAAACTCAAGTTTTCTCCCTTACACCCGTGTGTTATAATACTGCCCGATATACCTATGAGAAGAGATTCGATCCTTAAGAGAATACCTTGGGCCTATTGGCTCACCTCGATCACCTTCTTGGCCTTCACCCTTCGCATCGCCAGGCTGGACTTTCAGCCTCTCTGGTGGGATGAGGGGTGGACGGTCTATTTCGCCACCAGCGATATCCCCTCCATGGTGGCTCGCACGGCCATCGATATCCACCCTCCCTTCTACTATCTACTTCTCCACCTCTGGGTACTCCTCCTGGGGGCTAGCCCTTTCGCCATCCGCTTCTTCTCCCTCTTGGTGGGCGTTCTTTCCGCCCCTCTGATCTTTCTCGTGGCCCGCCGCCTCTTTAACCCCTCGGTAGGTCTTCTCACCACTTTGGTTTGGGCTGTAGCCCCTTTTCCCATCTACTACTCCCAAGAGGCCCGCATGTACGCCCTGGTCACCTTCCTGGGGCTCCTATCCACCTATTTCGCCTTAGAGATAGGGAAAGGGTTGAAAGAAGGCCAAGCCTCCATAGGTCTCTGGGCAGGCTATCTCTTGACCACTACCGCAGCGGCATACACTCAATACTATGCGGCCTTTATACCCTTAGCCCAGACGCTCTTTTTCCTCATCTTGGCTCGTCACAAACTTTCCCTGATCCTCAAATGGCTGGCCGCTCAAGCGATCTGGCTTCTCCTTTACGCCCCTTGGATCCTCTTCGCAGGGAGCAAATTGATCGATTACGTGGCTACCAAGTTAGCGAAGGAGGCCGACCTTCCCCTGGGCTTCGCCACCTATATGGGAAGCCACTTAACCACCTTTGGCCTTGGGCACCTGTCTCAGCATCTCGCTTGGTTGGGCATCATACCCTTGTTTTTCGTTGCTCTAGGGGTGGGAAGCGCCCTTTGGCCAGATGGTGCGAAGGTTTCCTTGGAGCAGGAAGAAAGAGTAAGTCGAGGCGTTCTTTTCCTCCTCCTCTACCTCTTCGTTCCTCTGCTTTCGGGGTTCCTCATCAACCTCCGTTTCCCCTTTAGAGCCATAGGGATAGAGCGACTCCTCCTCTTGGCCACGCCGGCCTTCTATATCTTAGTGGCCTTGGGTCTTTTTTCTCTAAAGGGAAGAAGAACCCTTCTATATTTGGCGGGGCTGATCTTGCTCGCCCTTTGCGGTCTCTCTCTTTCCCATTTCTATACCATCCCGCGGTATGTTGAAGATGACTACCGCCCCCTTATCGCCCGGCTGGAGGCGCTAGCGCAACCGGAAGATGTGATCGTGGTCGTCCACCCTTGGCAGGTGGGCTACTTTCACAGTTACTATCAAGCCCTCTTGCCCTCTCTTTACCTCACCCCCAAGGAAGAGACTGATGTGACACGGGAGCGGTGGATGGAGCGCCCCGACCTCCTGGGCCAGGGACTAGATCGACTGTTCTCCCAACACCCCCGCCTCTGGTTCCCTACCCATCAGGTTTTGGGGAGGATCTTAGAGAGCGAGGTAGAGGAGTACCTGAGTCGAGGATATTACCCTTTCCTCGCCGAGTGGTATAGCCAGAACACGAAACTTACCGCCTACGCCAGCCAGGCCCCTCTCACCGCCAGCGATCGGCCACTGGAATTCGGAGGCCTAATGCTTCTCCAAACCTATGGGGTAAGTGCCCAAGCGGTGGAAGCCGCCTGGGGGGTGATAAGGGTAGATCTCCTCTGGCAAAGGGTAGCCGATTTCCAAGAGAGGTATCGGGTAGCCTTACGTCTGACGGACAAGAGTGGCTATGTGTGGGCCAGTCACGATAGCGAGGGAGTGGCTGGGCTCCACCCTTTCCCCGAACTACCCCTAGGGGCCACCCTTAGGGATAGCCAGGGCCTCTTGGTGCCCGCCGGAACCCCTCCCGGCACCTACCAACTTCGCCTCTCCCTTTACAGTGACCCCGAAAGCGCTCCCCTAGAGGTGACATCACTAGGAGAACCTCTGGGGGTAGAAGCGATATTGGGAGAGGTGAGAGTCATTCTACCCGCTCGCCAGCCACCGATCGAGGCCTTCCCCATCCAGCACCCTCGGCAAGCCGACTTCGAAGGAGGGATGCGGCTTTTGGGCTATAGCCTGGGCGAGGGCCCTTACCTTTCCGGCGAGGAGATAGAGGTGACCCTCTTTTGGCAGGCCTTGACCAGGATGGAAGAGTATAAGGTCTCCTTACGTCTGGAGGACGAGAGCGGCAAGACCTGGACCCAGGAGGAGAAAGCCCCCCTCCGTGGCACCTACCCTACCAGCCGGTGGCCGGTTGATAGTCTCACTCGCGATCCCCATCGACTGCTGCTACCAGCCAATCTGCCGCCTGGCCATTACCGCCTGCTTTTAGGACTCTGTCGCTCGGAGGACGGAAAGCCCTTGGCCATCGGCCACTGGCCCTTCCGGCGAGCCCAGAAAGTGGCCCTTACCACTATCGAGGTGGAGGGAAGAGTCCATTCCACTGAGCCACCTGAAGCCATCCAACACCCGCTCTGGGCCCGCTTGGGGGATAGCGTCCTCTTTCTAGGCTACGACCTGGCATCGTTAGAAAGCCATCCCGGCGGGAGTTTGCATCTCACTCTCTACTGGCAAGCCCTGGCGCAAATGGGGACCTCTTATACCGTCTTCACTCATCTCATTGATGAAGAGGATCGCATCTGGGGACAGAAAGACGGCGTTCCCGGCGACTGGACCCTCCCCACCACCAGTTGGATCGAAGGGGAGTACATCAAGGATGAATATGAGATCCCCATTAAAGAGGATGCACCTCTCGGAGATTACCTTATCGAGATCGGTATGTACGATGCTTCGACCTCAGTGCGGCTACCCATCTATGACCAAGAGAGGAACCATATAGGAGATAGGCTCCTTTTGGAGGAGACGCAAATCCGACTGGTGCACTAAAAGGCTGGCAAAGCGTATGGTCTTACGAACCCCTGTAGCAACCTCCCTGGCTGACCGGGGGCTATTTGATTAGCGCGACAGGGACGGGTTGCCAAAACACCGGGGGTGTGCCATACTGAACCCATGACTGGAGCGCATGCCCGACGGTTCTATCTCGGGATCCTGCTCGTCGTCCTGCTGGCCTTCGGCCTGCGGCTCTACGCCATTGACCGCCAGGACATCTGGGGCGATGAAGCCTTTAGCATCTGGCTCAGTAGCCAACCTCTGCCCCAGGTCGTAGCCGGCGGGGCAGACACTCACCCCCCCCTCTACCCCTTCCTCCTCTACCTCTGGCTACGCCTGGTAGGATCATCGCCCCTGGCTGTGCGCTTCCTCTCGGCTGTCATTGGCACCCTGACGGTGCCGGTTGTCTATCTCCTGGGTCACCGCGCTTTCGGTCTGGCGACTGGGGGGTTGGCAGCCTTGTTAGTCGCTGTCTCGCCGGTCCTGACCTACTACTCGCAGGAAACGCGCATGTACGGCCTGGGCACTCTCCTGACCGCCGCCTCTGTCTATTGGGCAATGCGTGCTTTCCAAAGACCGCGCTCTATCGGAGCGTGGTCGGCCTACCTCCTTACCACCCTCGGTAGCGCCTACACCCACTACTACGGCTTTTTCGTCATCCTGGCCGAGAATCTGGTCATCATCCCCTTCCTGCTCTGCCGTCGCCGATGGTCCGATTTGGGCCGATGGCTGGCTGCACAAGGTACCATCGCCCTGGCCTATCTCCCCTGGATCGCTGTCCAGAGCGGCTTTCTCAGCGGAAAGGCCAGTGCTCGCTTCGAGAAGTGGGACCTGTCCACCGCCCTCCGCATCGCAGGGCAGACGTTCACCACGCTCAGCGCTGGCCTGGCCGTCCCGTCCGCTGCCGCGTGGGTGATCTCCCTCCCCTTTCTGATGGCCGTCGTGGCTGGCCTGCTGGCCCTCTTCCGCCGCCAACCAGAGCCCTGGCTGGTCGCCGCTTACCTCACCCTCCCTCTCCTCCTGGCCTGGGCCGTCAACCCCTTCATGCCCTTTTTCTACGCCCGCTACCTGCTTCTCGTCGCCCCCGCCTTCTACCTCCTGGCGGCGTGGGGCGTGATGGCTTGGGGCCGTCTATGGCGACCGGTGAGCGCTGTGGGTGCCCTACTCCTGCTAGTCGGGAGCGGCTACGGTCTGCGCGGCTATTACACCGACGATGCTTATCTCAAGGGCCGCTACGGTCAGATGATGGCCTACGTGCAGGCCAACGCCCGCCCCGACGATGGCCTCATCCTGGCTAACCAACTCCAGCGTCCCCTCTTTGAATACTACCGGCCTAATGGCCTGGATGCCTACTTTTTCCCTCGCTACGAATATCCGTTGGGGGATCCCCGCACCGCCCGCGAGTTGGCCACCATCGCCACCAGCCACCCGCGCCTCTGGCTGGTCCGCTTTGGAAATCCGGCGGAATACGACTCTGGTGGCTACCTATCCCGCTGGCTGGCCACCCACGGTAGCAAGGGCTACTTTGGCGGATGGGTGGATGCCGATCTGTCGCTATACGTGATGACGGCCGCCGCTGCTGACGATACTATCCAGCACCCACTGCACGCCGATCTGGGTGACCAGGTGCGGCTCCTGGGCTATGCTCTTAGCGCTGAATGTGTGGCCCCCGGCGACACGCTACTCCTAACCCTCTACTGGCAGGCTCTCTCGCCGGTGGCGGAGCGCTACACCGTCTTTACCCATCTGCTGGACGCCAGCGAGCAGATCCAGGCGCAGATGGACAGCGAACCCCAGGGAGGCACCCTGCCCACCGACCGCTGGACCGTCGGCCAAGTCGTCCAGGACAACTATGCCCTGACCGTCTCCGCCGACGCCACGCCCGGTCCGCACGTCCTCGAAGTGGGCATGTACCTCCTGGAGACCCTTGAGCGCCTGCCCGTCCGCGACCCCGACAGCGGTGCTCCCCTGGGCGACCGGGCGTTGCTGGACAGCGTCGAGGTGGTGGCCCCATGAGAAAAAGGAACCTTCCTCTCCGCTGGGAAGTGTGGGCCGTTCTGCTCATTACCCTGATCGCCGCCACCCTCCGCTTCTACCGCCTGCCCTACCTGCCGCCCGGCCTCCACTTTGACGAAGGCTTCAAAGGCGTCACAGCCCGCACGCTGCTCGAAGGTGCTCCTCCTCAGATTTTCTTTGAAAGCGACATGGGCGAGGAACCCATCGCCCTTTACCTCGTGGCCGCCGCCATCGGCCTGCTGGGCCAGAAGCCCTGGGTTATCCGCCTGCCATCAGCCTTCGCCGGGGTGCTGACGGTGCCCCTGGCCTGGTGGCTGGGGCGTGAGCTTTTCCGAAACCCCCGCTCGCACCGGGGTGGGGCAATCCAGCCGGAGCAAGGGCCCAGAAGCCCTGGTGGCTTCCAGGGGCAGATCGTGGGCCTGGGCACCGCCTTGGTCCTGGCTATCCTCTACTGGCATCTCAACTTCAGCCGGATCGGCATGGAGCCGATCCTTGTGCCCTTCTTCGCCACCCTGGCCTTTGCCGCCTTGGCCCGGGGCCTGAATACCGATCGCTGGCCTCCTTTTGCCCTGGCCGGGCTGGCCCTGGGCGGCAGCCTTTACACCTACAAAGCCGGCTATTTCGTGCCCATCCTGGCGGCCCTGATCGTGGCCTACGCCGCCGTTATGGAGCGCCGCTTCCTCTGTCGCCACGGACGCGGCCTACTCTTGACAGCCCTCGTCGCGCTGATCGTTGCCGCGCCCATCGCTCTCTACTTTGTCACCCATCCGGCCAATTTTTTACAGAGGGCCGCCAGCGTGGCTTTAGTGGGTGGCGAAAGTGCCCCGGAAAGCCCTTGGCAGGCGTTAGGGGACAACCTTCCCCGCGTGCTAAGGATGTTCTTTCTGCGGGGCGATGCTAATCCACGCAGCAACCTGCCCGGTCGCCCGGCTCTGGACCCTTTCCTGGCCCTCCTTTTCCTGGTCGGGCTGGGACAGGCACTGGTCGGGTTCCGCCGTCCGACCTCCGCTCTACCGCTGATCTGGCTGGGAGTGACGACCCTGCCCACACTCATCACCGAGCACGCACCCCACTTTGGCCGGGCCATCGGCGCTACGCCAGCCCTGGCCCTCCTCTGCGCTCTGGGCGGCTGGGCCATCTGGCAAAGCGCAGCGCGTCTGGGCCGGCAGTGGGTGTGCGGCGTGGTCACCCTCCTGCTGGGGGCGGGATTGGTTTTCTCTGGCCTCTCGACGGCGCGGGCCTACTTCCTCACTTGGGGCCGCAGCAACGACCTTTTCTACGCCTTCGATGTAGGGTTGGTGGATATGGCCCACTACATAAAAGGGTTGCCCTCCCAGGAACGGCTCTACCTCTCCCCCGTGCGGAGCGATCACCCCACCCTCCTCTTCATCCTGGGTGGTATCAACACCAAAAGCCTAGATGGAAGAGAGGGGATGGTTCTGCCCCCCGACGATGGAGCGACCACCTACCTGATAATCACCCCCGAGGATGAAACCTCTCTCCCCTTCCTGCGAAGATACCTCCCCCAAGGGGATGTGGTCTTCAAGAACCAAGACAGAAACGGGGAGACCTACTTTGTGGCCTATCGGGTCCCTAAAGGCGGCGCGATCCTGAACCCAGAACACCCCCTTTCTATCGACCTGGAGAAGGTTCGGCTCCTGGGGTTCGATCTCTCTACCGACTCCCCTCACCGGGGGGATCTCCTAGACCTGACCCTATACTGGCAGGCTCTGGGGGAGATGAAAGAGAGTTATACCGTCTTCACCCACCTCCTGGGCCCTTACAACGAGGCCACCGGCGGTCCCCTCTGGGGGCAGGATGACAGCCTACCCCTGAGGGGCTCGTACCCCACTACTCGGTGGGAAAGGGGTGAGATAGTGGTGGACTTTTATCATATCCCTATCCCCCCGGAGGCGCCGGCTGGAGAGTACGAGATCGAAGTAGGTATCTACCTTCTCTCCACCATGGAACGAATGCCTGTCCTGGGCCCCGGAGGCGAGGGGGATCGCATCCTCCTAGGACGGATATGGATCGAAGAGTAACACCCTACTCGCAGCCTAGGCATTCATAATCTACCCCCTAGCCACGAAGTTTGTTATAATCGTTCCCAACGATAGGAGAGAGGAGTTGGAAAAGAGCGATCTTCAAAATCGACGAACCTTTTGGGCGATAGCCCTGACCATCCTCATCCTTCTCTTGGCCACCTTCTTTCGGACTTACCATTTCCAGGCTGCTCCCCCTGGCCTTCAGCATGATGAGATATTCAAAGCCAATTTCGCCACCTATATCCTTAAGGGAGAGTTCCCCGCTTTCTTCGATGCCAACGGCGGGGAGGAGGCTCTCTACCCTTATCTAACCGCTCTTTCTATCGCCCTTCTGGGGGAGAACTATTTCGCTCTCCGCCTAGTGGCTGTCCTTTCCGGGATCCTGAGCATCGCCATGCTCTACCGCTTGACTGAGGAACTCTTCGGCCCAGAGGTGGCCCTCCTCACCGCCGCCGGGGTAGCGATCTCTTTCTGGCATATCTTCGATAGCCGCGTGGGGTTGCGCCCCATTACTCTCCTTCTCCTGGAACTCGCCTGCTTCTACCTCTTTTGGCAGGGGCTAAGAAGAGGTGCGGTTTGGTTCCTGGCCTCGGGCCTCATTTTGGGCCTGGCTCAATATACCTACACCTCGGCTCCCCTGGTGGCTGCAACTATCGTGTTCTTCGTGCTCTACCTTTTCATCTGGCACAGAAATCTCCTCCGCAGCAACCTGAAGGGTATCATCCTCCTCTTCATGGTGGCCGCGGTGCTCTTTCTCCCCATGGGCTATCACTTACAGAGAAACCCGCTCGCCTCCACGGCCAGGCTGCGCGATCTCAGCGATCACCTCCGCCTCCTCTTCCAAGGCGACCCCCAACCTGTACTCAAAGACACCTTGAATGTTCTAGGGATGTTCAGCCTTCACGGTGACCCGGAGTGGCGATATAACCTGGCGGGGCGACCGGTGTTCGACCCCCTAACCTCTCTCCTCTTCTACGGAGGCCTCATTATCTCTCTAGCCAGGTTCAAGAAACCAGAGTACGCTTTTCTTCTCCTCTGGCTGTCCCTAAACCTCATAACCAGCGCCATAACTCGGGACAGCCCCTCTACCCTGAGGGCCATGGGCGCCCTGGGAGCGATATATACCCTCCCTTCGCTAGCCATCGTGACCGCTTGGAGAGGGCTCGCTCAAAGGAAGATCATTAAAAGGGTGGCTATGGGGGCTATAGCGGCCCTCTTCTTGGCCACCACCCTTTTCACCTACCGCGATTATTTTCTCCTCTGGGCCCAAAACCCTGAGGTGCGGAATATCTATCGAGCCGATCTGACAGAGGTAGCCCGGTACTTGAGCCAACTGCCGGAGGGTACTACCTGCATCTCTGGCGAGTTCGCGGCTGATTTGGATCAACAAGTCTTAAACTATATGTTGGGGAAGCCCCGCTTCATCAGATGGTTCAACGGACAGAGGTCCCTCGTCTTCCCTGCTAGCGAGGAGGTGACCTACATCTTCCCTGCCACGGGCCCCTTGCGAGAGGAATGGAAAGGCGACTATTTCTCCGGCCTGCCAGTAGCGGATATCATCCTCGAGCCCCAGGGCGAGCCAGCCTTTCAGGCCTACCATTTGGGTTCAGGCGATTTGGCTGGCCTTCAAAAGATCCAACCCCACTATCCCCTTTTAGCCAATCTCGATAACAAGATCGAGATCCTGGGGTATGATCTCGCCTCTCCACCTCGGGCAGGGGAGCCGTTACAACTCGTCCTCTACTGGCGTGTCCTCAGCAGGGAAAGAGGGGATATAGATTACTCCTTCTTCCTCCATCTGGTGGATCTGCGAGGCTATCTTTGGGCCCAAGCCGACTCCCTAGGCTATCCCCCTTCCAGTTGGCAAGAGGGCGACCTAGTGGCCGAATGGTTCACCCTCCCCATCCCCCCCGATACGCCACCTCGAGAATATCGCCTGCAGGTGGGCCTCTATGACCGGGCTACGGGAAAGAGGGTTAAGATGGCGGAAGAACCTTACCTGGACGCTCTTTCCTCCGAACCTATCGTCGTAGCCAAGGCGACCTCCGTTCCTTTAGAGGCCCTGGAGATACCCCAGCCTCGTCGGAGGAACTTGGACCATAAATTGACTTTCTTGGGGTGGGCGATCAGCCGTCGCCAAGCGCGTCCGGGAGGGAAGATACACCTTTCCCTCTGGTGGCAAGCGCAAGGCCAACCGGAGGGAGATTACGCCCTCTCGGTCTTTCTGGCCGATGAGGAAGGAAATAAGTTCGGGGAACTCCGCCGCCAACCCTTAGATGGGGATTACCCTACCGGCCGCTGGAAAGCCGGGGAGATCGTCCGCGACCGTTTCGACTACCCTATACCCCCTGAAACCCCTCCAGGGAGATATCCCCTCCTGGTACGGGTCTTCGATATGGAAACGGGGGAGTATCTTCCTCTAGTCGGAGATTCGGGGGATAGCATCTCCCTGAGTCGTATTCGCGTCTTGGAGCAGCCTAGAGAGTTCACCCTCCCCTCCCCGGCGCACCCCTTAGCGGTCAACCTGGGAGAGCAGGTGACCCTTCTGGGATATGACCTGGAGGGCAAGGCCCAAGCAGGAGGGGAGTTGCAACTAGTAGTTTACTGGCAAGCCCAGAGGGAGATGAGCACCAGTTATACCGTCTTCACCCACCTTCTCGATGAGGAAGGGCGACTCTGGGGTCAGAAAGATAACCCCCCACAAGGGGGTAGATACCCCACCACCGGCTGGCTGGAAGGGGAGGTGGTACGGGACGAATACGAGATCCCCATCCCCCTCGATGCTCCTCTTGGCTCTTACCTCCTAGAGGTGGGGATGTACCAAGCCGAAACGGGGGCGCGCCTTCCCGCCTTCGATGAGGAGGGAAACCGGCTAGAGGGAGACAGGGTGATCTTGACCATGATCCGAATCGAGTAGAAACCTACTCAACTCCCAAAATCCGGGCTGCGTTCTCCCCCAATACCTTCCTCTTCGCCTCCTCGCTTATGGGCAAGGCTCTCAGGGCCTCGATATTGGCTTTGATGCTCCTCACCCCCGGCCAGTCGGAGCCGAAGAGCACTTTTGCGGAGTTCCTCTCCAAATCTGGGAAATAGGTTAAGAGTTTCTGGGGCGGCAGTCCGGCTATCTCCATATAGACGTTTTCATGGAGCCGGGCTAAAAAGAAAGCCCGATCGTACCAGAATCCCCGGCCGCTGTGCACCTGGATGAGCACTAGGTTAGGGAAATCCACAGCCAAGTCATCTATGAAGAGGGGATCGCCGTATTTCAGCCGCGATCCGCGGAAGACAGAAGAGCCGGTGTGGATTATCACCGGTATCCCCAGTTCCTCTGCCCTGGCGTAGAGAGGGTAGAAATGCTGATAGGTGGGGTAGAGTTTCAGGCCCCGGAAGCCAAGTCCCTTCACCCACCGTTCCAGTTCCTCCGCCGGGCTGGCCACCAGATAGGGGTTTCCTTACAGGATCCCGAGGGAGATGTTGGCGAAGGGGATGAGCCGTTCCGATGCCCGGCAGAACTCCGCCACCCCTTCATTGCTCATCATACCTGTGGTGATGGGGCTCGGTTCCGCCAGGACTACGGCATAATCCACCCCGCTCTCCTCCAGCATATCCACCACCACCTCAGGCGTGGCTATCTGTGCGATATACCCCTCCATATCCTCGCCGATGACCGACTCCAGATAACCCTTAGCCCCGGGCTGATAGGTCTCGTATTTTAGGAGGCGCAGGTGAAAATCTATGACCGGCATGCGAGCCTCCTACCCATACGATGATCTTGGCCCTCGTAGGCTTGCTCGGCGAAAGAGTCAAAAGAGAGGGTTGGCCATATGACAGCACCAAGTATACCATCCTTTTGTAAATCGTACAGAGTTAACTTTAATCTTATTATGTAACGTCTATAGGCTCGCCACAGGCCTTGCTCTCCTTTGATAGGTTCAATGGCTCGTTGCCGGGCCTTTGGAGAGAGGGAGAGGTGGGCCTGAAGCGGAGCAAATGGGGTTCATCACTAGCAGGCCGCCTACTCTGGCTGGCGGTGAGAGGTACAATTATCAGCTCAGGGATAGAGTGCTGGCGCAGTGTGATTGATACAATTGCTCGCTTCTTCCTCACCTCGTATCGAGGTCCGTAGAATTTTCTTGCCTTCTTCGAAGAAAATGTGATATAATTCTAGCAACCTTGGGAAAGAGAGGAGTGTCATGAAGAGGAGCGTTCCCCTGGCTTTGTTGATCCTGTTAGCGGTTCTGGGTTGCTCTTTTGGTAGTCTCGTAGGCCAAGCCCCCACCCCTACCCCCACACCCACCCGAACGTTAAGGCCTACCTTTACCCCCATCCCCACTGACACGCCCACCCCCCTTCTTACCCCTACCCCAACGAACACCCGAGTAGTCCCTTCGCCTACCCCTACGCCGACCTTCACCCCTACCTTCACTCCGGCGCCTCCTACCCCTACCTCGCCTCCTCCTACAGCCACGCCAGTGCCTCCTACGCCCACAATTACCCCGACCTTCACCCCTACGCCTATACCCCATGAGTTTCTGTACGAACAAGGGAGTATGCAACAGGCCCCTAACTGTGGCACTATCTATATTGAAGGGTTAGTCATAGGCCAAGGGGGTACACCGGCCAGCAACATCAGAGTGCGCCTTCGCTGGTTCGACAACGTCGATCACTATGTTAGCAAAGGCGACGGCAGTTGGGGCTTTGCTCCCTATGGTAACTACATCCAAAACCCCCATCTTTTCCATACCGCGGTCATTTTCTACGTTGATGTAGTGGACAACGACGGTAACCCCCGCTCAGATACCCACGAGATCCACTTTGAAGATTGCGATGTGTACGGCCAGTTCACCAACATCAAGTTCGTATATCAGTATTAAGCCCGTCTTGGCAAGAGATATGATTAGGACAAGGACGCTCATCAATGAGCGTCCTTGCTCTCTTGAGGGTTTGCGACGGCTTGTTCCGTGAAGTATAATCGACTTACCATCTAAAGAGGGGAACCTATCTTGAGATCGCGAGCCTCCATCCTGGGCTATACCCTCCTCTCCATTATCTTGGCTAGCCTCTTAATATTCCTTCTCTTTCACGGCTCCACCCGTAACCTCCTCCGGAACTGGACCGGGGAAGAGAGCCTCAAGGAACAAGTTAAGGGGTTGGGCGCTCTCCTCATTCTCCGCCTGACGCAACCTCCTCTGGAGACAGAACCCTATGTACCTATCGCCCGCACTAGCCAAAACCCCTATGCTGTCAACACCTTCCTAGAGCAGGAGGTGGAGGAGGCGAAGATCAGGCGCTCTCTTCAGATGATTAGGGATGCCGGCTTTCACTGGATACGCCAGCAGTTTCCCTGGGAGGATATAGAGATCCATGGAAAGGGGGATTTCCAGGACCGTCGCACCCAACCCCCAAAATCAGCCTGGGAGAAATATGACCGCCTAGTGGAGTTGGCCCAGGAATACGGTTTGGAGATAATCGCCCGGCTAGATAACCCCCCTGCCTGGAGCCGAGCCCAAGGGGACGAGATCGGCACTTTCGCCCCCCCGGATGATCTGAATGATTTTGGGGATTTCGTGTACGCTGTGGTCAGCCGGTACCGAGGACGGATTAGATATTATCAGATCTGGAACGAGCCAAACATCTACCCCGAATGGGGGAAACAGCCCGTCAATCCCGAGGCCTACACCGAACTCCTAAAGGTGGGCTACACCCGGGCCAAAGAGGCGGACCCAGAAGCGGTGATCATAAGCGCGGGGCTGGCCCCCACCACGGAGATGGGGCCAAAAAACCTCAGCGATCTGGTCTTCCTCCAAAAGATGTACGATGCCGGGGCCAAGGGTTACTTCGATATCATCTCCGTCCAGGGGTACGGCCTTTGGACGGGGCCCGACGACCGACGGGTAGATCCCTCCCGAACTAACTTCTCCCGTCCCCAACTGATTCGGGAGATAATGGTCAGAAACGGAGATGCGGATAAGCCCATCTGGGCGGCGGAGGTGGGATGGAACGCCTTGCCTGAGGGGTTTCCCGGTACGCCGGTCTATGGTCGTGTTAGTGAAGAGTTGCAAGCCCAGTACACCGTCCGAGCCTATGAGCGAGCCCAGGAGGAATGGCCCTGGATGGGGGTGATCTGTTACTGGTTCTTCAAGCGGGCTGACGATAGGGAGAAGGACCAACCCTTCTACTATTTTCGCTTGGTGGAGCCCGACTTCACCCCCCATCCCGTATATTGGGCCCTGAAAGAGTTAACCACCAGCCAATCAGTAATAGGGCTGGGGTACAAGCAGGAGGACCACTGGGCTCTGACCTACCACGGCCGTTGGGAGACCGAGTTCGACGAGAGCGCCTCCCTGAGCGCCTACCGAGTCGGCTTCCCTGAAGATACCCTCTCCTTCACCTTCCGAGGCACCGACCTCTCCCTTGTAGTGGTGAAAGATGGGCGCTCCGGCATCCTAGAGGCCCTCGTAGATGGTCAAAGAAGAGAATATGACCTCTCCACTCTCCGGCGAGAATACCAGGTTGAGGTACCGATAGTCGAAGGGCTGGCCGATGGCGAGCACCAGGTGGAGATCACCGTGGTCAGCGACCAAGCAGCCATCGACGGTTTGATAGTCCGTCGCACCCCTATCTACCTCATACGCCGCTCCCTTGGCCTCCTCACCGTGGCGGCTCTGCTTGCGATCCTAGGGTACTTATTATGGCCTCGTCCAAGGTAAATCTAGCCCTTTTGTGCGCCATCCTTTTCCTGGCCTTCGCCCTTCGTTCCTTCCGACTCGATGGCCAGAGCCTCTGGTCTGATGAGGGGGTTAGCGTGACTCTGGCCCAGCGCGATCTCGCTACCATCGCCCGGGACGCGGCCCACGATATCCACCCCCCTCTCTACTACTACCTCCTCCATTTCTGGGTTCGCCTCTTTGGGAGTAGCGAAATAGCGGTGCGCTCCCTCTCGGCTCTCTGCGGTTTCCTTCTCGTCTCTTTCACCTATCTATTGGGGATAGCCCTTTTCGATAATAGGGTGGCTTTAGTCGCCTCCTTCCTCGCCGCCATCTCCCCCTTTCAGGTCTACTACTCCCAAGAGACGAGGATGTATATCCTCGTGGCCCTTCTGGGAGCCATCTCTCTCTTTCTCTTTCTCAAGTTCGCCAGGGCGACGGGGGAGGAACATGCGGCTAGCCTCTGGCCGACTCTCGCTTTTTACACCTTCTTCATCACCTCGGCCCTCTACACCCATTACTTCGCCTTCACCATCTTTCTAGTGGCTAACGTGGCCTACGCTCTTTGGCTCCTCCTCACCCCTTCCGCCCGCAAATGGCGTGCCCTTACCCTCTGGAGCCTGAGCCAACTCTTGGTCATCCTGCTCTATCTCCCCTGGCTCAACTTCGCTAGGGAGCAACTTCGCACCTGGCCGGCTATCAGCCAGCCTATAGGCCTCGATTTCCTCGCTCAAGAGGTCTTGCGCATCTTCAGCCTCGGTCTCTTCGCCCAGATGGACCCTTTACTCATCGGCTTCTTGGTCATCGCCCTTTTTGGGCTGATCCCCCAAAAAGGCAGAAACGAGGGCTACGCCATCGCCTTTGCCCTTACCTATCTTCTCCTCCCACCCCTGGTCATGTACCTCCTCTCCCTGAGTCGCCCCCTATATAGACCCAAACTCCTTCTCTTAGCCACGCCAGGTTACCTCCTCCTCTTGGCCAGGGGGGTGAGCGGGGTCTGGATGGAGCGTAACCGTAACCTGGTTAGCGGCATCCTGCTCCTCTTTGTGACCTTGGCCAGCGGTTTCTCTCTCCACGACTACTTTTTCAACCCCCAATATGCCAAGGATGATTATCGTGGCCTGGTTCAATATATCGCCGCCACTAGCAAGGATGGGGACGCCATCCTCCTCAACGCCCCCGGCCAGATCGACATCTTCTCCTATTATTATGAAGGCCCGCTCTCCATCTACCCCCTTCCAGGAGAGCGGCCCCTCGATGAGAGAAAGACCGAGCGAGCCCTGGAGGAGATAGCGGACAAACACCCCCGCCTTTTCGCCCTCTTCTGGGCCACTCAGGAAAGCGACCCAGATCGTTTCATAGAGGGGTGGCTTGATAGACGGGCTTTCAAGGCCTTGGATCTCTGGTATGGGAACGTTCGTCTGGCCCTATATGCCACCCCCAAAGCCACCCCCTCCGAGGAGATAAAATACCCCAGGGAGGTTCTCTTGGGAGACCGGATCCGATTTCTGGGTTATAACCTATTGAATTCGGAGGTGGAGGCTGGCGACATCTTACCCCTCACCCTCTTTTGGGAGGCCTTGGAGCCGGTGGAGGAGCGGTATAAGGTCTTCATCCACCTCCTCGACACCCAAGACCATATCGTGGGGCAAAGAGATGCGGAACCCGGAGGGGGCGCCAGGATAACCACTACTTGGCAAGAGGGGGAGATAATAGCCGACAACCATGGGCTCCTCATCCTGCCCGGCACGCCGCCGGGAGAATACAGGGTGGAGATGGGCATGTATAGCCTTCGCTCCGGCGAGCGGCTACCTACAAAAGAAGGGAGAGAAGCGCCAGACAACCGCATCCTCCTCCCGCCTATTCGGGTCCTAAAGCCCAAAACCCCGCCTCCCCTAGAGGCCCTCCAGATGGAGCATCGCCTGGAGATCGACTTTGGCCCCTTGAGGCTCCTGGGCTACAACCTATCGAAACTAGGCTTCGAGCATGACCCTCAAGCGCTGCTCCGTCCAGGAGACACCTTACACCTGACCCTCTTCTGGCAAGCCAGGGAGAAACCAAAATCCGAGATCCTACTGACGATAGAATTGACGGACTCCCGAGGAGAGACCGTAACTAGGCGAGAGACCTCCCCGGTAGAGGGAGGATACCCCTCTACCGCCTGGAAGCAAGAGGAGATCGTGCGGGACCAGCACTACCTCCTCATCCCCTCATCGCCTCCAGGGAGATACCGACTCCTGCTCCGGTTTAGAGACGCCCAGGGTAAAGAACTTCGACCCTCACCCCTCCTCCTAGCATCCCTCAACGTGATCTATCGCCAGTAGCGCTACGGGTTCTCTATGAAGTCTATTATGACGTGCTGTCGCCCGTTCGGGTTATCGCAATCGGTGGCAGTGGTTTGGGCTGAGACCTTAGGAGAGAGCAGGTTGCCATTCTCATCCACTATCGCCACCTCCACCATCACCTCTCGCGGTCCAGGAGGAACCGTATCCAAGACGAACTCGTAATATCCCGCGCTCGTCGGGTTATACCCGGTTACCTTGTCATCTAACAGATGTCCATAGGTCCACGCCCTCACCCTAACGTTAGGTTTGGGAGCACCTGAAGCATCCCACACCGTGCCGTCAAGCCAAGTGTGTCCACAGTTATTCTCATAGCGGACCGTCGCATAAAGGGAGTAGGGCAAAGAAGGCGTTGGCGTAGGCGTAGGGGTGAAAGTCGGGGTAATTGTGGGCGTGGGGGGTACGGGTGTGGCGGTGGGAGGAGGAGAGGTGGGGGTAGGGGGCGCCAGGGTGAAGGTGGGTGTAGGAGGCGCTGGAGTGAAGGTAGGGGTGAAGATCGGTGTGGCGGTGGCCGGAGGGACTACCCGGGTGTTCGTTGGGGTGGGACTGAGAAGCGGGGTAGGTGTATAGGTGGGAAGAGGGGTGAAAGCAGGTGTCCTAGCCGGCGTAGGGGTTACAGCCACCTCCGGAGGGGTCAAATAGACCTGCCGGAGAAACATGAAGAGGGTGGTGAAGATGAAAGCGTTAACGAAAAAGAGAATCGCCACGATGCTCCACTGTCTCCTGGTCATAGGGTTCCCTCCTCTAGGGCAGGATCAGAACCTGTCCCTCATAAATAATATAGTAGGGAGGCTCCAATGCATTAACCCTGGCCAAAGCCTCCAGCGTAGTTCCATACCTTTCCGCGATCCGACTAAGGGTCTCACCCGCTTCCACGAGATGGCTCCTCACCGCGGTAGGCGTACTTGTCGGTACCGGCGTATTAGTGGGCGTCAAGGTGGCCGTCGGAGGGAGAGCCTGGGTAGGTGTGAAGGTGGGCTTGGGCGTCCTGGTAGAGAGGGGAAGGGTCTCCCTATCCCCAAGCGTTCCCCCCAGCGCACTAAATACCAGGTAGTTGGAGAGGAGAAGAACGATCACTATGCTCCATTCCCGGCCTCGCAGGAAAGCCCTTTTCCCGAAAAGACGACCCAACTTCTCTCACCCCAGAACCGACCCTGATTAGTTGCTATTATACCACCCCTCCTTAGGGGTGGCAATCGCCCAATCTTCCTACTCGAGCGTTTGTCACCATCGTCCCTCCAGGCTATAATTTGGTAAGGTGGCCAAGATGCTCAAAGTATCCCTCATCACCACCGTCAAAAACGAAGCGGACTCCATGAAGAGGCTCCTAGAATCCCTCCTCGCTCAATCGAGGAAACCGGAGGAGGTGATCATCGTCGATGGGGGCTCCACCGATGGAACGGTGGGGGTTATCCGCGCCTACCAGGGGAAACTCCCTCTCAAACTCATAATAGGTGAGGGGTTTAACATCTCCCAGGGGCGGAACGCGGCCATCGCCCAAGCCCAGGGAGAGATCATCGCCTCCACCGATGCCGGGGTGAGGTTGGATCCGGATTGGCTCAAATGCCTTCTTTTACCCTTTGAAGAAGATGACTCCATCGATGTGGTGAGCGGATTCTTCCTTCCGGCCCCCCAATCTGTCTTCGAGATAGTCCTAGGGGCTACCGTCTTGCCCACCTTGTCGGAGATAGACCCCCACCGGTTTCTCCCCTCCAGCCGCTCCGTCGCCTTCCGATGGGAGGCCTGGAAAGAGGTGGGAGGCTATCCCGAGTGGCTGGATTACTGCGAAGACTTGGTCTTCGACTTCAAACTGCGTCACGCTGGCTTCAAACTCCTCTTCGCTCCCCAGGCGGTGGTCTATTTCCGCCCCCGTCCTCATCTAGCCGCTTTCTTCCGCCAATACTACAGATACTCCCGCGGAGACGGCAAAGCCGATCTCTGGCGGAGACGCCACGCCATCCGCTACCTCTCCTACCTTGGTGCTGGGCCCTTGCTTCTTGCCTTGGGCTTCCTTCGCCACCCCCTTTTTTTGGGGGGTCTATTTATAGGAGCAGCGATCTACCTCTGGACGCCCTATAAACGGTTGCTCCCCTTGCTCCGCATGCTCAGCCCCCTCGACAGAGTGAAAGCCCTACTCCTCGTCCCCCTACTACGGATTACAGGGGATATAGCCAAGATGGCTGGCTATCCGGTAGGCGTTCTTTGGCGATGGAGATCTCGTTGACCAAAAGGCAATTCTCTGTTAGAATATCTCTCGATGCTCGATCTATCTATCGTTGTAGTGAACTATAACACCCGTGATCTCTTGCGGGAGTGCTTGCGCTCCCTCTTCGCCAGCGAGGGCGATTTCACCTACCAGGTCACCGTAGTCGATAACCGCTCCCAAGACGGGAGCGCGCCCATCGTTCGCCGGGAGTTCCCTCAGGTCCATCTCCTAGAGAACCGAGAAAATGTGGGCTACGCCCAGGCCAACAATCAGGGGCTCAAGAGCCGGAAGGCCCGCTACTATCTTCTCCTCAACCCCGATACGGTGCTTCCCCCAGAGGCCCTAAGCGGGATGTTATCCTTCATGGAGGAGCACCCCCAAGTGGGCATCGCCGGCCCCAAACTGATGATGGCCGATGGCAGGTTGGATCTGGCCTGTCGGCGTAGTTTCCCCACTCCCGAGGTCTCCTTCTACCGGCTCAGTGGCCTGAGCAGGCTCTTCCCCAAGAGCAAGCGGTTCGGCCGCTATAACCTGACCTATCTAGACCCCGAGCAGGTGGCCGAGGTGGACTCGGTAGTGGGAGCCTTTATGATGATCCGGGGAGAGACCCTGGAAGAGGTAGGCTACCTCGATGAGGAGTTCTTCCTCTACGGTGAAGACCTGGACTTCGCTTACCGAGCCAAAAAGGTGGGCTGGAAGGTCTACTATAACCCCCAGGTGACGGTACTTCATTATAAGAGGCGATCCTCCAGCCAAAACCGAGAGAGAGCCCGATGTGAATTTTACCGGGCCATGTACCTCTTCTATCGGAAGCACTACGCAAAGGAGACCCCTCTCTGGCTTCACTGGTTAGTGATGGCAGGCCTCCTCTTGCGGGGTGGGACGGCGATGGTGCAAGAGGTTCTCCGACCGCCTGGCGATAGCAAGCAGGTCAGGGAGGTAGCGCCGTGAAACGAAGGGTCAGCCTCGCCTTCACCATCTCCCTCATCCTCATCGATATCTTGATGATAGCCTTAGCCTTCTTCTTCGCCTATCACCTGCGCCTCCGCACCGAATACCCTCCAGTGGTAAATATCCCTCCCTTTCCTTCCTATCTAGGGGTGATGGGTATTCAGATCGTGACCGTGGTTACCGCCTTCTTCTTCTACAAACTCTATCATCGTAAGCGGGCCCTCTCCCACATCGATGAGTTCTACTCCCTCTTCACCGCTTCTTCCATTGGTACCATCATCGCCGTAGCCTTCAGTTACTTTATCTTCAAGAACAACCCCGACTACCCTCGTCTAATGATCGCCTACACCTGGGTGCTAACTATCGCTTTCACCACTATGGGCCGTCTCGCCCACGCCCGGCTACAATGGGCCCTCCAAGCCCGGGGCATCGCCGAACAGAGAGCCCTCATCGTGGGCACAGGAGAGGTGGGGCAGATGATCTTTAACGCCATCCGCCGCTCTCCCGGCCTGGGCTATCGGGTGGTGGGCTTTGTGGGGAATGACGCCCCCGCTCCAGAGGAGCTCGGCGCCCCTCTATTGGGCACGACCAAGGAACTTGCTTCCCTCATCAAGGAGCATGAGGTGGATGAGGTGATCATCGCTCTGCCTGAAGCCTCTCACGACGATATCCTGCCCCTTATCTCCGACTGCCGTCAGGAGAGGGTGACCATCAAGGTCTTTCCCGATGTCTTCCAGATCATCGCCTCTGAGGTGAGTGTGGCCGATCTGGGAGGCCTCCCCCTCCTCACCGTGCGGGATATCGCCCTGCGAGGATGGAAACTGACTCTGAAAAGGGGGGTGGATCTCTTCGTCAGCGTCGTGGGCCTAATACTGCTCTCCCCCTTCATGCTTCTTCTGGCCCTCCTCATAAGGTTGGACTCTAAGGGCCCCGTCTTCTATGCTCAAGAGCGGATGGGGCTCGACTCCGTGCCCTTCCAGATGATAAAGTTCCGCTCCATGAAGGAGGGCGCGGAGGATGAGACGGGACCCGTTTGGGCTACCAAAGAGGACTCTAGATGCACGAGGGCAGGAGCCTTCCTCCGTCGCTTCTCTCTAGATGAGTTACCTCAACTGATGAACGTCCTTTTGGCAGAGATGAGCCTGGTAGGGCCTAGGCCCGAAAGGCCGGTCTTCGTAGAGCAGTTCAAGCAACTGGTCCCCCGCTATATGGAACGCCATCAAGAGAAAGCGGGGATGACGGGGTGGGCCCAGGTAAACGGGCTCCGAGGCGATACCTCCATCGTGGAGCGGACTAAGTACGACCTCTACTACATCGAAAACTGGTCCCTACTCTTCGATATCAAGATAATCCTCAAAACCTTCCTCCTGATCTTCTCAGATCGTAACGCCTACTAACAAGGCGCCTCAGAAGCGAGCACTTGACAGAAGGGGAATTTCGTGGTATCATTTCTTAGCACTCTAATCAAGAGAGTGCTAATTCCTTGTGGAATAGCTAAGTGCTCACGGAGAGACAGAAAACCATATTGGATCTGGTAGTGAGAGGGTATATCGCTACCGCCGTTCCGGTAGGGTCCAAGGCGCTGGTAGGACGACCGGGCTTGAGTGTAAGTTCGGCTACCATTCGCCATGAGATGGCTTCCCTGGAAGAGACAGGGTATCTGACTCATCCTTACACCTCAGCCGGGCGGATGCCCACAGAGAAGGGGTATCGTTACTTCGTGGAGTACCTGATGGAGGAGAGAGCACTATCCGTAGAAGAACAGCGTATGATCCGCCATCAGTTCCATCAAGCGCGAATGGATCTAGATCAATGGTTGAAACTCTCGGCCGCCATCTTGGCCCGCAGCGCGCGGAACGCCGCCCTCGTCACGGCGCCCAAGGCAGATCGCTCTCGGCTAAAACATCTGGACCTTATCTCTGTGGGAGAGTCGGGGGTCCTCTTACTCCTGGTTTTCCACGAAGGTAGCCTGAGGCAGGGGCTCCTCACCTCCGCCCTGCCCTTGGAGCAGGGGGAGTTGAGCCGTCTAGCCAACGAACTGAACGCTAGGCTGGGCGGTCTCACAAGTGAAAAGATAAGGACACGGATGATTGCCTTCCAAGGCTTCAAGAGGAGGGTATCTCAACATCTAGTAGAGGTGATGGAACGGGTGGACCAAAGGCAAGCCAGCGAGATATACCATAACGGGATCGCAAATATCCTGCGCCAACCCGAGTTCGCCGAGGCGGAAAGGGTGGAGAGGGTTCTGGGCATCCTAGAGCGCCGTGCCTTCCTCGAGTCCCTCCTAACGGAGGTGGAACTCACCCATGGGGGGGTGCAGGTCCTCATCGGAGGAGAAGGTCGCTGGTGCGAGGCGAGGGATTGTAGCATCGTTTTGGCCCGCTATGGCATGGCTCAGGAGGCGATGGGCATCCTGGGGGTGCTGGGCCCCATGCGTATGTCCTATGAGAGATGCATCTCCGCGGTGCGCTACATGGCGAGCCTGATGACCGATATTTTCTCTGAATCTTACGGTCTCCCTACATAATAACACCGGGAGGTAACATCGATATGCCAAAAGAGAATGAACCTCGAGAGGAGAGGGTTGCCGAGGCCGAAGAGGCTGTGGCCGAATTGCCTCAGGGGCCTGAGACCCCAGAGGAACTCCGCACCGCCCTGGAGGAGGAAAGAGCCAGGGCGGAGGAGTACCTGGATCAGTGGAAGCGGGCCCGAGCCGAGTTCGCCAACTTCAAGAAAAGGAATGAGAAGGAACGGGAGGAACTCCTGAAGTTCGCCAACTCGCTCCTCATCGCTAAAATCCTCCCCATCCTCGATGATTTCGAGAGGGCCACAAAGACGATACCGGGCAAGATATACGCTCTCACCTGGGTGGAGGGGATATTCCTCATTCATCGGAAACTCCAGGCTATTCTGGAGCAGGAGGGGGTGACGGAGATAGAGGCGGAAGTGGGAAAGGAGTTCGACCCCACCGTCCATGAGGCGGTGGTGCATGAGGAGAGCGAAGAGTACAAAGAGGGCCAGATCATAGACATTTTGCAGAAGGGTTACAGGTTGCACGACAGGGTCGTGCGACCAACCCTGGTAAAGGTAGCAAAGGAGAAAAGCGCAAAATAGGGCGCTATTAAGGAGGGATAGATATGGCTAAGGCGATAGGCATAGATTTAGGGACCACCAACTCCGTGGCCGCGGTTATGGAGGGTGGAGAGCCCACGGTGATCCCTACCGCTGAGGGGTCGCGACTCTGCCCCTCAGTGGTGGCGGTCACCAAGACGGGGGAGAGGTTGGCAGGCCAGGTGGCCAAACGTCAGGCGGTAACTAACTCTGAAAATACCATCTTCTCCATTAAGCGGTTCATGGGGCGCAAGTATAGGGACTCCACGGTACAGCACGATATCGAACTCGTGCCTTTCAAATTGAGCGAGGCCCCTAACGGGGATGTGCGCGTGCATATGGGGGGCAAGGAGTATTCGCCACCCGAGATATCCTCTATGATCCTCCAGAAATTGAGGACGGACGCGGAGGCCTACCTGGGCGAGCCGGTGACCGAGGCGGTGATCACCGTTCCTGCTTATTTCAACGACTCCCAGAGGCAGGCCACTAAGGAGGCGGGCAAGATAGCGGGACTGAAAGTCCTGCGCATCATCAACGAGCCCACCGCCTCCTCCCTGGCTTATGGCTTGGACAAGAAGATAGACGAGCGGATAGCGGTTTTCGACTTGGGGGGCGGCACCTACGACATCTCTATCTTGGAGATAGGCGAGGGGGTCTTCGAGGTGAAGTCCACCAACGGGGACACCCACCTGGGAGGCGATGACTTCGACCAGCGGGTCATCGACTGGATAGCCGACGAGTTCAAGAAGGAGCAAGGGATAGACCTGCGCCAGGATAGGATGGCCCTCCAGCGGCTGAAGGAGGCGGCGGAGAAGGCCAAGTGCGAACTCTCCACCGTGATGCAGACGGAGATCAACCTCCCCTTCATCACCGCTGACTCCTCCGGCCCCAAGCATCTCACTATGACCATTACCCGGTCTAAACTGGAGCAGTTGGTGGGGGATCTCGTGGAGAAGACTCTGCCCCCTATGAAGCAGGCGCTGGAGGATGCGAAAGTTAAGCCTTCCGATATCGATGAGGTTATCTTGGTAGGAGGACAGACGCGGATGCCCGCCGTCCAGAAGATGATGGCTGAGTTCTTCGGCAAGGAGCCCCATAAGGGGATTAACCCCGACGAGGTGGTGGGTCTGGGGGCGGCCATCCAAGCTGGGGTGCTGAAAGGAGAGGTGAAGGACATCTTGCTCCTGGATGTCACCCCCCTGACCCTGAGCATCGAGACCCTGGGTCGAGTGGCTACGCCCTTAATTGAGCGGAATACCACCATCCCCACCAAGAAGTCTCAGATCTTCTCCACCGCCGCCGATGCGCAGACCTCGGTGGAGATACATGTGTTGCAAGGGGAGCGGCCCATGGCCGCTGACAACAAGACCCTGGGGCGCTTCATGCTGGACGGCATCCCTCCAGCGCCGCGGGGCATCCCCCAGATCGAGGTCACCTTTGATATAGACGCCGACGGCATCCTCAACGTCGGGGCCCAGGATAAGGCCACGGGTAGGGAACAGCATATCACCATCACCGCTTCCAGTGGCCTCACCGAGGAGGAGATCGAGCGGATGGTGAAGGAGGCCAGGGAGCACGAGGCCGAGGACAAGAGGCGGAAGGAGGAGATAGAGGCCCGAAACTACGCTGATTCCGTGGCTTACACGGCGGAGAAGACCTTGCGCGATCTGGGCGACAAGGTGCCCACAGATGTGCGGAGCGAGGTAGAGGCCAAGGTCAAGGAAGTCCGAGAGGCGATGAAGGGCAAGGACATCGCCCTCATCCGCCGCAAGACCGAAGAGTTAGGCCAAGTCTTGCAGAAGATCGGCGCCAGCATGTACCAGGCCGCCGGAGGCCCCACCCCGCCCCCGGAAGGTGAAAAGAAGCCGCCAGAAGACGAGGGCACGGTAGAGGGGGAGTTTAGAGAGGTATAAACACAAGGGGCGGGGGCCTTAGGCCCTCGCCCCTGCGCTATTGTAGGTCAACTCATGGCCGGGCATAATTCTTTTACACGGTTCAAGAAGTTTATTTGTACGCAGCCGCCACGTGAACTTAAGACTTGCCTTCATCTATTAGACACCTTGCAAACGTATCGGAATTTCTCAGCAGCCTGTGGAGCTTGCCCTGACCTAGACACGGAGTCACGAGAGGCCTGGCTGGCAGTGGTCATTAGCGACCAGAACCGCCAAGCCAAACTAGGGACAGCTCTTGTAGCACATCCAGACTTTGGTTGGAGTGTTCAGCGACTAAAACAACATCGTCTCTTCAAGGAGTTGCTTGATTTGAACGGGGAGGACCATATTGCGCGTGGAATTCTCATGTTGGGTCAGTGTGTGAGGATGCAACGGATGGAAGAGAATCTTCTCAAGGCCTCGATAGAAGGTATACCCGCGTATCTTCGCGACTTAGGAAACTCCATTGGCGATGAACAGGGATTCCTAGATCATTTCTTTGAGGGCAAGGTCACGCTTGGTTTTGCCACACCAGACTCGGCGGTGGTGTTCCGTCCTTGCGGGGCGGCCGGACCTGACCAGCGAGTTGACTTTGCCGAAAAGCGAATGTTTGTAGAGGTCACGCGCCTTCGCGAAGACACCCATGTGACGGAACTGCTGCGAGCATACCATTCGAAGCTCGTTGGCTATCCACACCATGAGGAGGGGCTACGTTCCAAGATCGAGGGAAAACTGCGACAGGCCATCCCGAATGAGATTAATCTTCTTGTACTCTTTAGCGAGAGCCACGCTAAAGAAGATACCGAGTTCCCCGAAGCTACAAGTTATCTGGATAGAGAAGTTAGGCGTGGTTTACATCCATCACTTTCGGCGGTTGTGTTTGCCTCCAAGTGGAGAAGATCCGGAAGCCAGCGATACCAGTCGAGTTTGTGGCGAAATCCGAGGGCGACACGTCCTCTGCCGTTGGACACCACTGATTTCATCTGTCAGAGTATCGACGCAGCCATTTCAATGCGCATCTAAGCATTTTGCACCACCGGTCCACGCTCTATGACGCCTATTGACAAGGAACAACCAAAGCGCTTCAGAGGAAACGATGGATAGAACTGAGATAATCCAACTTGTGAAAAAGTACCCAGCATTGGAACGGGCAACAGGAAAGCGCATAAGTCAAGATGGGGTGCCTAAGGAACTTTGCAAGTTATGTGACGCACCATTTGACAAGCGGCTGAGCTACAACTTGGACGACCAGCAGCTGGAAGTGGCGCGAAAGGCCATTGCTTTTCTTAGAACGCATAAGGTCTTTTCGATTATCAAAGAGACGGCCTCAAGTGACATATGGATCAAGACAGCGGAGAGGGTGCCTGTGCTTGCCCGGCTAGCGAATCTGCCTGGAGGATGGATGTCTGGAACCAGAAAGGTAGACGCGGGCGTGCCACATTTCTACCAAGTTCCCCTTGCGGTTGAGCCAAGGCTGCTCCGCGAACTTGGACTCCAAGAGGTTTTCAAAGAATTTGATGGCGGAATAGATTCTTGTGCACACCTGAGTTTCTTGAACCCCGAAAAGGAGTTGCTTCAGAGTGCAATTAGGCTTACCAAGCAAGAGCGTACGAGAGATCATCCGTCCGAGGCACTGCATGACCTCCCAAGCATCCCCGTAAGAAGAACCACAACCTATCTATACTTTTGCTGCGAAGGTTGTCGCTCTGACATCGAACGAGTCGCTTGCAAGTATGGGCCCATTCCAAGTCTGACACCGGGGTATCAACACGGGGAGAACTACTGCAAGTGGCGCCTCGCTCTCGTTGTGCAATTGCTTCGGGAGGCTGATCCCGACATCTCCTACGTTCTAGGGGAGTGGTGGCGCGGATTTGTACTCCTTGACAAAGCTCGCGTGCTCATATCAGTACATCCGCCCCTGGGTTCCAAGCAACGAACAGACTCAAAGGTAGTCGAGTATCTGAAAGGCGGGGTCGATCTGATCGTCATAGACGAGGGTCGAATCTTCGAATATGCATATGATAGGGAGATAGAGGGCGACATCAATGCCTTGGTCAGGCGGATTATGACTAGCCTAGAAACATACTGTCGAATGGAACAGGGTGACGATCATAAGCGCTACATCAAGGCCCTGGCACGCATAGGATCGGAGTCTGGGTTTGTGCCGATGACCGAATACTCTGTCAAGGGCTCCCGAGTTGACTGCGTTTGGCTAGACGCCGACGGTGATGTGTTTGCAGCAATTGAGGTTGAGACTTCGGGTAGCTTCAAGAAGGACATCATCTCGACCTGGGAAACCGGGCCTCACATGGCTGTGATATGCATGAATAGGAAAACCGACTCCCCGATTCATCGGCTAGCTAGTTATGAACTCTTAAAAGTGATTCCGCACGCTCTCTTGCTGGTAAATACCGCTACTAAGAACGCATATCTTTTTGACAAACAGGAAGTCATAGGCCGATACGAACTCGCCTTGCCGGCCTCTTCCAGTGGCTAAGTAGTTGAACTATGGTCGGTTAATAATTCATGAGCGCTAGACGCGATTTCTGGTAGAAGTTCCGCCTAAAGGCTCCAATCCCTAGTGTTACAATGGAATCGAGGCTTTCCCATCCCTCGGGATCCCTGCGGGACAGGGATCCTGTAAGGACAGCCGGCAAACACTAACCAGTTAGCCTATGAGCGCTAGACGCGATTTCTACGAGATACTGGGCGTTCCCAGGATAGAAGTTCCGCCTAAAGGCTTCAATCCCTCGGATTGCAATGGAATCGAGGCTTCAGCCGGCAAAACACCACTCCCGGTAGAGTTGGAGATAAGAGGAACATAAATTGAACTTCGCATATAATGATAGTGGTGTTCTTGAGGAGGCATCAATATGTTAACCAGATATATCCGTGCGGCGATGCAAAAGGCCAGGTATGAAATCCTTCCCGATGATAATACCTTCTACGGCGAAATCCATGGCTTCCAGGGTATCTATGCTAATGCCAGCACCCTTGAAGCATGTCGCGACGAATTGGAAGAGGCTTTAGAAGCCTGGATACTTTTCCGAATATCGCGCAACCTGCCCTTGCCAGTCGTTGATGGCATCGAGTTGACCATCAAGGAAGTTGTTTGATGCCTCGTTTTGGGCCCATAAAGCGAGGAGACTTGATTCGATACCTGAGAGAACTGGGCTTTGAAGGCCCTTATGCTGGAGGCAAGCACCAATTTATGGTCAAGGGTGATATCACTCTGCGCATTCCCAACCCTCACCAAAAAGACATCGGAAAAGAGTTGCTTTCCAGAATTCTAAAGCAGGCCGAAATCAAAAGAGAAGTGTGGGAGAAACTTTGAAACAACTCCCTATGTATCGTTTTCTGATTGTGGTTGAAAAGGCAAATGGAAACTACTCGGTGTACTCGTCTGACCCGCCCGGTTGTGTGGCGACGGGCAAAACCCGTGAGGAAGTCAAGCGCAACATGCAAGAAGCCGTCGAAATGCACGTACGAGGATTGTGGGGAGACAACCTACCTGTTCCTGAGCCGCAAGCCTTTGCTGAATTCATAGATATCCCTTGAGCAGCGCCAACATGATCGAGGCGGCGTTACGCTGTTGCGTGAATCGGTCAGTTGACCTATGAGCGCTAGATGCGATTATCATGTGAATAGGAGGTCCGCCTATCCTTACAGGATCCCTGTGGGAAAGGTTCCAATCCCTAGTGTTACAATGGAATCGAGGCTTCAGTAGCGTCGGCCTGTCCTGGCTGATGTGGGCCAGGGGCTTTAGCCTGACGGGGAAGATCGTCGCCCTGAAGGGCGCCGCTACGGAAACGTGAAGAGGATTGGAGGCTTCAGCCGGTAAAACCCAGTCGCGGTAGGATTGGATATGAGAGGAATATCAACTGAACCTCGCATATAATATGTGTTAGAGGAGATAGACCATGGCTTCTCTTAACGGAAAATACATAATTGATGAGAAGGGAAAACGGGTAGGGGTGCTTCTCGGTATAGATGAGTATCAGAGGTTACCAGAGGAGTTGGAGGAACTGGAATCGATCCGCGCCTATGATGCTGCCAAGGCAGCAAAGGACGAAGCCATCCCCTTCGATCAAGCCATTAGTGAGATTGAGCAAGAGCGTTGAGAGGAGGATACTACGGTGCGACAGTTCAAGGTAGTGGTTGAAAAACATTCCGATGGCTACATAGCATATCCGCTGGGACTGAAAGGGGTTGTCGTCGGCCAGGGGAATACTTACGAAGAGGCTCTGGCTGATGTGAAATCGGCCATCCGTTTTCATATTGAGACCTTCGGCGAAGAGGTTCTTGAGACCGACTCACCAGTCATTGAAGCCTTTGTTGCCGAGACAGGGGTGTCTATCTAATGGCCAAATGGCCAGTGGATGCACCAAGGCGAAAGGTGGTCAAAGCCCTGAGACACCTCGGCTTCCGATTGGTTCGTGAAAAGGAACATATCTCTATGGTGCATGAGAACCCCGACGGCACCCAAACGCCGCTAACCATGCCTAATCACCCCAAGATAAAAGGCTCAACGCTACGAGCCATCTGCACCCAGGCAAGGATCTCGAGAGACGAGTTCTTGGAAGCCTACCGCGAAGCGTGAGGCTCCCTCTTAAAGAACTAGATTTATTAACTGGCCTATGAGCGCTAGACGCGATTTCTACGAGATATTGGGCGTCCCTCGGAACGCCGCGCAAGATGATATAAAGCGGGCTTATCGCCACCTGGCCCGCCAGTACCACCCTGATGTGAACAAATCCCCCAATGCCGAGGCCCGCTTCAAGGAGATAAACGAGGCCTACCAGGTGCTAAACGACCCCCAGAAGCGGGCCAACTACGACCGCTTCGGCCGCGCGGATATGGGTGGCTTCGGCGACATGGGCTTCGGCGGCTTGAGCGATATATTCGAGGACTTCTTCGGCTTCGGGATGCGGCCTCGCGGTCCCCGGGCCCGCGCTCAGCGGGGCTCGGACCTCCGCTATGACCTTACCTTGGAGTTCGAGGAGGCGGTTTTCGGCTGCGAGAAGGAGATAGAGGTCTCCCGCTTGGATACCTGCCCCCGCTGCCACGGCACCGGCGCTGAGCCGGGCACGGAGCCCATAAGGTGCCCCGAGTGCCAGGGCACAGGTCAGGTGCGCCATGTCCGCCAGTCTTTGTTCGGCTCCTTCGTCAGTATGACCACCTGCCCTCGCTGCCACGGGGAGGGGGAAGTGGTGGTCACCGCCTGTGGGGAGTGCCGAGGGGATAGGCGCGTCCGCGTCACTAAGACGCTAGAGGTGACTACCCCCGCAGGCGTTGATTCCGGAGTCCGACTCCGCCTGGATGGGGAGGGAGAAGCGGGCTTATGGGGTGGGCCGCCCGGAAACCTCTATGTGCACCTCTCAGTCAAGAGGCATCGCTATTTCAAGCGGCAAGACTCCAACATCTTCCTGGAGTTGCCCATCAATATAGCCCAGGCTGCCCTGGGCGATGAGGTGGAGGTGCCCACCTTGGAGGGCACGACTACCCTCGCCATCCCCGCGGGCACCCAGACGGGCGAGACCTTCAGGCTAAAAAATAGGGGTATCCCCCACCTGAGAGGCGATGGCCGTGGCGACCAGTTGGTTACCGTCTATGTGGTCACCCCCACCAACCTCACCGAGGAACAGCGAGAACTCCTCAAGCGATTGTCCAAGAGCCTGGGCAAAGAGGTCATCCCCCAGAGCGAGAAGGGGTTCTTGAATAGGATAAGGGATGCTCTCAACCTCTAACTTCTCTCCACGAAAGGCAAGACCTTGAACTGGCTGGAGATAAGCCTTCGGGTTGATGAAGAGAGCGCAGAAGCGATAAGCGAACTCTTCAACCAGTACGGAGAGGGAGGAGCGGTGGTGGAGGCCTGGCCTGATGACCCCCTGGTAACCGTGAAAACGTTCACCCCCATGCACGACCAGAGGTTGAAGCCCCTTTACGAAGCCCTCTGGCATCTGGGGCAGATAAGGCCCTTGCCCGAGCCCCAGGTGAGAGAAGTGAAAGAAGAGGAGTGGGCCGAGGCGTGGAAAGCCCATTACGAGCCCCAGCATATCGGCCGTCGCTTGGCAGTATCTCCTTCATGGCAGAGGTATCTCCCCACTAACGGTGAGGTGGTCATCACCCTCGATCCAGGGATGGCCTTCGGGACGGGGCTCCACCCCACTACCCGCATGTGCCTGGAAGCCTTAGAAGAGCACCTCTCCCGCGGGGCGAAGGTCCTCGACCTGGGTACCGGCTCCGGCATCTTGGCTATCGCCGCCGCCAAACTGGGAGCCAGCACCGTCCTAGCCCTGGATACCAACCCCTTGGCGGTGAAGATAGCGAAGGAGAACGTGCTGGCTAACGGCGTCGGTAGGGCGGTGAAGGTGAAAGAGGGATCGCTGGAGATGGCGGAGGGAATCCTCTTCGATCTGATAGTGGTGAACATCCTGGCCCGGACGATAGCCGATCTTATAGAAAAGGGCCTCCTCGATCACCTGAAGCCAGGGGGTCTCCTCATCGCCGCCGGAATCATGGCTTCTGAAGAAGAGGAAGTAAGGAAGACCCTTAGAGAGTGGGGGCTCAAGGAGTTGAGCCCTCTTCAGAAGGGCGATTGGGTCACTCTGATAGGAAGGAGAGAGGGGAAGTAAGTCGATTCCCCCGCCAGGATGCATCTACACCGTTTCTTTATCCCCCCAGAATGGCTTCAGGGGGAAGGGGTGGAGATCACCGGCCCCCTGACTCACCAGGTAAGGAATGTCCTCCGCTTGAAGCCGGGCGACCGGGTCATCCTCCTCGATAACTCGGGTTGGGAATACCAGGTGGAACTGGGCGAGATGAGCCGGGAGCGGGTAGTGGGGCAGATCCTGCAGAAGAGCCTGGCTGAAAGCGAGCCTCGCACTAAGATAACCCTTTACCAATCCTTCCTCAGAGGACGAGCCTTCGAGAGCGTATTACAAAAGTGCACCGAGGTGGGGGTGGTGGCTTTCGTCCCCGTGGTCGCCGCCCGGTGTATCATCTCCAGCCTGGAGGATATCGGAGAGAAGAAGGTTGAGAGGTGGAGGCGGATCATCCTAGAGGCGGCGGAGCAGTCGAGGCGAGGTCGCCTTCCCGTCCTGCGGTCGGCCTTGCTTCTGCGTCAGGCCTGGCAGGAAGCCAGTCGAGGCGGACTGACCATCGTCCCCTGGGAGGAGGCTGGCTCAGGGATGCCCGCCCCAAAGAAGAACAGTTTGCGCTCCGTCCTCAGGGGCACCCAGCCCATCCCCTTTTCTATCAACCTCTTCATCGGCCCGGAAGGGGGGTTCACCCCTCAGGAGGTAGAGCAGGGGCAGAGATATGGGGGCATCCCTGTCACGTTAGGCCCCCGCATACTGAGGGCCGAGACGGCGGGGCTGGTGGCCGCGGCGGCGATACTCTATGAGTTGGGGGATATGGAGTAAGAGGGGCTAGCCGAGCCTCTGGCGGATCTCCCGCTCGTATTCGGGGAAGTAGAAGCCGATCTTGGTGAGGTCAAAGCGGCGCAGGATCGATTCTTTGGGCTCCCGTTGGAGAAGGAACTCAAAGGAGCGCTCTATCAGGCTTTCGGGCGGGGCCTTTCCCTCGGTTAGCCGCTCATAGTCTGTCTTACTCAGCGTAACCGTGTGGACCGTTTCACTCCCCCGCTCGGAGATAGCCACTTCGAAAACCCATCCAGTAGTAATCTCCTCCTTTTTGCTTACGCTAATCTTTGCTGGCATAAGCCTACTCCCTCGATGGATTCCGGCATCAGTGGTGGCCCCTTGTCGGCCTGCTGCAGAGGGTTCAGCCGGATTTGGGAATTGTTACTGGCCCAGATGATGGTGCAGAGGTTCATCGTTGGTCGCCTCCGATTCTCATGCGCTGCCCCTCATCACGATTATCGCCCAAGAAATGGTACCATCTTCCCATTGATAGATGTTGTGGGAGATGATAAGATTTCAGTGGAGAGCCCGGGCAGGGCAGGCGATCGATCTATCGATCCTTCGCCGCGTCTTCGGCCCAGGCTCTCCGTGGTGTCCACAGCAGTTGGTCTGTCGTCGGATTTTGATCCAGTTGTTGCGCAAAAGCAAGCGGACCTTGCGCCCCAAGGGCATGGGCGCTTGCAAGTTGGTGAAGAATGAGGCGATGCTAGACCGATGGCTCGTCACCATTCGCTAGCCCCAGGTCCGAGCGTAGCGGCCCTAGAAGATTCTAGATACTTAGCATGTACGCTCCACAACCTCAACTATTGAGCCTCCAGATGAAGAGGTTGAGGACGGCAGCGAAACTCACCCATAGGATGTAAGGTATGAGAACTATCCCCGCTGTCGTTGATATCTTGAAGAAGTTGAGGATAGTCAACAATATCGCGACCCAGAGAACCGCGATGACAATAAGCCCTCCAAGGGGGGACCTGAGTCCGAAGAATACCACCGACCACGTGGTGTTCAAAATCAATTGGATTACGAAGATAGCTAGAACGATTCTGACCTGGGGATCACCTAGCCCCTTGCGCCACACAAGGAACGCCGATACCCCCATGAGCGCAAAGAGGGTAATCCAAACTGGGGCAAACAACCAATTGGGAGGGCTGAAAGATGGCTTTCTCAGGGCTGCGTACCAGGTGGGGATGGCGGGTGTGGTGAAAATCGAGCCAACCAAACCCGCCCCCTGGCAAATGATTATGCTGGCTACCAGTCTTGCGATCTCGATTAGTCTGTTCTTCTCCACGGGATAGTCCTCCTTAAAATATGATATTCTGTAGCCTTTTGCCTCCCCTTCTCACAACGCCATGGGCACTTGCAGGTTGGTGAAGAATGAGGTGATGCTAGGTCGATTGCCCGTCACCGTTCGCTATCTCCGGCCCCGACCCTGCAAAGCCGCAGAAGATTCAGGTGCAGGTATGGAAACCTGCCCTACTTACTGCCAATTTTGACAGAGTTGTTGCGCAAGAGCAAGCGGACCTTGCGCCCCAAGGGCATAGGCGCTTGCAAGTTGGTGAAAAATGAGGAGATGCTTGGTCGGTTGGCTCTCATCTTGTCTCTTTTTGGTACTCAAAGTATGAGTAAACGGTTGTATAAACGGCAATCAAAATAGCGGGCACGAGGATGAAGAACAGGGCGTAGTCGCGGAACAACACTCCAAGAAGAGCGATTACCCCACTAATCTTGAACAGCCTCCCACCGATCTTATGGGTTTTCTCCCATACTTCTTCACTGCTCAAAGTCCAAGGTGTTCTGATTCCAATGAACCAGTTCCTTTTCGCGTTCTCTATTAGAATTCCACAGCAGTATAAGAGTATTCCGCAAGCGGGTGCCAGCAGTTGGATCATATCGAATCTTAGGCCCATATTCCAGAGAATGGTCAAGAGGTAGAGGTAGAACAGAAACACAATCACTACTAATATAAACCCATCGTAATAGTTCCTGAATTTCTCGATATTGGCCTTCAAAGGGTCTATCTTAGGTATCAGGACAAAAAGCAACAACAATCCAACAGAAATAACTGGCATCAGAAACAAACCCCAGAATTTTGACATGTAGCCATCGACTTCTCCTCTGATATTCCAGTGAGAGGCGATTGCCCCTGGCATCCGGGGATAGAAGTACATTCCGATGAGGAAAGAAACCACTATTATCCCCAGGATTATTATCTCGCTTTTTCTCATATTTACCTCCAATGTTTGAAAGTATCCTGAACAAAGGCTTGAGAGGAAATGGCCTCTCTTGCCCCTGTCGCAGAAGATTCAGGGGGCAGGTATGGAAACCTGCCCTACCTACTGCCAATTTTGACAGAGTTATTGCGCAGGAGCAGGCGGATTTTGCGCCCCCAGGGCATGGGCGCTTGCAAGTTGGTGAAGAACGAGGCGATGCTAGGGCGATTGCCCGTCACCGTCCGCTATCCCCCGGCCGTAGCCTACCAGCCCGACTGACTATACTTCCTTGCTCTAGCATAGCGGATTCTTTTCCCTAAGCTACTTGCCTCTACGGTGCAGAATACTGTCGATGGCCTGTCTGTACTCCCGCAAATCTGTGTCGGGTGTTGTTGCGTAGCCATAGAAAGTCTTCAACCTTTTCATAGTTGGAAAGTCTTCTCGAAAGCGCCGTGAGAGGAGGAAGTCAATCACGCAGTCTACGACCACTTTAAGATAGTTGACCTCTCGTAAGCCGTCTTCGGAGAACCGCCCCCTGTGAACCAGCTCGTTTCGTGACTGTACTGCGCAGTCAAGCAAGTCGCGCATAGGTTCCTTCGGTTTCAATCTCAATAGATTGGCGATTCTACTAGCCACGTCTTTCATATTAACCTCTCCGGCTGTTTGTAGGGCTACTAGTTCAAGGATTTGCCAGAGCGACATGAAAGCCTGTTGCCAGTCCACCGTATCCATAGCCTGTCCATATTTGCGAAGAGCGTCTATCACAAGGAGCATTGTATCCTGTTGGTCCTTGGGTTGTTTTACCCTTTTCGTCAGTCGATCAACGAGCCTAATTTGGTCTTCAGATATGGATCGTTCTTGGTAATCGTACTTCTCCATCGTAAAATACAGTAGAGCATAGACTCCGTCCGCCTTAAAGACTCCGAAAATCGGGGGTGGAAGATATTGTCCAAGGGGGCGATAGCGCCCGCCATATTGATAGGTTACCTTGCCAAATGTAGTTGTCAAGTTCATCAGCGTTCTTAAGATATCGAAGGCTTCAGAAGCATTACTAAACGCCTCGCCAGATGTGCGTGCATCAACGCTAACTGTGAGGGGGCAAAAACGGATATCAAGGAAGATCGGAAGCTCTTCCCGGCTTTTGCCTAACAGAGACGCCGCCTCGTTCAAGAATGGCCCTATGTCGTAATGCCTCTTCACATAGCTCCAGGTGCGGCAGAATACACGAGTACCCAGGATATTGAACCATCTTCGGCGGGCCAAATCGGTGCGCCGAATGTTGACGGGGAAGAGAACATGGAAGGTGGCAGTCGGCATCTGAAAGTATCGCCGCAATTCCGTCTCTATAGCGAGCCGAAAGAGGGGGAGGGTATGTTTGGAATATCTAGCGAATCTGGAGATGGCTTTGAAGACAAGTGCCCTCTTCCTATCTACGTCTTCGAGCCCTTCGATGTCGATGTTGCGTGTGATGATTTCTTGATAGGCGTGAAACTCTGAGATACCGGTAAAAGATACGCGGCCATCATCATGGATGGTTGCCAGCTTCATAATTTCGCCAAGGTAATGATTTATCTTTTCTTCATCCTTATCTTTCCAACCAACCTGATATACAGTTCTCATGAGTTACACCCCCATAATTTCCAGAGAAGGAGGTCATCATTCCCGACCTAGAACTTTGAGAACCGACTGATAAACCTCCTCCATCGTCACTGCCTCGATGGAGGCGTCCTCTGGCTTGACCTGCCTCAAAGGAGGTAGGCTTTCTGGCCCCTTCCACAGGGCTACGCTTCTCTTATCGTAGGGGCCGTAGATGCGGGGGTCGGAGGGGCCGAAGATGGCCACCACGGGCGTCCCCACCGCCACCGCCAGGTGCAGAGCCCCCGTGTCGTTCCCCAGGCAGAGGTCGCACTTCTCCAAGACGGCTCCGGTCTCCCCCCAGGTCAGTCGGCCGGTCAAGTCCAGGGGCTCGTTGGTCATACGCTCGTTCACCGCGCCCGCTACCCCTTCATCCCCCGGGCCTCCGAGGAGCACCACCGAGCCTCCCAGGTTTTCGATTACCCTATCGGCGACCGCGGCGAACCGCTCCGGGGGCCAACGCTTGACGGGGAGGTACATCCCCGGGTTCCGGCCCCCAGCGGGATGGATGGCCACCAGGGGGTGGGCTTTGTCTAATAGCGCTTGGGCTCGCTCTTGCTCCTGAGGTCGAGGGTAGAATTCCAAGGCTGCACGCTCGACTGCGATCCCTACCGCCCGGGCGGTGTCAAGGTAGAGTTCCGCCTCATGTTTTATACCCTTTACCGGCACGCGGATGGTCAAAGAGAAGCCCCGCCCATCGCTATCTAGCCCCACTCGGTGGGGGATGCCGGCTAGATAGGGGAGGAGGCTGATCAAGGGAGAGCGCTCCAAGACGAAGCAGGCCTCGTACTCCCCGGCTCGCAACCGTTGGACCAGCGCCCAGTAATCGCTCCAACCGTACCGCCCGCTCCCCACCCGTCCGCAATCGACAAGATTGTCCAGATGGGGGTTGGTCTCCAAGATAGGGCGGGACCAGGGGCCCACCGCATAGTCGAGACGCGCCTGGGGGTAGGCCCTCCGTATGGTGGCCACAAGAGGGGTGGAGAGGAGAATGTCTCCCACACAGCAAGGCTTCAAAATCAAGATCGCTCGGGGCGGGGGTGAAAAGGGAGGAGAACTCCGCAAGCGAAAGGGGAGACCCAGGAGCCGACAACTGAGACCTACAAAAACGTCCCTAACCGCCATTGCTCCTTCCAAAAGGGGACGAGAATCCTCGTCCCCCAAAGATCACCTGCTATTGATATACTACCGCTTTCTGGCCTTCTTTGGTTAAGGCTATGCGGATAAAAGAAGTTGCCGAAGGCAATTTGAGCGAAGGTGCGTAGCACCGAAGCTTTTTATCCGCTGTTAGGCGAAGTAACGGCATATCATACTTATTTTACTAATACTACTACTATAGTTGCTATTAAAAATATAAATGCTACCAAAGTATAATAAAGAAAACCAATACGCCCATAGGTTCTTTTCCCATCTATTTCCACTACTTTGAAATCCATCCAAGTTTTTGTATAGGTATTTGTATTTACTCGATAAATTAAATGCACAATGGTTGCAAGTGCTAGTATTATTGAAAACCATATTATTGTTTTTATAATTCCAAAAATAGAATAAATCACTATTAGACTTCCCAAGAGAATAAATATTTTAGTGATTTTCCACCATTTAGGTTGTAAAGTGTGTTTTTTAAGAAATTCAATATCTTTTTTCATTTCATCACCAATCATTATCATAAACTCCTTGCGTTATTTCGCCTAACTCGTTATATCCAAACTCCACACCTTGTCGCAGACGGATGATCTTTTCCTACAGCCTCTTTACTACCATCACCACTATGCCGAACACCTACCAAGAGGATGCAGCGGAGGCTCTGCAGATATCTTCAGTATAATCGATCACTCCTATTCGTCAACACCCTCCCCACCACCTCCCATACCTCCTCTCCCCTTACCGCCTCGATGGAGGCATCCTCTGGCTTGACCCGTCTCAAAGGAGGGAGGCTTTCCGACCTCTTCCACAGGGCCACGCTTCTATTATGGCCCCTCCTTCCAAAAGGGGACGAGAGTCCTCGTCCCCCAAAGATCACCTGCTATTGATATACTACCGCTTTCTGGCCCTCTTCTGACCTTTCCTCACCACCCCGCCTCGGTATGGCGGCGTCAGGATGGTGTAAAGAGTGCAGAGAGAGTGGTCGAGCATCCGAGAGGCGAGCCAAGGGTCGGCCTCCTCCAGGGACTCCCGCATAGTGATGACCGTGGGAAGTTTGGCCTGATAACGGTAGTTGAAGATCTGGTAGAGTTTCTCCCTCGCCCAAGGGGTAGCGCTCTGGCTCCCCAGGTCGTCGAGGACGAGAAACGGCGCATGGCGCACCGCCTCGAACCTCTTATCGTAGGAGGTGGGGCTAGAGGGGCTGTAGGTGGCCCGCAGATGATCCAATAGATCGGGAACGACCTCAAAGCGAACAGGGTACCCTTGGCGGTGGAGGTAGTTGGCGATGGCCGCCGCCAAGTGGGTCTTACCACAACCGTACATCCCCATAAAAACTAGCCACCCTTGCGGCTTCTCGGCGTACTCCTTAGCGATAGTGTAGGCCCTTCGCAGGTTCTTCTGCTCGTTAGAGGGCAACTCAGGGCGATGAGCGTCGAAGGTCTCGAAGGTCTGATCGGCGTAGAGGCTGATGATGCTCTGTCCCTCGTCCCCCTCGCCACCAGAGGCTCGAAAGTCCCGGGCCTGGATACGATAGGTCTGGCATAGGTCGGGGTCGCTCATCCGCGACCGCAAGCGGGCGTCGATCTCATCGAGAGGACGGTTGGTAGTGATCACTGTGGGGAGTTGAGCGTTGTACCGGTAGTTAATTATCTGGTAGAGTTTCTCCTTCGCCCAAGGGGTGCTGCTTTGGGTTCCCAGGTCGTCGAGGATCAAGAGGGGAGCGGTGCGCACCGTCTCGAACCGCTCATCGTAGGCTACAGTGCTATCGGGACTAAAAGTGGCTCGCAGGTGATCTAAGAGATCAGGCACGACCACGAAAAGGACAGGCTCCCCCTGCTCCAGTCGATAGTTGGCGATGGCCGCCGCCAAGTGGGTCTTGCCACAGCCATAACCCCCGCTGAGAACCAGCCACCCTTTGGACTCCCGGGCGAACTCCTGGGCGAGTTCATAAGCCCTTTTTAGGTTCTCGCGTTGGCGGGGAGGTAAGCCGTACCCCTCCGGCTTAAAACTCTCGAAGGTCATGCGGGAGAGGAGCCCCAGGTTGCCAGCCCTTCGCAGATCCCGGAGCCTCTTCTCCGCCAGTTCTTTCTCCTTGCATCGGCATAAGATGGGCCGGCCGAAATCGGGATGGCCGGGGGCTACATCTCGATAGAGATAACCAAGCCCGCCGCAGATAGGACACGGTGGCTCTCGCTTAGTGCTCGATGTGGTCGGCGTACTCTCCCTTGATGTATCGATACCGGTCCTCTTTAGAATCTCTTCTAACCTCTCCGTCGTCCTTCCCCTCCCGAGCCCAACGCTCAAGAATAGCCTGTATATACCGCCAATTTCGGGCGTTTCGCTCCACCGCTATCTTGAAAGCCTCCTCTATCCAGTCAGGGGGGTAGGTTTTCTCCGCCTCCCGCAACTCTTCAGCGATCAGGGGTTGGAGGAGGCCGATGTTCTGCTCATAGAGAGCGAAGATGTTAGGTCGTTCCACCTCCACCCTCTCCCCTGGCCTGGAGGGCATCCCCCCCAGCCTCAACTCCCCCCGCTCTATTTTCTCTACAGCCTGGCGGGATGGGGGGTCATTCAAGAAATACCAACTCTCTTGGCTATCACCTCCCTCGGGATCCTTTACGGAAACCCGTAAGAGGGTTCCCCGGGCCACGGCCCTCTCTAGCCCCTCGTCGAGGAGATCCTCCGAGCGCCGGCCAGCCACCTTTCCCTTCCCTACGGGATCCTTTACGGACAACCCAGCCAAGAGCAAAGGGTCTTCCCTCAGTTCTTGGAGGCTAGTATACCTAAGATGGCCCTTCTTTCCATGGAGAAGCCAGAAAAGATGGAGGGTGACCTTTAATTCCGGTAGATTATCGATGCAGGGCACAAGTTGGCTAAAGAAGAGATCAGGGAGGGGAGTGAAGCGCACTTTTCCTTCCGGAAAACCACTAAACCCTTTCATCGCCTATTCGCCGTTAATCCATCTCCCGGGATGGCTCAATAACCATCTCGGGTCGTCTAAAGTTTACAAACCTGGCCCATTCCTTCTGAAAGAGCAACTGGAACTGACCAGTGGGACCGTTACGATGTTTGGCCACGATTATGTCCGCTAGGCTCGTATCCTCGGAATCCTCTGGGAGCACTTCCCGGTAGATGAAGATAACTACGTCTGCATCCTGTTCGATGGAGCCCGACTCCCTAAGGTCGGAGAGGATAGGCCGCTTATCCGCCCTGAGTTCGACGGCCCGCGAGAGTTGAGAGACAGCCACCAAGGGAACCCTCAACTCACGGGCTAGGGATTTGAGTTGCCGGGAGATATATGAAACCTCCTGCACGCGGTTCTCGGCTCTAATCCCGGCCCTCATCAACTGCATGTAGTCGACGATGACCAGATCCACCCCGTACTCAGCGTGCAGCCGCCTGGCCTTAGCCCTCACCTCCATGGGGGTTATGGCCGGAGTATCATCGATGAAGATGGACATCTCTGATAGCTCACCCATAACGTCGACTATCCTCTTTAACTCTTCCTCCTCGAACTCTCCGATCCGAAGCCTCTGGGATTCGATCTCCGATCCGGCAGAGACGAGACGCTGTACCACTTGCTCCCCAGGCATCTCCAGGCTGAAGAGGGCGATGGTGGCCTTTTGCCTCCGAGCGATCGCCTCGGCCATAGTTAAAACCAGGCTGGTCTTACCCATGCCCGGTCGACCGGCTACGATGATGAGGTCCGCTGGTTGCAGGCCGCCCAGGAGTTTGTCCAGATCGTAGAAGCTGGTGGGGAGGCCGATAGTCTCCCCCCGATGCTGGTAGAGGTATTCGATCCGGTCGTAATATCGATCCAGCACCTGCTGGATGGGAGCCAGATCCCGCTCCACCCGTCGTTGGGCCACGCTGAAGATGATCTGCTCCGCCCGATCGACGATCTGATCCACCTCCTCGGCTTCCTCATAGGCGATACCCGCTATCTCCCCTGCCGCCCCGATGAGACGGCGGAGCACCGCCGCTCGCTCCACGATCCGCCCATAGTCCTCCACATAGACCGGGGTGGGCACGGCATTTATGAGAGAGGTGAGGTAACTGGGCCCTCCTACCTCATCTAATCGCCCTCGCCGCTCCAGTTCATCGCAGAGGGTGATCAGATCCGCTGGCTGACGTCGCTCGTGGAGATCCAGTATCGCTTTATAGATGAGGCTATGGGATTGGCGGTAGAAATCTTCGGGGCGCAGAAAAGCGGAGACCTTAAGCACCGCGTCACGGTCGAGAAGGAGGCTGCCTAATACCGACTGTTCGGCCTCGATGTTCTGGGGGGGGAGCCTTACTGTGGCCATGCTCACCCCTCATCAAGATCATCTAGATCGAGGCCATCTACAAAATCGCGGAAGGGGGCTAGCCTCTCCTCTTCTTCCGGGGTGAGGCTTCCCTTCTCCTCGCTGGGCACGATACCCGCCCTCTCCATCACCGATTCGGCCACATAGATGGGCGCTTTCGCCCGGACAGCAAGGGCGATGGCATCGCTGGGGCGGGAGTCGATCTCTATATGCTGGCCATTGAACTCGATGACGATTTGGGCATAGAAAGTATCATCCTTCAAATCGTTGACCAAAATGTGGGAGACGGAAGCCTCTACCCCATCGATGAGAGATTTGAGGAGGTCATGAGTTAAAGGGCGTGACATCTCTAGAGATTGCATGCCTATGGTGATAGCGTCGGCTTCAAAGGGGCCGATCCAGATGGGGAGGTACCGCTCCGTGTTCTCGTCTTTGAGGACTACAACACGGTGGTTGGAAATGAGGCTAACCTTTATGCTGTCCACCGTCACTCTGATCATTTCGTCCCTCCCGCCCCTTCAGGTTCTTCTTTTTTGATTATACCACAAGAGGAGTGCGCATACAAATCCCTCGGGATCCCGTAGGGATAGAGCAGCCTCCTAAGAGGAGAGGGAGAGCAAATTTTAAGGTCTCTTGAGAGTGTTGAAAAAGGGGGATAGACCCTTTGGCAATCGACAATTTCTCCCATAGACGGTTAGAATTTGAACGATTG
>DFBK01000006.1:0-1397 GCA_002366595.1 Anaerolineales bacterium UBA3082 | reverse complement strand
GGAGGTGTTTTTCAACAGCCTCGTCTCTTGAGAGATGACAAGACGGAGAAAAGATGATATAATACACTACACCTTAACTACCATAGGAGAGGCGATGCAAGTCGACTTAGGACCTATCTTGACAGTGACCGGCTTCATTTTGGGGTTCTACTTTTTGGCCTTTCTTCTCAGCCTGGTCATCTGGACCTTCCGAGATATCCGCTCTCGATCCCGGGATATATTCGTCCAACTTCTGGCCACCCTTCTAGTCCTGGTCTTCAACCTTCCGGGGCTTCTGCTCTACTTCATCCTTCGCCCTCAAGAGAGCCTAGCCGAGGCTTATCAACGGTCGCTGGAGGAGGAAGCCTTGCTCCAAGATGTCGAAGAGCGAGACTCCTGCCCAGCCTGCAAACGTCCCATCCAGCCCGACTACCTCTTCTGTCCTCACTGTCACACCCAACTGAAAAAGGCCTGCTCCAACTGTGGCCACCTGCTTCATCTCGCCTGGGACCTCTGTCCTTATTGTGGAATTAGAGAGCCAGCGCTGGCTTCAGAAGAGAGGGAATCCTCTCCAGAATAACCTTATCTCCCTAGATAACCAGCCACCCTCAGAGAGCGATAACCACCCCTCCGGCTATCGCTTCCAAAGAGAGCAAGGGTCCAATTGGGCGCTCCGATCCCTTCCAGGATCCCATGGGAGAAGAGAAATGGGGGGCTGACCATAAAGGCCAATGCCTACAGAGGCAACCTATGCCTCTCTTTGGCTTTTACCGAGTTATAAACCAGGCGAGGCCTCCCACTAGGGCGGTGATAGCCAGGCCGTAGCCGATGGTCTTCCTCAAGACGAGCCCCTCTCGCCCTTCCAGCCCGGCCGTGCTGCAACCGACGATGATCTTGGCCGGGGCCAGCATGCTCCTCAATGAGCCCCCCGTGGTCTGAGCCCCCAGGATGTAGGGTCTTATCCCCCGTGAGGCGAGAGATCCCCTCGCATCTATGGCCCCGCCTCGTTAACCACGTTGTAGAGAAGGAGAGCCATCCAAATGATATAGAGCACGAAGAGGCTAAGAAGCACCCCTCTTAATTGCGAATAGGCCAACAGTTCCGGAGTCGCTCCGAAGAAAAGGAACCCCACAATGAAAGCAGTGAGCCAGCCCGCAGGGCCGGCCCTGGCCGCCCCCCACCTCAACCCTACCATGAGGAAGAGGATCGCGCCGATAGGCGAGGAGGCTAGGAGCCCACCGGTCAGGTTAAGGGGCAAGTTCTCCATCCTCAGCCTTCTCTGGGATCGCAGATGGCGTTCTGACGCGCTCAGCCTACTACATCGCAGGAGAATTGCCAACGCCGATCCCTAAACGGCTATGAGAGTGGCTATCGGTTCGTGCCCCCAGGGGCCCTGCCTAGTGGCATCTCTTCCCCAA
>DFBK01000017.1:1626-6591 GCA_002366595.1 Anaerolineales bacterium UBA3082 | reverse complement strand
AATATTTCAGGCCCCTCTAGGAGAGGTAGATCCTGGCTCTCCTGAACTGAGGCGGCGTAGAATTGCAAGGAGGCCGTCATGGACGATTTGGGTTTGGGGGCGATATCGTTTGGCGACCTATGCCTGACTATGTTGATCGCAGCCACCTAAAGCGCCTTATGGATCGTCACCATATCTTTACCTTTGAGGAACTCATGGAACGTCCGAAGCGCTGATTCTGGTTGGCGCAAGAAGGGTTGAAATATGGCTTGATCATCTAAGCCTCTTGCCGGGCTGTGGCTCTTCGCACGCCAACTTTTCCCTTCCTATCGCTGATCATCACCAATCTTGGAGGTGAATACAATATGGAAACCCTTGTAGAAGGCCAAGGTGAACTGATAGGCTGGCACGACCCCGACGAGAACCGCAAATGGGTCCGGGAGAATAAACCCCGCGACCTGCGGGATAAGCGGATGAGCGTGAAGAAAGCGGTCTCCCGGTTCGTCCATGATGGGGATTTCATCGCCATGGGCGGCTTTGGCCATATTCGGGTCTCCATGGCCGCCATTTACGAGATCGTTCGCCAGAAGAAGCAAAACCTAGTCATGGCCGGCAAGACCGCTGTCCACGACATCGACATCCTCATCGGTGCAGGTTGCGTGAGTAAGGTTGAGGTGGCCTACTGCTTCGCCCATGAGTTGCGCGGCCTCTCCCCGGCTGGACGGCGAGCGGTGGAGAGCGGCCGATGCCAGGTGATAGCCGAGACCTCAAACGCCGGCTATCAGTGGCGGTTCCTGGCCGCGATGATGGGCCTCCCCTTCATCCCCTCCCGAAACTTGCTAGGCACCGATACGCTCAAATATTCCTCTGCTAAGGTAGTGAAGGACCCCCTCAGCGGGAAGCCGATCTGCCTCATCCCCGCTGCCTACCCCGATGTAGCCTTCTTCCACGTCCCCCGCTGCGATATCTACGGAAACGCTCAGATCGATGGCACCATCATCGAGGATTTCGAACTAGCCCGAGCGGCACGGCGGGTCGTCATCACCACGGAGAAGATCATAGATAATGAGGTCATACGAGCCCAGCCTCACCTCACGGTCATCCCCTTCTTCGTGGTGGACGCTGTCTGCGAGGTGCCCTACGGCTCGCACCCCTGCCAGATGCCTTACCTCTACTTCTTCGACGAAGAGCATATCGGCGAATGGCTCCAACTCTCCAAGACTGAGGAGGGGACCAAAGAATACCTCCAGAAGTATGTCTACAGCGTAGATGATTTCGCTGGGTACCTGGAACTAGTAGGCGGAGAAGAGAAACTGGCGTATCTGGCGCGAGTGGAGCGGTTGGAAGAACCTATGAAAGCCCCCTGGCTGAAGAAGGAGAAAAGATGAAGCCAGAGCCAGAATACACCCCCACCGAACTCCTAGCCTGCGTGGCCTCTAAGATGCTGGAGGATAAGAAATCCGTCTTTGTGGGCACCGGTCTTCCCATGGTCGCCGCCATGCTGGCCCAGAGGACCCACGCTCCCCACCTCCTCATAATCTTCGAGGCCGGGGGTATGGGCCCCCAGGTTCCGGTCCTCCCCATCTCCGTGGGCGATTCCCGCACCTTCCACAAGGCGGTGGCCGCCTCCAGCATGCACGATGTCATGTCGCTCTCCCAGGGAGGATACCTGGATTACGGATTCCTGGGCGCAGCCATGATAGACGCCTACGGCAATATCAACACTACCGTCATCGGCGACCACGATCCCCCAAAGGTGCGCCTGCCAGGCTCCGGAGGAGCCAACGATTTGGGCTCCTTCTGCTGGCGGACCATCATCATTATGCGCCAAGATGTAAATCGCTTCGTGGAGAGGGTAAACTTCATCACCACTCCCGGCTATCTTGATGGCCCCGGGGCCAGGGAAAAGGCTGGCTTGCCCCAGGATACCGGCCCCTACCGGGTCATAACCCAACTGGCGGTCTACGATTTTGATGAGGAGACCACGAGGCTCAGACTCATGGCTTTACATCCCGGCATCACCGTAGAGGAGGTGCAGAATAACAGCGGATTTGAGATCATAATCCCCCGGAAGGTGGGAGTCACCGAGCCTCCCACGCCAGAAGAGCGCCGCCTCCTCCACGAGATTGACCCCACGGGGATGGCTATAGGGAAGTAGAGAAGGGCAGGATACACTCAAAAGGACCCCAGCGGTCTCTCCTCGAAGCAGCAAAGAGCATGTTACCAACTTGGAGGTGTGAAGAAAATGTTGCCAGACTTCCCCAAGATAAAAGAAAAGTTTCGAGAAGCGATAAACCGGTATCTTCAAGACGTAGTTCGGCAAGAATCCCTCCTTTCACAGTTCAGACAAGAGCGTCATTTTGAAGGGAATAAAATGTCATCGAAAACCGAAGAGAGGGGATTAGAGGAATCAAGTTACAAAGAAATGTCTGTTGAGTATTCAATAAACAGAGAAGATGTAATAATGAAGGGCCCTATGGCTTTTATAGAGAATATTCAAAATGTAGCTGAAGACATAAAGAAGCAGCAAGCGAACTTTATGCTCGATAAACTTAAGGAAGTTACAGATAGAACCGGACAAGTCGTAGATGGAAAGGGACAACCATTTACCCATGAACTCTTCATGGAAGTGCTGGAGAGAATACAGATTGATTTTGATGAGCAAGGGAATCCCTATCTGCCTACGGTCTTCGTACCTCCAGAGATGGCAGCCATCCTCAAAGAGAAGATACCTGAATGGGAAGCTAACCCTGAGTATGAGAAGAGGTTTGAAGAGCTTATCGAAAGAAAGAGAAAAGAGTGGAATGATCGAGAGAGCCATAGAAAATTGGTTGACTAATACAAATGAGAGAAATTACCAGGTAGCATTTTGTCAAGTCCTTTTGAAGAAAGGGCATAAGGTAATCTATGTCTCTTCTCACCGTCCAATGGAGCAAGGCAAGGATATTGTAACTATCGATAGTAACGGTGGCTATTGCGCTTATCAACTTAAGACGGGCAAAATAGACCTCAAAGAATGGAGAAAGATTTCAGGTCAGGTAAGGGAGTTAATAGAGTTACCGATAGTTCATCCATCTGTGGACAAAACCAAAGTGCACAAATCCTTTCTGGTTACGAATGGCGAAATAATCGACGAGGTAAGAATCCAAATTGATCAGATAAATGAAGACAACCAAAGAAAGGGAAGGGGATATTCTTATCTAGAGATTATTAATGGGCAGACTTTGTTGAAAGAATTCATCGATGCTCAAGGGAAGTTTATCCCCCAAGAGTTAAAAGACTTTGATTTGTTCTTGAAGCTTTTCCTTGCTGACGGGACTGATTTCTTGCCGAAGGACAAATACTTCTCCTTTTTCAACAATACGGTTTTTAAGGATACCCCTGGGCAGAAATCTGATGCCATTAACGCGATCTCTGGTAGCATAATAATAACTACTTACTTGTTGAATCCGTATCAAATTCGAAAGAATTACTATGCCCTATTTGAGGCATGGACTTCCCTAGCTGCCTGCATTGTGCGATACGCTCAAAGGACTGGCCTAAGAAAGGAAGATTGGATCGATTCATTTAATTTGGCTGTGTCAGAGATAGTTCGAAATCTACTATTGCTCAAGGATGAAACCTTAAAAAGAAAAGACTTTCTGGAAGGAGACTCGCTCGGCGATGGTTGGTTGGTTTATAGAGCAAGAGCAACGATTGTATTCGGAGCATTGGCAACGCTGGAACTCTATCGGCACAAAACGGATAAGGAATATATCCAGGATAACCGATTACTTGAACTAATAAAAAGCAATATCAATATGTTATGGTTATGGGGAGAATCTGCTTTGCCCCATTTCTTTGGCTTGATTAAGTATTTAGAATTATGTGGTGAATATGAAGTAGCCCGATCTTTACTGAATGCTCTTTTTCTCGGCGTCATTAGTAGCAATGCGCCCAGGGTGTCAGTAAGTTTAGCAAATCCATACTACAGCGTAAATGCCGTTCTTGAAGCCGTGCTAGAAGCTATGCTAGGCATCGATATCGAAAAAATCGACTTCAGCCAATTCTCCGGTAGCTCATATACATTAGAAGCAATCATCTCAATGATAGCTAGAAGAAACGAAAAGGAGCTATTAAAGAAGAATTGGCGCCAATTGTCGCACATAGCATTCAAGGAATTCAAACCTGATAAGGTTGAAGATACATTTGCTTGGCTCACAAGAGAGGGCTCTAATCATGTAGAATTGCCAAAGGCGACTCAAAGTTGGGCTGAACTAGTAAAAGAGGCCAATGATCTCAACGGAGTACCAGACCTATATTTGCAGTATTCAGACTTACTACGTTTCTTTATCCTCGTCTGTCCCCATAGGACAAATAAACTAGTCATTCGTGCATTAGATACGAATCATTGAGATACTAGTTATGAGTTCTTAAGAAGGAGAGAGTCATCGTGAACTTTGAACTCACCGAAGAGCAAAAGATGATCCGCGATATGGTGCGCGATTTCGCCGAGAATGAGATCGCCCCCATTGCCGCGGAGATAGATGAGGAGGAGCGGTTCCCCAAGGAGATATTTAAGAAGATGGGGGAACTGGGGCTCCTGAGCCTCCCCTGGCCCCCGAAATATGGGGGGGCAGGTGCCGATTTTGTGAGTTTCGCCCTGGCTGTGGAGGAGATCTCCTACGCCTCGGGCTCCATCGGCCTCCCCTACGAGGCCCATGTCTCCCTGGCCAGCGCCCCTATCTACCTCTTCGGCACAGAAGAGCAGAAGGAGAGATACTTAGTGCCCTTGGTCAAAGGCGAGTATATCGGAGCCTTCGGCCTCACCGAGCCTGAGGCGGGCTCCGACGCCGGAGCCACCAAGACCACCGCCCTCCTCGATGGTGACCATTGGGTCATCAACGGCACCAAGAGGTTCATCACCTCTGGCTCCATCGCCGATGTATTGGTCATCACCGCCAGGACCGACCCCGAAAAGGGAACCCGAGGCATCTCCAACCTCAT
>DFBK01000017.1:0-1577 GCA_002366595.1 Anaerolineales bacterium UBA3082 | reverse complement strand
TCAAAGGGTCGGTGACCTCGGAACTCATCTTCGAAGATTGTCGGGTGCCCAGGGAGAACCTCTTGGGGAAGCGCGGGGAGGGGTTCAAGCAGTTCTTGAAGACCCTTGATGGGGGGCGGGTCAGCATCGCGGCCATGGCCTTGGGGATAGGCCGGGCCGCCCTGGAGGCCTCCACAGCCTACGCCAAGGAGCGAGTCCAGTTCGGCCGNNNNCCCATCGCCAAGTTCCAGGCCATCCAATGGATGATCGCCGACGCAGCCACGGAACTGGAAGCCGCCCGTCTCCTCCTCTACCAGGCCGCCTATCTAGAGGATCAAGGTAAGCGCTTCACCAAAGAGGCGGCTATGGCCAAACTCTTCGCCTCCGAGGCTGCCGAGCGGGCCTGCTTCAACGCCATCCAGATCCATGGCGGCTACGGCTACAGCCGAGAGTACCCGGTAGAGCGGTTCTATCGTGATAACCGCCTCACCACCATCGGCGAAGGGACCTCAGAGATCCAAAGGCTGGTCATCGCCCGCCAACTGCTCGAACTAGGCAAGGGGCTCTAGTTGGTCACCCGGCGGGAGATCCTGGGGAGCGTACTATTCATCGCTCTCCTGATGGGAGGGCTCCTGCTCCTGGTGGGAGTGGCTAGCGCTTTCTGGCAACTTCCCCCCTTGAGCATCACCCTTCTCGTGTCCGCTTGCGAGGCCGTGCTCCTCTTGCCCCCTTGGTTGATAATCATAAGAGGCCATCGTGGAACCTGGGCTCACCTCGGTTTCCGCGGCTTCCACCCCGGCTATCTGCTCTTGGCCGGTGGATTGCTCTTCGTCTCCTTTGTCATCAACCTCCTCTGGTCCCTCCTCCTCGCCCCCTTCGGTTTGGCGACCCAACCTGAGGTCCTGCCTATCTTCGGCGGGGGACCACAGGGGCTTCTTCTGGCCTTGGTCGCGGGAAGCCTGATCGCTCCCTTGGCTGAGGAGACCTTCTTCCGCGGCTTCCTCTTCGCCAATCTCAGAGAACACCAGGGCCCCTTAAGGGCCATGGGCACAACCGCTCTCCTTTTCGCTCTCTTCCACCTTACCCCCACGGCTTTTGTGCCCCTCTTCTTCCTGGGCTGCTTTCTGGCCTTCCTGTATCACCTCTCAGACTCCCTTCTGCCCAGCATCCTCCTCCATGCCACTATGAACACCCTAGCCTTGACCCTCTCTTATCTGGTGGAGAGACTCGGCCCCCTGGCTTAGATGGAGGTGCGCATCAGTTCTAGGGAACACTCTGAACACGCTCGCTAGATCATCTTTGGCCTGTCCTGGCCTCATCAGCCTGCCCCGGTACTTGCCAGGCCGGGGGCCAGGGAAACCTGCCCTACTGGACTTTAATAAAGGATTCGAGGCTTCAGCCGGTTATCATTACCGCCTCTCCTTATCCTTACAGGATCCCTGTGGGACAGGATCCCTGTCCCGCAGGGATTCCGAGGGATGGGAAAGGCTCCGGTCCTGGTGTTCCAGAGAGATTTGTCATATTTGAGATCAAAGATACCCGAGGCTGTTGAAAAACACCTCCTCGTTTAGCAGAGTGGGAAAGAAGTTGATGCGCAG
>DFBK01000032.1 GCA_002366595.1 Anaerolineales bacterium UBA3082 | reverse complement strand
TGGAGATCCCTCTTGGCCCCTTTAGCCCGCAGTTCCACATAGAGTATCCCTTTAAGCCCCAGGGATATCACCGGGCGTCCAGAGAGGTCCTTGGCGCTCCCCTCCCAGATGCAACCATCAGCCTTCAGAAGGCCCCTATTCTCTTCCACAAATTGGCCTAGATGGATGCTCCCTATCTCCTCTTCCCCCTCGAAGATGAATTTTATCTTCAGAGGTAGTTCTCCCCTGGTCTTTTGGTAAGCCTCGACAGCCATGAGGCGGGCCACTAGATCTCCCTTATTGTCGGCTGCCCCTCGGGCGTAGAGGACTCCCTGGCGGATCTCCGCGGCGAAGGGGTCAGATTTCCACTCTTCGAGGGGCTCAGGGGGCTGGACATCGTAGTGGTTATAGAAGAGGAGGGTTCTTCTTCCCTCGCCGATGGTGCCATAGACCAGGGGCGATCCCCCGGCTACCGGGATGAGGCGAGCCTGGGCCCCGATCCTCTGGAGCATGGAAAGGACCATCTCTGCCGTTTCCTCTATCCCCACCTTCTGGGCCGCTATGCTCGGCTGTTGACACAGGCGTTGCAATTCGGCGACGAAACGCTCAGCGTTCTCATCAATGTAGGCTTTAAACTCTTCCATAGCGCCTCCTTTCATCATCCCCAGTATAGCACGAGACAAGGCCTTTGACAATGCTCTCGGTGAAGCGGTGCACAGGGGTAGAGTTCTTGCTTTGTGGCTCCTGAAGTAGGCGATGAGGCCCACGAAGATAGCGGCCTGAGCGAGAGAGGGGTGAGATTCAATGCGCCCCCAATGAGGCCCAGGGACCATACTGCCAGGCTGAGGCCTACATTTTGGATCGTCAGTCTTTAATCTAAGCCCCTCCGCTGAAGGGAGCCCGTTCCCTTTCCTTTTTCCTCATCTTGCGGCCTCCACGGGGGGTAAGAAGGGATGCCGCGATCACTGAAGATTAAGAGCTGGTCAAGAGGGACGGCATATGGTATATTCTAAGGGACGAAGGGGTTGGTCCTCTTCTCCCGACCTATGGTGGTTGCGGGGCCATGGCCGGGGTAGACCACTGTCTCCTCGGGGAGGGTGAAGAGTTTACTTCTTATGCTCTCTACAAGGGTCTTGAAATCGCCTCCGGGGAGGTCGGTGCGGCCGATGCCCATGTTGAAGAGGGCATCTCCGGTGAAGATGACCCCCTCGCCCAGGAGGGAGATGCCACCCGAGGTATGGCCAGGGGTATGGAGAACCTTCAAACTGATGTTGCCGAACCCTACTTCGTCTCCCTCCTGCAGGAGGATATCCGCTGGAGGGCCTGGGGTGGCCCCCAGGAGTAGGGCTAAGCCGCCTTGAGGGCTGGTAAGCCAGGGGGCATCGAGGCGATGGATGGCTATGGGGGCGCAGGTAGCCTCCTTGACCGACCTATTAGCCGTCACATGGTCGATGTGGCCATGGGTGTTGACGATATAGGCGATATTCAGCCCCAAGGCGTGGATCTGGGAGAGGATCGCCGGGGCGTCGCCGCCGGGGTCGATGACGATTCCCTCCTTAGCCTCTTCGCAACCTACGAGATAACAGTTGACCTGTAAGGGACCTACGACGAGGCCTTTAACTAACATGGAAATGCCCTTTTCCTCATTGCGGGGATGATTCTATACCTTTAGCGCTCTCTTCGTCAAGTGGAGGGGGAGGTTGCCTTGCCCGAACCTATACTTTCGACCATGTGGGCTCAGGGCCGCTTCACTCATCTGATTGACTTTTTCGCCGCCGCCAGAGAGATGGGTTTTAAGCGGTACGAGTTGAACCACCAGGTGACGGAGGCCATGCTAGAAGGCATATCCCCGGGCGAATACGAGGTCGCTAGCCTCCATGCTCCTTGTCCCCAGACCATCGATCTAGTCGCCCAGACCCGAAAAGATCTCCTCCCTTCCTCGTTGGATGAGGAGAGACGGAAAGAAGCGGTCTCTATGGTTCAGAGGAGTGTAGAGTTGGCGGCCTATCTGGGAGCCTCCTCCGTAGTTCTCCATCTGGGCCGAGTGAATGCAGACTGGAAATTGGAGCGGGAAGTGAGGGAGGCTTTCCGGCAGGGGAAGAAAGGAAGGCCCCGATACCGAGCCCTGATGGAAGGGCTAAAAGAGGCCCGTGCTCTAAAGAAAGAAGCCCACCTGGAAGCGGTGACCAGGAGCCTGGCCGAGATCGCCAAATGCGCCCGTCTAAAAGGGGTCAAAATCGGCCTGGAGAATAGATACTACTATCTCGAGATCCCCAACTATGAGGAGATGGGGAGGTTATTGAACCTCGATCCTGTCCTCTACCACTGGCACGATACCGGCCATGCCCGGGCTCTGGAGAATCTGGGTTTCACCCCCCAGGAGGAGTGGCTCCGCGCCTATGGGGAGCGGATGCTGGGGGTTCATCTCCATGACATAGTTGGCCTCCGCGATCACGGCATCCCCGGCCAAGGGGAGCTAGGGTTCGGGGCTCTGGCTCCCTATATCCCCACCGAGGCCCTGCGCGTCTTTGAGTTCAATTACTCTTATTCGCCAGAGGAGATCGTGGCTGGGTGGAGACATCTAGAGAAGACCGGGTGTCTCTAGTGAGGGAGGGGAGGGGTTGGCTTCCTTTGGCTCGTGTTATATGACGATCGGGAGGAGAGCCCAGGGGTGAAGTTCAACGATGCGGATCTCATAGGTCTGCCCTTTCGGTTAACGGTGAGCAGAAGAACCTTAGAGGTGGGGGGTGGAGGTTAAGCGCCGGGACGAGGAGGGTCCAAGAGTCGTAGAGTTGTCCCCTCTTTACCGCTTGCTCGATGATATGTATAGGGTTTAACTTGCACGGAGCGTAAAAAGGTGATATAATAGAATTAGCCGCTTCTATGAAAAGTGGGAAACTCCCACTTTTCTTCTTATGGCGGACCTGAATCAGTGGTATGGAGAGTGGCTAGATGAAGAGCGACTTTATTAGAGCCATCAACCAACTCTGCGCCGAACGAGGCCTCTCCGAAGAGGTGGTATTGGAACTCGTGGAGCAGGCTTTGGTCTCGGCCTATAAACGGGACTTTGGCGGCCTCGCCAATGTCACCGCTAAGATCGAGCCTGACTCTGGACAGGTGAGGATCTTCACCGAGAAAGAGGTCGTCGAGGAGGTAGAAGACAACCGTTCGCAGATCTCCCTGGCTGAGGCCAAAGAAGTGGTGGAAGAGGCAGCCCCGGGGGAGACGGTCTTGGTGGAGACGACCCCTTCGAACTTCGGCCGGATAGGAGCCCAGACGGCCAAACAGGTGATACTGCAAAGGATCCGGGAAGCGGAAAGGGATGCCTTGTATGAAGCCTTTGCTGATAAGGAGGGGGAGATACTGAATGGGATGGTGCAAAGCATCAATGCCCAGGCTATTATCTTGAGCCTGGGGAAAGCGGAGGCTATCCTGCCTCGTAGCGAGCAGGTGCCGAACGAGAGATACCGCCCTAGGCAAAGGTTACGAGTCTACGTGTTGAGTGTAACTAAGACCAGCCGTGGCCCTCAAATCATCGTCTCCCGCACCCATTGGGCTATGCTCCGTCGCCTCTTGGAGGTGGAGGTGCCCGAGATATATAACGGGACGGTGGAGATAAAGGCCATCGCCCGCGAACCCGGTTCCCGTTCCAAGGTAGCCGTGGTCGCTCTACAGCCAGGGGTGGACCCGGTGGGGGCTTGTGTGGGGATGCGCGGGGTGAGGATCCAGTCTATCGTCAACGAGTTGGGCGGAGAGAAGATAGATATCGTGGAGTGGAGGCCTGACCCCAAGGAGTTTATCGCTAAAGCGTTGAGTCCGGCGCGGCCGGTAGGCGTGGAATTGGTGGAAGACAGAGAGATGGGGAAGACGGCTATCGTGGTGGTTCCGGAAAAACAGTTATCCTTAGCCATCGGCCGGGAGGGGCAGAACGCCCGTTTGGCCGCCAAGTTGACCGGCTGGCGGATCGACATTATGAGCCCCGCTGAGGCGGTGGAGAGAGCCGCTCGATTAGCCGCGGAGGAGACGGCCCGCCTAGCCGAGGCCTTGGCTAAGGGTGAACTGGAGCCGGGAGAGATCACCGAAGAGACCCCTATCCAGGTTTTAGGCCTCTCCACACGGTTCCAAAACGCCTTGGAGCAGGCGGGAGTGACCCAGGTGGGTAGGCTCTTAGAGCGGCTGGAAAAGGGTGAGGAGGAGATCTTGGCTATCCCCGGGTTGGGCCCCAAATCTCTGGAGGAGATAGAGGAGAGGCTGAAGATGGCAAACCTCTACCCGGCTGTTGTTGAGGAGGCCGTGCCAGCGCCTGCCCTTGAAGAAGTGGTGTTGGAGGCTGAGGAGGCGGTGCCTGAAGAGGTTACGCCGGCAGAAGCAGGGGCTGGGGAGGTTGTTCCCGTAGAGGCGGAGGTTGCACTCGAAGAAGTTAAACCGGCGGAAATCGAGATGGTTCCTGAAGAGGTGCCTCTGGAGGAGGAAGAAGAGCGGGAGGAGGAGAAACTCATATTCGCCGAAAGGAAAAAGAGGCCCAAGCGGGACCTGGTTTACGATGAGAGGTTGGGCGAGGTGGTCGCTCGAAAGTTACGTAAGCCTAGTCGACTTCGTGACGATTGGCAGAAGGAGGTCGGGCTCTGGGAGCAGGGTGAGCATGATTACGACCTGGATCTGAAAGTGGAAGAGGGAGAGGAAGGGGAAGAGGAGGGGAGCGAATAGGGCCCCAGAGATGGGAGGGCAGCCATGAAGCGGGCCAGACACATTCCCCAGCGGACCTGTGTGGGTTGCCGCCGTATCAGCCCCAAGAGGGCGTTAGTGCGAATAGTGCGCCTTCCTGCTGGAGGTGTGGAGGTGGACCCTACGGGCAAGAAAAACGGCCGAGGTGCTTATCTTTGTCCCGATCAGACCTGCTGGGAGGCCGCCCTGGAGAAAAGGGGGTTGGATCGGGCCTTGAAGGTTGCCCTTAGCCCTGAGGAACGGGCACATCTCCTGGAGTATGGTCGTACCTTGGCCAAGGAACAACCTGGAAAAGCAGAGCAGGCGTTTGAATAGGAGAGGGGGGTGAAGATGGAAACAAAGGAGGGTCGTAAGGTTGTCACCATACCTGATCTCATCACGGTCAGACAATTAGCAGAGCTGTTAGGGGTTAGCCCCATCGAGGTGATCAAGGAGTTGATCGCCGATGGGATCATGGCCAATATCAATCAGACTATCGACTACGATACAGCGGCCGTCGTGGCTAGTGATATGGGTTTCGAACCGCGGGAGGAGGCCCCGCCTCCTCTCCCGGAAGTAGAGGCCCCCCCCGCTCCCCTTACCGAGGTCCCCCTGAGAGAGATCTACGCCCAAGAAGCGCCTGAGGATCTGGAACCTCGCCCCCCGGTGGTAACGGTGATGGGCCATGTGGATCATGGCAAGACCACCCTCCTAGATGCCATCAGACAGACCAACGTGGTAGCCGGCGAGGCAGGGGGGATTACCCAGCATATAGGCGCCTATCAGGTGGAGAAAAAGGGGAGGAAGATAACCTTCATAGATACCCCGGGCCATGAGGCGTTCACCGCTATGCGAGCCCGCGGGGCCCAGGTTACCGACATAGCCGTGCTTGTGGTAGCCGCCGACGATGGGGTGATGCCTCAAACCAAGGAGGCGATAGATCACACTCGGGCCGCCCGAGTGCCTATGGTCGTCGCTCTAAACAAAATTGATAAGAAAGATGCGGACCAAGAGAGGGTCAAACGGCAACTGGCCGAACTCGGCTTAACCGTTGAGGAGCAGGGTGGAGAGGTGATCTGCGTTCCCGTCTCCGCAAAGGAGAAGAAGGGCTTGGATGCACTTCTAGAGATGATCCTTTTGGTGGCAGATCTCTCGGAACTCAGAGCCAACCCCCATCGCCCAGCCATGGGGACGGCGATCGAGGGGAAACTGGATAGAAGTCGTGGCCCCATGGCTACTGTCTTGGTCCAGAACGGAACCTTGAAGGTGGGGGAGAATTTAGTTGTGGGGAGCATCTACGGCCGTGTGCGCGCCATGTTTGACTATCAAGGGAAGCCTGTGAAGAAGGCCCCCCCTTCCGTTCCGGTAGCCATTCTGGGTCTCTCCGATGTCCCCAGGGCCGGGGATACCTTCAAGGTTGTGCCCGATGAGAAGAGGGCGAAAACCCTGGCGCAGGAGCGTGCGGAGAGGGAGGCGGCGGGACGTCGGCTTCCGCGCCTCAGTCTGGATGAGATATACGCTCAGATCCAGGCCGGCAAGGTCAAGGAACTTTTGGTCATCCTCAAGGGCGATGTCCAAGGTTCCCTGGAGCCAGTGAGGAACTCCTTAGGGAGGTTAGGAGATGAGA
>DFBK01000081.1 GCA_002366595.1 Anaerolineales bacterium UBA3082 | reverse complement strand
CATCTTCACCGGAGATGCCCTCTTCAACATGGGCATCGGCCGCACCGACCTCCCCGGAGGCGATTTCAAGACCCTTGTAGAGAGCATAAGAAGTAAACTCTTCACCCTCCCCGAGGAGACAGTGGTCTACCCCGGCCATGGCCCCGCAACCACCATAGGTCGGGAGAAGAGGACCAACCCCTTCGTCCCTTAGAATATACCATATGCTCTCCCCCTTGACCAACTTTCAACTTTCAGGGATCGCTTGCGCCCCTTCCTACCCCTTGTGGAGGCTGCAAAATGAGAAAAAAACGGGCTCCCTTCAGCGGCTGCCATCTATCTGGTCTACCTTCTTCTCGCACTTTTTGCCTCCCACTCACTCTAGGTATGCCACCACGCACCGCCTCACGGAGAGCGATTGTCAAGGGCCCTACCCCCTGCTATACTGGGATGATGAAAGGAGGCGCTATGGAAGAGTTTAAAGCCTACATTGATGAGAACGCTGAGCGTTTCGTCGCCGAATTGCAACGCCTGTGTCAACAGCCGAGCATAGCGGCCCAGAAGGTGGGGATAGAGGAAACGGCGGAGATGGTCCTTTCGATGCTCCAGAGGATCGGGGCCCGGGCTCGCCTCATCCCCGTAGCGGAGGGGTCGCCCGTGGTCTATGGCACCATCGGCGAGGGGCCAAGAACCCTCATTTTCTATAACCACTACGATGTCCAGCCCCCTGAGCCCCTCGAAGAGTGGAAATCTGACCCCTTCGCCGCGGAGATCCGCCAGGGAGTCCTCTACGCCCGAGGGGCCGCCGACAATAAGGGAGATTTAGTGGCCCGCCTCATGGCTGTCGAGGCTTATCAAAAGACCAGGGGCGAACTACCTCTGAAGTTGAAATTCGTCTTCGAGGGGGAAGAGGAAATAGGGAGCATCCATCTAGGCCAATTTGTGGAAGAGAATAGGGGCCTCTTGGAGGCCGATGGTTGCATCTGGGAGGGGGGCTCCAAGGACCTCTCCGGACGACCGGTGATATACCTGGGGCTGAAAGGGATACTTTATGTGGAACTGCGGGCTAAAGGGGCCAAGAGGGATCTCCATTCCTCTTGGGCTACCTTGGTACCTAACCCGGCCTGGCGGCTGGTATGGGCCCTGGCTAGCCTCAAAGATGAGAACGACCGCCTCACCGTGGATGGCTTGATGAACCATGTAGAAGAGCCGCCACCAGAGGAAACCGATCTCTTGCGCCAGATCCCTTTCGAGGAGAAGAAGATAAAAGCCGACTTCGGCATCCCCCACTTCCTAGGAGGGGTAAAAGGGGTTGAGGCGCTAAAGAGACATCTTTATGGGCCCACTTGCACCATCTGCGGCTTCCGATCCGGCTACATCGGCGAAGGGTCGAAAACCGTGCTCCCCAGCGAGGCCATGGTTAAACTAGACTTCCGCCTGGTGCCGGACCTTGAGCCCCGCCTAGTGTTGGACCTCCTGCGCAAGCACCTAGATCGACGAGGTTTCAAGGATATCGAAATCGTGGAGATGACCGGAGAGCAGTTCGCCAAATCGCCCCCCGATGCCCCCATCGTGCAAGCGGCTTTGGAGGCCGCCCGCACCATCTACGGCCAGGAGCCGGTGGTCTACCCCAACTTGGCCGGGAGCGGGCCCATGTATCACTTCAGTAAGGCGCTGGGGATACCGGTCGCCTCTGGCATGGGAGTGAGCCACGCCCAGTCCAGGATCCACGCCCCCAACGAGAACATCAAGATCGCCGACTACATCCAGGGGATAAAATATATCGGGGAATTGATAGTGAGGTTCGCAGAGAAAGGGTAGACACCTAGAAGACTTTGCGGATCTCAGCGCGGCTGTGTAGCCGGTTTCGTTACATACGTGTTCGGAGTTGCCGAAGTAGTCAACGCCAGCAAGCAATTTGGCCGAAGCGAAATCGGCAGCTCCGTGTTAACCAACCCGCAGGGCAAGCGAGGGCAGAGTTCCCCTGCCCATTTTTGCTATGAAAGCTGATTCCTAAGGCAAAGTGCGGACTTTCTACTTCGGACGCTTGAAAACCCATAGTTCTTCGTTTGTGAACCCTGCCCAGGCATCGCTCCCCTGACCGCTTCGCGGCACAACAGCTACCAACTCCCAACCCTCTTCGCCCCAAGTGTTCAGCCAATCCAATTCAGTGTTCCAAGGCTTAGCTTGCGCGCCTCTAATCGGCGCTTTTGCGCCCCGGGTTCTCAACATCCAGCGGTATTCCCACTCTTGCATGAAGCTCTTCTCCTTTTGCCCTAGGCGGGCGAATTTTTGCTAACTCTATTTGTGGAAGAATTTACGCGAAATCCGAAGAGACTTGACCCAGTTCGCATCTTGCCCCATCAAGAAATTTGATGCCAATTCTCTTTCGAGAACACGAGGGGTAATGCGCTAACTGCTTTTCACCCGCCCCAGTTCAAAGACCACCGGGTTCTTGTAGTCGGGACAGGCGTGGGTCATCACACTCTGATCCTCCAGCCAGGGGAAGTGGGCCCCATAGCGCATGATATATATCCTCGGCGCTACCTCTTGGGTCTCGAACCAACCTCTCACAGGTACAGTTCCTCCCGCCGGTCTTCGAAGACGGGTATCTTCCGTCGGGCCTCATCGACCTCATCCAGATCTATCTCCGCCGTAAGCAACCCCTCCTCTTCCCCTCCTTCAAGGACAGGCTCCCCCCAAGGGTCATAGATGCTCGAACGGCCAAAGAACACCTTCCCCTTAGACTCCCCCACTCTATTACACCCCACCATGAAGAACTGGTTTTCGATGGCCCGGGCTCGCAAAAGTATCCGCCAAGCCTCCAAGCGAGGGTAGGGCCACTCAGCGGGAAGGAAAACGACCCTCGCTCCCCCCAAAGCGTATTTCCGGAAGAGTTCTGGGAAGCGAAGGTCGTAACAGATGGCTAAAGCGCCTTTTCCCCAAGGGAAGTCAAAAACCGGGGTCTCGGTGCCCGGCGCGAAATACTTCTCCTCCTCCATCAGCCGGAAGAGATGTATCTTTGTGTATTCGCCAACTAGAACACCCTTGGGGGAGAGGATAGTAGCCCTGTTGTAGAGGTGCCCCTCCTCTGCCGAAAGGAGAGAGCCGATGATGAAGAGAGCGCGCTCCCTCGCCAAATCGATCAGCCGCGCCAGAAGCCTCTCCGTCGTCCGAGCGTGCTCCTCGGCGCGTTCCAGGTCGTAGCCTGTGGACCAGAGTTCGGGGAGAAGAACGATCTGGGACCCCCTCTGGCTGGCTTCGGCGACCATCCCCTCCACCTTGGCTAGGTTCTCCTCCGGCCTGCCCAGGGCTATATCTATCTGAGCCAAAGAGATAGTGAGTCTCATAGGCTACCTCAAAAGAACCTTCAGGTCCTCGTTCCCCTTGCTCTTGAGGCTATGCACCAACCTCGTTAGCGCTCTTCCACCGCAGCCGAGGCCAAATAGGGTGAACACCCTCTCCCTAGAGAACAGAAGAAAATCTCCGTTTGGTTCTCA
>DFBK01000080.1 GCA_002366595.1 Anaerolineales bacterium UBA3082 | reverse complement strand
AAAGACGTGCCCCTGGGCCTGGCCCAGGTGGTGGTCACCGATGGCTTCACGGGGAACGTGATGGTCAAGTTGGTGGAGGGGGTCGCTGGTTTTTTGGGAGGGGTTATCGAGGAGGAGATCAAGAGGAGCCCTTTGACCGCTCTGGGCGGGCTTTTGGCCAAGCCGGCCTTCAGCCGGGTGAAGAAGAGGCTGGACTACAGCGAATATGGTGGCGGCCCTCTACTAGGAGTGGATGGTATAGTGATCGTAGCCCATGGGCGATCCAATGCTAAGGCCATTAAAAACGCGGTGCGCCTGGCCAAACAGATGGTGGAGGGGGAGATATTGGCCGCCGTCAAGGAGGGGGTAAAAGAGAGGTGGATTGCGGGCAGGGAAAGGAGAGGCTGAGATGTCAAAGGAGGAGTCAAGAACCCCTCCTCGTTTGAGGGCTGCCCAACAGAAGGGGCCGGCTGGCACGGAGCGAACATCGGTGGAAGAGGCGCTCCTCAGCCAGGAACTGGAGGAATTGGTAGCCGAGATATTAGAGGGGGTAGAGACGCTGCCCCAGCCGGAGAGGGTCGAAGGGTATGGAAGGAGGGCTCGGGTGGTGATCACTGGAATGGGAACTCTCACCCCCTTGGGCCTGACGGTGGAGGAGACCTGGGAGGGGCTGGTGGCTGGCCGCTCCGGGATCGGTTATCTTACCCGGATAGATACTGCTTTGGCGGGGTAGGGGCTGTGGAAGCAATCGCCACCGCTCTTACTATCTACCATGGGGTGATCCATCCCACCATCAACTATCATACTCCCGATCCCCAATGTGATCTCGATTACATCCCCAACGTGGCTCGACAGGCGGAGGTGAGAATCGCGCTCTCCAACTCCTTCGGGCTGGGTGGCCAGGATGCTTGCCTGATCTTGAGTCGATATGAGGGGTAAAGATGCAAGTTAGGACCGATGAGGAACTGATCGTTAGAAAGTCGATAGCCGCCAAAGTGGGGAGCGGGGTAGGGCTGATTCTCATCTTCTTCGGTCTCTTGCTACTCTGGGTGCCCTGGGGGTACCCCTGGTCCTATCTAATGGTTCTCTTGGGTTTCGTCATCGGGAGCGTTGGAAATCGGCAGATGAACCGATGGGTAAATGAACCCCGGGCAGACCAGGTTCTCTCCCGGACCCTGCGGGGCTTTGATGATAAGCACTATCTCTATAATTACATCCTGCCCGCCGATCACGTCCTTTTGGCTCCTTACGGGCTTTTCGTCATCAAAGCGAGAGGGGTAGACGGCCGGATTCGCTGCCTCAAAGATAGGTGGCAAAGAGATTTTAGCCTCCTCCGTCTCCTGCGGGGTTTTGGCCCCGAACCTCTAGGTAACCCTACGAAAGAGACGCGGCGAGAGATGGAGAGGCTGACCGAATACATCGCCCAGCGCCTGCCGGGAGAGGAGGTTGAGGTAAAGGGGATGATCATCTTTACTCATCCCCAGTTGTGGTTAGAGGTGGGGGGAGCGACTCTTCCTACCCTGCGGCTTAGAGGCCTTAAATCTTATTTGCGTAAGGCGGCCAGTGGAGGGGAGATGGCCGAGGAGATACGAAAGGAGTTGGTGAGGATCTTTGATGAAGCGGCAAGTTAACTCTCGCATGTGTTTCGTCTGTGGGATGGAGAACCCCATCGGTCTCAAAGTCGTCTTCGGGGAGGAAGGTAAGCGAGTATGGGCTGAGTTCACCCCCCGAGAGGAGCACCAGGGCTTTCCCGGCATCCTCCACGGGGGGTTGACCGGAACCCTCTTGGACGAGGTGATGGGGAGGTGCTTCATGGTCGGCGGGGAGGAGCGGTGGATGCTATCAGCCAAGCTGGAGGTGAGGTATAGGGAGCCTATCCCCATAGGTGAACCTCTGACCGTCATGGGAGAGGTGGTGCAGGATCGAGGCCGTCTGATAGAGACTAGGGGTGAGATACGCCTGAGCGATGGGAGCCTGGCCGCCGAGGCCAAGGGCATATATATCCAGATATCTCAAGAGATGAGGGAGAGAATGGAGAGGGAACTGGGAGATTGGCAGGTATGGGTGGTCTAAAGGCTCTAGCCGTCAATCTCAGGGAAACCTGCTCTACCTACGTCTGGCTTGCACCCCGGGGTGATGAGAGCCTCCTGATGGCGTTGCACATACCCTGGGGTGTTTTTCTTATCTCCGTCCACGACCCGGAGTGACCTTGGTATCAAGGACGCAAGGGGCTCATTAGTGTCCCTTTTTTAAGCCTGGTCCTGGATTTCTCCCACAGGGATCCTGTAAGGAAAATCCAGGGCCAGAGTGAAGGCCCCATTCCCGGCGCTCGAAGAGGAATCGAGGCTTTCCCATCCCTCGGGATCCCTGCGGGACAGGGATCCTGTAAGAACAGCCGGTCAAGTCTTTCGATGCCAGTAAGTAGGGCAGGCCCAGGCCCCTGCCCTATCTAGGTCGGATATGGCCTGTCCCCCGGCCAGGGAAATCCGACCTACTCTCTTTTGGGGCTATTTCTAACTGAAGGGCACGAGGGTGAAGATGGTGAGGAGGAGGATGGCGGCCAAAGCGCCTATTATCTTCCTCCCTTTATCCAGTTCCGTGATATCGTTTAAGGGTCTGGGGTGACCGGGACCGCTTAGAAGGATTAAGAGGGCCCAGAGCAGCCAGCCAGACCAAAGGAAGAGCCCCAGCCCCATAAGGAACAGAAGGATCAGTTGGGCTACCCACTTATGGGCTCCTCCTAGAAGAGCGTAGGCTACATGCCCCCCGTCCAACTGTCCCGCCGGCAGTAGGTTGACCCCGGTGATCATCAGCCCGATCCAACCCGCAAAGGCGATAGGGTGGAGGAAGACATCGACCCCTCTGCTGGGGAGCATCTGGCCGTGAACTAAATATTTAAGGGTCAGATATAATAGCGAGTTACCCTCTTGGAAGTAGCCCGGCTCATTTATGATAGGCCTTACCTCGGAGAGGGAGAGGCCGAGGATCAGAATGGGGATGGCGATGGCTAGCCCAGCCAGTGGTCCCGCCAGTCCCACATCGAAGAAGCCTTTTCGATCCTTGGCTACCGATTCCATCCTAATGAAAGCCCCGAAAGTCCCCAAGCCGATGGGGACGGGGATGAAATAAGGCAGGCTCACCCTAAGGCCATGTCTCTGGGCCACGAAATAATGGCTCAACTCATGGGTCCCCAAGATGAGGAGGAGAGCGGAGGCGAAGGGGATCCCGAACTTTAGAGTTGCAGGGTTCTCTAGGGGGTTAAACCCCTCATTGGCCGCTCCCGCATAGAGGGTAGTGAGGATGGTGGCTACGAAGAGCAGAAGGTTGATGATGGGCCGGGGCTTCCCCCTTTCCCGGGGAGCGGGGACGATGAGCACGCTATCCTGGCCTCCCCGCCTCTGAAGGAAGGGGAGCAAACCTTTGGCTTTCAGCCTCTCGTAGAGGAGGGAGAAGGCGGTTTCCGCATCCCAAAGGAGCCGGCCAGAGAAGAGGACAGCCCTTCCTCCCTGCCTCAACGAAACGTCGCCCACTAGGAGTACATCCTCCACCTGGGCCCTTAACTCTTCAATCGACCTTTCTTCTGAAACGGTCGGTCCCCTTATCTGCACCTGGAGACCTCTCGTACCCCCTGAGCGGGGCGACAAACATAGATCGGCGGTTTCTTCGCCGTGGCTTTCTCGTACTCCTTCGCTACCCGGGCTTGGAATTCTGGGACCGCCTCCCGGGCCACGAGGCTTATGGTGCATCCGCCGAAGCCCGCCCCGGTGAGGCGGGAGCCGTAGACCCCAGAGACCTTCCGAGCAGCCTCTACCAAGATATTCAGTTCAGGGCAACTCACCTCGTAATCCTGGCGTAGGCTATGGTGGGAGTCGTACATTAGCCGGCCGAAAGCCTCCAAATTTCCTCTCAACGCTCCTGCGGCCTCCAAGGTTCGTTGGTTCTCGGTCACTGCATGCCTAACACGGCGATAGATAGTTGGTGGCAGATCGCTCCTGCGCTCCGCCAACTCTTTGGGGGAGAGAGAGCATAGCGAAGGGACTCCCAAGAGCCTTGCTCCCTCCAGACACTCCTGGCGACGAAGGTTGTACTGGGAATCAAGCAGTCCTCTTCGCCTCCCGGTATCGGCGATTACGATATCCACCTCTGGAGGGACGGGGATCAACTGGCGATCTAGGCTATGACAATCGATGAGGAGAGCGTGATCCTCTTCGCCTAAAGCGGAGGTTATCTGATCCATGAGGCCGCATTGGACACCCACGAAACCGTTTTCCGCCCTTTGACAGAGGAGAGCCAACTGGAGGGGCTCGATCTCTAGGTCAGACAACAAGTGAAAAGAGTAGGCGATAGCCACCTCCAAGGCCGCCGAGGAGCCTAGCCCAGCCTTCATAGGCAGATCCCCCCAGATCACAGCCTCCATACCCTGGAGTCGATGCCCGGCCCTTTCCATCTCCCAGGCTACACCCCGCCCGTAGTTGCTCCACCCTCTTTCCCCTCGGTCTATCTCGTCCAGCGAGAAGGCGTCTTCCTCTCCTAGATTGAGAGCCCGCAGAGAGACCTTTCTACCCTTTCGGGGCCCTGCGGCGATGAGGATATGGCGATCGATAGCCACGGGGAGGACGTAGCCCTCGTTGTAATCTGTATGCTCGCCAATGAGGTTCACCCTCCCTGGCGCAGCGACAACGATATCCGGGAGCCGACCGTAGGACTTCTCGAATTGAGCCACTATCTGGCGATAAGGAGCCGCTTCTTTCTCCATCCCCTTTTCAGATTATAACCCTCCCCAGATTAAAGGACAAACGGACCTCTCTCTACACCATCGCAGTCCTATGAGGTGAGTGCTCTTGCCAAAAGGTCAGTGGAGGGGTATAATAGATTTTGGGCCACAAGGGTCGGAAAAGGGTGTTTCTGGCTTGAAGGGGGAGAGGGGCCTGGACTTATGGGGCGAAATCATGCTAGACCAGATGCCAAGGAGACAGCCAGCCTCCTTTCGGAGGTTGTGAGAGAGGCTCGGCTGACTTGGTATCTTCTCACCGATGAGCGGGTCTCCTCTGGGGTAAAGATGATACCGCTTGCCACTTTGCTCTATATCCTCTCTCCCCTCGATCTCCTCCCTGACCCTATTTTCGGTCTGGGACAACTAGACGACCTAGCCGCCTTGATACTGGGGGTGAAACTCTTTATGGAGATGTGCCCCCGGGAGATAGTGAGGGAACATTTGGAAAGGGTGACCTCTATGGCGGGCTCCTATCGTGTGGTAGAAGAGGAGAGAGCACCACCGAGTCTCGATGTCCCGAAGGAGTAGAATCTGTGTGTCTGAGGGGGTGTGATATGGAAAGGGATAAATCTACCTGGACGGTGAAGAAAGGCCTAGCCCAGATGCTCAAGGGTGGGGTGATAATGGATGTGGTGAACGCTGACCAGGCCAGGATCGCCGAAGAGGCGGGGGCGGTGGCGGTGATGGCTTTAGAGAGGGTCCCCGCTGACATCCGCGCTGAGGGCGGGGTGGCCCGTATGAGCGATCCGGAACTGATCCTGGAGATCATGAAGGCGGTCACCATCCCGGTGATGGCTAAAGTACGGATCGGCCACTTCGTGGAGGCCCAGGTTGTGGAGTCGTTGGGGGTGGACTTTATCGACGAGTCGGAGGTCCTCACCCCTGCCGATGAGGAGCACCACATCGACAAGCACGTTTTCAAGGTGCCTTTCGTTTGTGGCTGCAGAAACCTGGGCGAGGCCTTGCGGCGGATCGGCGAGGGTGCAGCCATGATCCGCACCAAAGGGGAGGCGGGCACAGGGAACGTAGTGGAGGCGGTTCGCCACGCTCGAGCGGTCTTGGGAGGGATCAAGAGGCTCCAAGCGCTGCCGCCCGAGGAGTTGATGAGCGCGGCCAAGGAATTGGGAGCCCCTTACGAGTTGGTAAAGGAGGTAGCGGAGACGGGAAGGCTGCCGGTGGTGAACTTCGCCGCTGGCGGCATAGCCACTCCCGCCGATGCGGCCTTGATGATGCAACTGGGGTTAGATGGGGTGTTCGTGGGCTCTGGCATCTTCAAATCCGAGGATCCCCCTCGCCGAGCCAGGGCTATCGTGGAGGCCACCACCCATTACGATGATCCGGCCATCATCGCTGAGGTTTCCAAAGGGCTGGGCAAGCCGATGCGCGGTTTGGAGATAAGTGAGATCCCGGAGAAGGAACTCCTGGCCCCACGAGGTTGGTAGATGCGACGGATCGGCGTTCTGGCTCTCCAAGGCTCTTTCATCGAGCATATAGCCACACTCAAGCGGCTGGGGGTGGAGCCCTCAGCCGTCAAATTGCCGAAAGATCTGGTCGGTCTGGATGGTTTGATCATCCCTGGGGGCGAGAGCACTACCATCGGCAAGTTAGCCACCACCTATAAACTTATAGAGGAGTTGAAGCGCTTGGGGGAAGATGGCTTGCCTATGTGGGGCACCTGTGCGGGGATGACACTTCTGGCTAGAGAGATCGAGGGGGCTACCCCACCCCATCTTGGCCTTATGGATATAGCGGTAGAACGCAACGCCTTCGGGTGGCAGGTGGAGAGTTTCGAGGCAGATCTCGTAATCCCCGCTCTAGATAGGGTGGGTTCTGAGGAGGAGAAGGGCAAGAGGTTCCATGCTATTTTCATCCGCGCCCCCTCGATAAAAAGGGTGGGGGAGGGGGTGGAGGTTCTGGCCGCCTTGGATGAGGGTATCATCGTGGCTGCGAGGCAAGGGAACCTCCTGGCCACCGCCTTCCACCCTGAATTGACTGAGGATACCCGTTTCCATCGCTACTTCCTCAACATGGTGGGGTCTGGGCAGAATGCGGCCTAAGGGGCCCTCATCGCTCTCTTGGTGAAGATGTCATACGTAAGGTCATTCGGTTTAGGGGATATACCACTTCTAAGGAGATTGGGAGGCAAGGGAACCCTCCTGGATGTGGAGAGCGTTATCTGTGGGTCTCATCGCCCCTTGGTCAAGGCTCTGGGCAATTATCTCACCTTCCACCGAAGGGGGGTATATACCTTCGTATTAGACAGCGAAGGGTTCATCCAGGGGCGGGATCGGCCTTCTGGTTTGGCGTGCGATATAGTATATATCGCCCCTTCTTGGGATGACTCTTCGGAGGGGATATGGTACCGTCTGGTGGAAGGGTTCTGCATAGGGAAGGGGGAAGAGGGGGCAGGGCGCATATTCGTCAAATTGAGAGAGGAAGAGTCAGAGGAGGTGGAGGTCTTCCGGAAGGTCGGTTTTAGGGGCTACGCCAGACGGCAGGTCTTTCGAGGGGATGAGATCCCTCCCCAGGTGCTTGGTGCGGACAAGGGATCGTTGCGACCCCGTCAGGCGGGGGATGAATGGGGTCTGCAGCGGCTTTATAGTAGCGTGACACCTCGGCCCGTGCAACAGGTGGAGAGGCCAGAGGATATCCCCCTCTATCCGATGATGAGAGAGTACGTAGCCGAAGAGGAGGGAGAGATAATCGCCTACTTCTGTCTCATGCCTGGGAAAGAGGGGCATTGGATGAAGGCCGTGATCCACCCTCAAGCCGAAAAGAGGCTGGTTAGAAGTGGCTTGCGGTTGTTTTCGGCTTTCGAGGCATGTCCTATCTATTGCGAGGCGAGGGGGTATGAGGAGGGTCTTAGGAGCGCATTGAGGGAGATAGGGTTTGAATATCTCTTTGAGGAATTATTGATGGTCAAACATACTACGGCACGGGCAAAGGTGCCTGCAGCCCAGCCGGTTGTCAGCCTAGAGACGAAGGCAGAGGGGGTGCCTACCGTCTCCAGCAGTAAGAGATAGAAGATGTGGCAACAAGAGATCACGGATGACTTAGACCTTTTAGTGAGCGTGCTTCCGCCGAAACTGGCAGCCTCCCTGAAGAGGATGAACCGGGAGCAAGACCTCTTGGAAGTGGTCCTGGACCTGGGTAGGCTCCCGGAGGCCCGCTTCACGGACCAGGAGGCCGTTCTCGACGATTCCGAGGTCACAGAAGAGGAGATCGAGTACGTGGTCTCGCGCATCGGCGAGTTCGACGAGGACAACCGGGCAGGGATCGAGCGGACACTGCACCGCATATCGGCCATCCGCAACCGGAAGGGGAAGATCCTGGGGCTCACCTGCCGTGTGGGTCGAGCGGTCTACGGCACCATCGATATAATCCGGGATATCGTGGAATCGGGGAAGAGCATACTCCTTTTGGGACGCCCGGGGGTAGGCAAGACCACCATGCTCCGGGAGGTGGCCCGGGTGCTGGCGGATATTAAGCGGGTGGTGATCGTCGATACCTCTAACGAGATCGGAGGGGATGGCGACATCCCCCACCCGGCCATCGGAAAGGCCCGACGGATGCAAGTGCCCACCCCAGCCCTGCAACATGAGGTGATGATCGAGGCGGTGGAGAATCACATGCCAGAGGTGATCATCATCGACGAGATCGGTCGGGAATTAGAGGCCACGGCGGCCCGAACCATCGCCGAGAGGGGGGTACAGTTGGTGGCCACCGCCCACGGAAATACCTTGGACAACCTGATGATGAACCCCACCCTGGCCGATCTGGTAGGGGGCATCCAGGCGGTGACCCTCTCCGATGAGGAGGCCCGCCGCCGGGGTACCCAGAAGACGGTTTTGGAGCGCCGAGCCCCACCTACATTCGACGTGGTGGTGGAGATCCAGGATTTCTACCACCTGGCGGTGCGCCACGATGTGACCGAGGCGGTGGATGCCATCCTGAGGGGAAGAGAGTTGCCGGTGGAGTTGCGGTATCGCGATGAGTCCGGCGAGGTACATATGGAAAAGGCTCTTCTCCCCAAGGAGGGGAAGGAGGTTGCCACTCTTGAGCCGGAGGTGGCTGAACCGTTAGCCCCCTTACGGGTCTACCCCTATGGCATCAATCAGAACTACCTCGGCCGAGCGAGCGAGGAACTGGATCTGCCCGTGGAGGTGGTGAAGCGATTAGGTCAGGCGGATATCGTGCTCACCCTGAAGAGTTACTATCGCAAGCGGCCGCAGCCGATCGTCGATGCTGAGAGGCGAGGGATTCCGGTTTATGTCTTGCGGAGCAATACATTGCGCCAGATAAAGAGCAGTCTGGCCGAGGTCTTTGGGGTAGAGAAGAAGGTGGACCCCTTCGCTTTGGCCTTGCAGGAGACGCAGGAGGCGATA
>DFBK01000105.1 GCA_002366595.1 Anaerolineales bacterium UBA3082 | reverse complement strand
GCCAGGGGAGAGGCGTTAGAGAAAGAGGTGATGGAGTTAGGGAAAGCGGTGGAGGGTCTGGAAGAGCAAGAGCGCTTAGTCCAAGGGCTCCAAGAGGAAGAAAGCCATGCCCGGCAGGCGCTCGGCGCCGCCCAAGAGAGAGTGGACCGCTGCCGAGGACTGGAGAAGGAAAAAAGGGCGAAAGTCGCTCAAGAGAAGGAGATCACCGAAGAGAAAACGATCTACGAGGAACTGCAACTCGCCTTCGGTAAGAAGGGCGTCCAGGCTATGATCATAGAAAGCGCCCTACCGGAACTGGAAGAAGAGGCTAACCGCTTACTTAGCCGCATGACAGATGGCCGAATGCACGTCCGGTTCGAGACTCAAAGAACCACTAAAAAAGGTGAACCGGTGGAGACCCTAGAGATCAAGATCTCTGACGAACTGGGCGCTCGATCTTACGAACTCTACAGCGGTGGGGAGGCCTTCCGGGTCAATTTCGCCATCCGCATCGCCCTCTCCAAACTCTTGGCCCGTCGAGCCGGAGCCAGGCTGGAGACCCTCATCATCGACGAAGGGTTCGGCACCCAGGACACCTTAGGGAGAGAGAGGCTAATCGAGGCTATCAACTCCATACAGGATGATTTCGCCCTCATCCTGGTGATAACCCATATCGAGGAGTTAAGAGATGTTTTCCCCGTCCGTATCGATATCTTCAAGACCCCAGAGGGCTCCCAGATCTCCATGACTTAGGAGTGCCAATCACCCACCTCTCGCCGATAATCGCAGTAGGAAGCAAGACCGCATATCTCGCAGCGAGGGCGCCGGGCTTTGCACACCTCCCGGCCATGGGCGATCAGGTTGAGATGAAAAGCGTAGTAATCCCGGGGAGATACAAGATCTTCCAAGGTCTGGTGGGCCTCCTGGGTGGAGGCTTTTCGGCTAATTAGGCCTAGCCGCTTGCTTATCCGATAGACATGGGTATCCACGGGGAAGGCTGGCCGTCCGCAGCCGAAAAGAAGAACACAAGCCGTGGTCTTGGGCCCCACCCCTGTAAGGGAGCCCAGCCACTCTTTCGCCTCCTCTATCTCCATCTGGCAGATGAAGTCGAGAGAAAGTTTCCCCCGCCGCTCGGTGATGGTGTGCAGGATACTTTTGATGCGAGGGGCTTTAACTTTGGCTAGGCCGCCGGGCCTGATCGCCTCGGCGATCTCCTCCACCTGAGCATCCCGCACCCTCTCCCAAGTGGGGAACCTCTTTTTTAACCGCTCATAAGCCCGATCCCGGTTCACATCGGAGGTATTCTGAGAGAGGATGGTGTAGATCAACTCACTCAGGGGGTCAAGCCGCTGTCGCCATCGGCGGGGGCCGTACTCCTCCAAGAGGGCTTCATGAACGGCCTTGACCTTGGCTACCTTCTCCCCTATTGCAAAGTCAGAAGTCAGGCGCATAACGTGAACTTGTTACCCGCGTCTCAAATGGAGTTCCACCTGGGCTTGGTCTTTCAGAGTGAAGCCCAAGCCCACCACCCCGGGAGCGACTTTGCGCACTCCACGACGTCGTCCGTTCACCCGTGCGCTCACCGCTCGGTAGGGCTCCGGCACGGCGAAAAGCAACTCCCCGAACTGGCTCCCAGGCTTAACCAACTCCAAGATGAACCTCGCTTCTCTGCGGCGACCATCCTGCCACTCCACCGCTCTTACCTCCACCCCACCCTGGGTGATGTGGAAAGTGGAGGTGAGAAACTGAGGCCGGCTTGTGGCCTCCTTAAAGAGGAGAAGCACCGTCTCATGCGGCTGGTGGCGAGAGATAGTAAGTTTCTCTTGGAACACGCCCCAGTACCGCCTAGGCCAAAAATTATAGACATGATAAGACCTTCCGGGCTTGAGCCCCACCTGACGAAAATCGATCTCCGTTTCCACGGTTCGATTGGCCCAGTTAATGAAGGCGGCCACCATCCACCGACCATACTCGGCCTCTATGGGAAGAGCGAAAACGGAAGGTAACTCGTTCTGGAAGAGATCGCAGGGCTTGGCAGCCCGTCCATAGGGAGGAAGGATCCGCTTCAAATATTTGCGTCTCCCTCCACCGAGAGATGGTAAACCGTCGCCCGAAAAAACACTCCCCCCCGCCAAACCCACTATTGAAACCAAAGTCCGCATCTCGTTCAACTTCAGGTTCGATTCCTCCCCTCGAGGGCGCACCAAGACACAATCAGGGTCATTCGTCCAGAGCCAGCCATGCATAAAATAGCGAGCCATGACGTTGCGGAGGACGTTACGGACAGAGGGAGAAGATAGGTCTCCCCATAGGGGCCGCCAATGAACCGCCACATCGGGCCCAATACGCATCCCATCCACCAGTCCCACCGCTGGCCCCCAGGGAGCGCCACACCCCAAAAGGAACTTATCGCCCACCGCCTCCCGAATGATCTCTAACCCCTGGCGGAAAGCCTGGGCCCGAGTGGCCTGGGGGTCGTACCGGCACCCCTCCAGGGCTCCGGCGTAAAGGAAGTCGATCTTGAAAAGATCGTAACCCCAATCATCGCTCAAGATGCGAAACAACTCCTTCAGCCACGTCTTCACCTCTGGATGGGTGAGATCCAAGGCATATACAGCGACCCCCCTGTGGTGCCAGGCGATGACCGGCTCACTACCCTCATCCCGGAGCACCCAATCGGGGTGCTCTTTGTAGAGGCGGGACCGAGAACTGGTGGCAAAAGGGGCTATCCACAGACCAGCCCTCCGAGCAGAGGCTTTTATCTCCTCCCCTACCCGCTTCATCCCCTGAGGGAACTTTCCCTCATCGGTAACTAGCCAATCCCCTATCTCTTTCTGGTATCCATCATCGATGAGGAAATAGTCAAGAGGCAAATCGCCCGCTCCTTTTGCGTTAGAAAGGGTCTCGTGGGCACCGTTCTCGCCGTAGAAATAGTACCAAGAACACCAACCGGTAGGTATCTTCTTCGCCTTTCGGGCCCCCATATTCTCCCCCAAAGCCTGAGCATACCCTTCCAAAAGAGAGAGGGGGTCGCGCCCTCCCCTTACCAGAAGTTCCTCCGAGGAGATCCGCTCCCCGGGATAGAGGCGCACCCCATCGGCATAGGCGGTGGCAGCCAGACGCCGAAAGCGGAGACTCTCCACCTCAAGTCGTATCTCGGCCATCTGCTCCCTGGCGCTGGTGAAGCCGAGGAGAAGCGAAAGTCTGGAGATGCGGTTGTGGAGGACGGTCATCCCATGGCTCACTAGAGTCTTGGGAGCCAGGGGTAAAGGGTAAGGCTCATGCTGGAGGCGATACTCCTCCGTCCCAGGAGTCACATAGTGACCGTCATCCAGGTGACGGGCGAAACTGGGCGACCAGGACTGCCAACCGTTTTGGTAGAAAGACCAACCCTTGGGGGAACCTAGATTCAATCTCCCTTGATCGCTTAAGAGGAGAAAAGGGGAGAGTTCAAACACTTCTAGAGGTCGTTGACCCACATTGAGGAGGCGCAGTTGTAAACGGACGCCCTCCTTTACCGAGGCCTGCCAGGTGAGTTCCAGATCCTCGTTCTTGGTGCTGAGACTAACCCTATCCTCCCCCAACCCATAGGCCACATCCCCCCGCAGGCCAAGGGTTCTCTCTTTTCCCTGCACGCAGTATTTCGCCTCCGCGGTGAGTCCCCTGATGAAAAGGCCAAGGTGACGGATATCCATCCTGCCCTGGGAGGGCTCAACTGAGAGTATGCGCCCGATACGGATTCTCTCCCCAGCCATACTCCCCTCCTGAGTCAAATAAAAACTATAGGCGGAGGTTCACATCATCCGCCTATACAGGTTAGAGACCAACATGGCTGAAGCCGACTATGTCCCTCGCATCACCGGATCGAAGGCGTCACGCAGGCCATCCCCCAAGAAGTTGAAGGCCAAAACGGTAAGGGTGAGGGCCAAAGCGGGGCCCAATAGCACATGGGGGTAAGAACGTATCGCCTGATACCCCTCCTGGATCATGATGCCCCAACTAGGGGTGGGAGGGTTAACCCCCAAGCCGATAAAACTCAGAAAGGCCTCCAACAAGATATAACCCGGTATCTGGAGGGTTTCCTGCACCACACAGGGGCCCAGGATATTGGGCAAAAGGTGGCGGAAGATGATCCCTATGGGACCCACCCCCACCGCTCGAGCGGCCATCACGAAATCCTTCTCCTTATAGGAGAGGGTCTGTCCGCGGGCGATACGGGCCATTCCGATCCAGTTGAGAGCGCCGATGGCGATGAAGATGAAGAGCAAGCCACCCATGGCCAGGTCGGCCTTGATGAGGAGGGCAGAGAGTCCAGTGGCCGCCGCCCGCCTCCCCAGAGCCTTGAAATAGACCTGAAGTAGAATCACCACGATGATGACCGGCAGGCCATATAAGAAATCGACCAGCCGCATCATCACTTCGTCCACCCGACCGCCGAAATAGCCTGAGGTGAGGCCATAGATGATGCCGATGATGAGACTCACCGTGGCGGCCATCACGGCCACGGAAAGCGACACCCGGATCCCATAGATAGTGCGGCTCAATATATCGCGGCCCAAGGTGTCGGCGCCTAGGAGGTACTTAGAGCCCGGCCGCATATAGTTGTCGATTACACGGGTCTCATAATAGGTATAGGGTGAGATCACATCGGCCAAAAGGGCTAGGAGGACTAAAACAATGATAAGGATCCCACTGACCACCGCCACCCTGTTGCGCGTCAACTGGTAAAAAGCATCACCCCAGGGGCTCCGCTCCCTCCGCACCGGCAGAGCAGCCACCGCTCTTTCCGCTACCGCCATAACCCCTCCTCAAACCTATCACTGATACCGTATGCGGGGATCGAGCCACGCATAGGTCATATCCACCAGGAGGTTGGCCGCCACCAGAAGGACCGCATAGATCAAGGTCACCCCCATGATGACCGGATAGTCCCTTTGGCTGATGGCGGTCACATAATATTTGCCCATCCCCGGGATGGCGAACATCTGCTCCACCACGAAGGTGCCGGTTACCACGGCGGCGAAGAGCGGCCCTATGACGGTAACTACCGGTATCAGGCTGTTCTTCAAGGCGTGGCGCACAACCACCGCCCTCTCCCGCAAGCCTTTGGCCCGGGCGGTACGGATATAATCCTCTCGGATCACCTGAAGGAGGGCGGCCCGGGTCAGGCGGCCTATGGCCGCCGTGAAACCGGTGCCCAAGGTCACCACCGGCAGGATGGCGTGGCGGAAGAAGTCAGGGGTCGGCTTGGGTATGAAGCCCAGATAGAAGGGGCGCTCCGCCCCCCACAAGGCGGCAGGCAACCACCCCAACCTCACCCCCACGATCCAGATGAGGAAGGGGGCCAACACCAAAGCGGG
>DFBK01000091.1:14947-15824 GCA_002366595.1 Anaerolineales bacterium UBA3082 | reverse complement strand
TCGTGCGGGTCAGAACTTACCTGACAAGGAATTTCGCTACCTTAGGGCCGTTATAGTTACGGCCGCCGTTCACTGGGGCTTCAGTTCAAGGCTACCGATTGCTCATGACCTCTCCCCTTAACCTTCCAGCACTGGGCAGGTATCAGCCCCTATACTTCAGCTTTCGCTTTAGCAGAGACCTATGTTTTTGTTAAACAGTCGCTTGGGCCAATTTTGTGTCACCCTGAAAACAGGGTACCCCTTCTCCCTAAGTTACGGGGCTAGATTGCCGAGTTCCTTAACGAGGGTTGTCTCGATCACCTTGGGACTTTTATCCCTACCTACCAGAGTCGGTTTGCGGTACGGGCGCTCCTACTTCAGTGGCAACGAGGCTTTTCTTGACGGTATGGGGTCGGCTAAATCACCTTGGGTCTCCCCTCAGTTTTCCCCCACCTTCAGCTACATATCCGGGGTGGATTTGCCTGCCCCAGCATCACCTGTGATGGGAGACGCACCATGTCCAGTGGGCACGCTTAGCTTACCCTTCCGTGTCCCCCCTTTGCCTCCATAGAAGCGGTACGGGAATAATAACCCGTTGTCCATCGCCTACGCCTTCCGGCCTCGGCTTAGGCCCGACTAACCCGACGCGGATTAACCTTCCGTCGGAAACCTTAGGTATACGGCGTCCCGGTTTCTCGCCGGGATTGCGCTACTCATGCCGGCATTCTCACTTCTGCACGCTCCAGCGGTCCTCACGGTCCGCCTTCTCAGCGGTGCAGAACGCTCCCCTACCGATCTCGACGACGAATCGTCGAAACCCCGTGGCTTCGGTGCTAGGCTTGAGCCCCGTTACATTTTCGGCGCAGAATCGCTTGACCAGTGAGCTATTACGCACTCT
>DFBK01000091.1:0-14897 GCA_002366595.1 Anaerolineales bacterium UBA3082 | reverse complement strand
ACATCCTTTCCCACTTAGCCTAGACTTAGGGACCTTAGCCGACGGTCTGGGCTCTTTCCCTCTCGACCATGAAGCTCATCCCCCACGGTCCGACTCCCAGGCTCTTAAATGATGGCATTCGGAGTTTGGTTCGGTTTGGTAAGCGTTATGCCCCCTAGCCGATTCAGTGCTCTACCTCCACCACTCAACACCTGAGGCTAGCCCTAAAGCTATTTCGGGGAAAACAAGCTATCTCCAGGTTCGTTTGGCATTTCACCTCTACCCACAGCTCATCCCTCAGATTTGCAACTCTGAAAGGTTCGGGCCTCCACGATGCATTACTATCGCTTCACCCTGGCCATGGGTAGCTCACCTGGTTTCGTGTCTAATCCCTGCGACTGAACGCCCTATTCAGACTCGCTTTCGCTACGGCTTCGGGTGTAACTCCCTTAACCTGGCCACAGAGATTAACTCGCCGGCTCATTCTCCAAAAGGCACGCGGTCAGGCCTTGCACAAATGTGCCATAGCCCTCCCACCGATTGTAGGCGTACGGTTTCAGGTTCTATTTCACTCCCCTTACCGGGGTTCTTTTCACCTTTCCCTCACGGTACTTGTTCACTATCGGTCGCCAAGGGTATTTAGCCTTGGGAAGTGGGCTTCCCGGCTTCCCACAGGGTTAGCGTGTCCCGTGGTACTCAAGGTCACCGGCAGGAGCCTCACCCCTTTCGCCTACGGGACCATCACCCTCTACGGCAGACCTTTCCAGTATCTTTCGGCTAGAGATGAGGTTTGTAACTCCTTTGGGCCTCTCAAGCGACCCGGCCAGGCCTTACAACCCCCGTCTCGCAACGGCTTGAGCCTTGACACGAGACGGGTTTGGGCTCTTCCCCTTTCGCTCGCCACTACTCAGGGAATGTTCTCTCTTCCTCGGGGTACTAAGATGTTTCAGTTCCCCCGGTTCCCCCCAACTGGCCTATGTATTCAGCCAGCGGTACCTGGACATTCCTCCAGGTGGGTTCCCCCATTCGGGCATCCCCGGATATAATGCCTACTTGCGGCTCCCCGGGGCTTATCGCAGCAAGCCACGCCCTTCTTCGGCCCTTGACGCCTAGGCATCCACCATACGCCCTTAGTAGCTTAACATGCGTGACGCGGCAGAATCTAGACTCGACCTATTCAGTTGTTAAAGTGCAACTCTTGTGGCTCTCGTTTGCCACAAGCCAGGGACTTCAACTCTTTGAGGCCTCTGGCCTGAGGCAAACCTTTCGGGGACAAGCAAAACGGCCTGGGACATAGACCCAAGCCGCCCGATCGCCTCGGCTATATGCCCCTCGCTACACTATCCTGGCACTCCGCTTGTCATATCTGCTCCTTCACCGAGAAGAGTATACTACATCTTGTGCTATTTGTCAAGTGGCCGGTATCTCTCATGTCAAAACCCGCCCTACTTAGGGCGGGTTTCCCTGGCCTGAGCCACGCCGAAGGATACCTGCCCATTTAGCCTAAACGTAGGGGAGGCCCTTGTGGCCTCCCGCTTCTCGCAGTACGTAGCGTCGGCCTGTCCTGGCATCAACGGACCAGGGGGCAGGCTGGCTGTTGTGGGCCAGGGACAATCGAAACCTGGTGGCGAGTGCTAGCGAGGGCGATTCAGAAGTCGAAACCTACTAATATCTATTGCTTTGTCTCGATAGGACAGAGTGACTTTGGCAGGGTCGAACTTCACATATACATCGATAGTATTCTGCTTGAATGCGCTTGGGGGAATCACGACCTTCTTGATCTCGGACATAGGAATAAGCAAGACACCATTTCTGGGGACCAGAAGGAAGCCCTCGCCGGCTTCGAGTGCCTCCTTGAAACGGTTACGGAAGGTTACTTGCCAGCCCTTGGGTTTCAGGCTTCCTTTTCTTATGAATGCAAGCTGGCCGTCAATTATAGCCTCATACGCTGACCAATCGCCAATGGTTAGCCCAGACTTCCGAAGAATGGCTTGAACCTCATCGGGAAAGACCTCTCGCTCACTCTCTGGCGCGAGCGGCCTCTCTATATATCCCTTCTTGATTAGGAGATGATCTAGTTCCGGAAGGAGTCGTGATACGATGGCCTGTTGGGTGGCGTTCATGTCTTGTTGCTGACCTTGGGCAAGGACAGTGTATTGGTTGGCGCGGAAGAGAAGTATGGTGTGGTGCTCGAGGGCTCTTCTAACAACCGTGTCCGTGAAATCTGACTGCTTGGCGGACCTACCATCGTTAAAGAGGAATGCTCTCTGCCATTTCGCAAACCTTTTGTCGGGTCGTGAGAAGTGGGTATGTAGACGGCCAATCAAGTCTTTAGCCTCGCCAACGTATACCCGCTTTGAGTCTGGTAAAACCAGGATATAGTTCCCCGGATAAGGTTGGCTTCCCCATTCGGATTCAATGTGAGCTAGTGCGGCATCAGTACGAGGGAACTCCCACGCACGCAGGGCTCCGGTAGTTCGAGCGCGAACAATACCGTGTGAGTTCGGGGGGTTCTCTGTGTATCCGAACGGCTCCTCAGCTTGCATGTACAACCTCAAGGCTTTAGAAGCGTAACAATGGTCTCTCGCAGTCGGTAACTACGAACCTGGCCTGAAGCTCTATGACGAGCTTTCTCTATAGACTCCAGTTGCAGGCCAATTTCCGGCTCCATCCCGATACGCGCCAGCATTAGATCAGTAGGTACGTATGTATCCGCAATAAGACTGTCGCCCACCACTAGAAGGAACCTACCCCCAGGGTGGATCGATCTGGCTACGTGCCGCATCACCCTATACATATCGTCGAAATACTTGTTCACGATGTTAGGCATGTCTGGCCGACGGTAATTACCGCGTCGTGCTATGTTGCTAGCCATCTCATCTTTGATCTGCTCCAACCAGTCGTTGGTATATTTGCCATCGGAGGATGCGAAGTCATTGATTAGTCCCCGTGACACATTATCACAAACTACCATGTCGTCCTTTATCGACTTTAGTTCCCTCATATAAGTAACGAAGCCTAGCCATGCCATTTCGATCTTGTAATTCATTACATAGTCCAACCCATTCATGTACGGGGGGGAAGTGATGACAAGATCGAACTGGGTTTGGTGATCCCAAGTCATCGCGTTGGCGAGGACAATATTGCTTGGAGTATGTAGCGTCCAAGGGAAATGATTTTGGAGGCTCGATAGGTCGGTCGCGATCTGAAGAACCTTGGCCCGCATGAGTGTCCAGGGGGCATCATCGGCAACCCGCTTTTTCCGATCGTAGCCAAGACAGGGGGTCCGTTTGAGGTTGCTGGCATCCACCAATATCGAAGCGAAGGCCAGGCGCATGAGGTCCTTTAGATGTCTCTGGCGGTCCTCCTTGTCTGGTAGGCTATCGATGGCGCCTCTCAGTAGCTCGAGATTGCGTAACACCGGGGGGTTGAAATGTCTATCCGACTTCAGAAACTCGGGGGCCCTCTTTGGAAGGTTCTTCGGGAGCCGGTCGAAAGTTTCGACAACTGTGTCGGGTAGTACATGCCAGGAGTTCAACTTTGTTTCCGCAAGGAACTGGAGCAATGGATTCAACTCCGTTCCTGATGACCTGAATCCGTTCAATTTGGCCTGGACGAGGGCTGTCCCTGAGCCTGCAAAGGGATCCAGGATAGCTGGATCTTTGTATATTGGACGATATTTATCGATCACGTATTGGACGAAGGCAGAAGAGAATCCTTGAATATAAGGCGACCAGCGATGTACGAGTTGTGCGCGGTTAGATGTGAACTGGATGGGCAAGTGATTCTCAGTGATCTCGATCCCCATCTCTCGAAGATAGGGTGTTGAGTCTGCCTCGCAAGATCCGTTTCGCTTTGGGGATCGTAAAATGTTCTTCTCTCGAGCAGTCAGCTTAGTCACTAGATTCCTACTCAGCGACCCACTGTTCCCGACTAGGATACCATTCCTTGGCCGTAAGGCCATTGATGTGCTTGAGCCTGCGATCGCAACTCTGGGCATATCCCATTCTAATAGTCTTGGAGGTGACCGCCCCAGTTACGGTCTCGCCCACCACATCATAGCCTCCTATGAACCCAGTCTAGCATTCCTTGAATACCAAGTCAAGAGGGAGATCATTACCCCTCGCCAATGCGTTCAGCCACTTGTATTATAGAACAATTGTGCTGCATTGTCAACCCTTTGTGCCAGATCCCCTTTCTCCTCCCCTTGACAATCTAGAACATCTGTGCTATAATTCTCATTGGGATTTGGTCATTTGCCATTCCCCATTCCGCCCAGGTGGTCGTTTCCCATTTTTTATTCAACTACCTCCCCTGTGCCTAGAGGGAAGCGAAGCAAAGCAAAACCCCCTCCGACGACGGTAGGGGGCCTGTCCCCGCAAGGGGGCTCACCTTCAGTAGGCGGGTGTCTCAAGAAAAAAACCTGCCAGTCACCTTTTCACCTTCCAGCCCGCCACGAGTGGATAGCGCCTTTAACGGCGGCCCTCTACCTCTTCCTCTAGCCGGGCGAAGAACTCGGCCATGAACCGATGGCGCTCCTCGGCGATCTTCTTGGCCGTCTCGGTGAAAAGGCTCTCTTTCACTTTCTTCAGTTTCACTTCGAACTCGATAGGTGCGCTATGCTCGGCGGTCAAAGGGTCCTTTTCCGCCGAGGCATCCTCTGGGACCCCCGTCCAGAGCCTCTGCCCCAACTTTCCAGCCATCATATAGGCTCGGGCTGTGCCGATAGCGCCGATGGAGTCCAACTTGTCGGCGTCATAGAGGACCTGGGCCTCTAGGGTCTTGGGCCTGATACTACTTCGGAAACGATGAGCCTCTACGGCGTGAGCCACAGCCTCCACTTTCTCGAACGGCCAGCCTGAAAGGATCTGCCGCACCCCCTCCGCTCCCGCCTGAGGAGCACCACCAACTTGTCCTTACCCCAGCGAGGGTACTTTCCCCGCAGATCTAGCACTGCCTGGGCCAACTCGGCGCTCCAGGTGGGCTGACGGAGGTTTTTAGGCCTCCGGCTCTTCTCTTCCAGTCCCTTGGGTCCTTCCTCTTTGAGCCTCTTCTGCCAACGGTAGTGCGTTCGCATCCTGAGGATGCTCAGCATCCGAAGGAAGGGTGGAGCGGGGGATGAAGAGGATCTGGCTGGCTTGGGTGCTGGAGAGCCCCTGCTTTCTGAGGGCCTCGAAGCAGCGGAGCCAGCGCAGCCTTTCCTGGGCCTTGGGACTCAGGACGATGGGCCTATGACGGGAGAGGTAGTAAAATGCTCTGGGTAGTCCAACCACCCGCATGGGGGCTACCTCCTTCTTGGAAGTCTCACCCATCCGTCAAGGATCCCTGTAGGAGAAGGATGGCCCCTTTTGCTTATCCTTGCAACTGTCTCACATGTTTCTGAACGAGATCACTTCTTTCAGCCTGTCATGCGCCTTACAGAGAAAACCTTGGCCTCTGCCGATGGCCAACCTTCACGGATCAAACGCCGCTTCGACCAGGCTCGAATCCCTCGGGATCCTGTAAGGACGCCTTTTGACCGCCTATCTGAAACCGGTGTGATCTCTGAGGAACAAAAGGAGCAGCTTCGAACTCTTCGGGACCAGGTCAACCCTCGACAGTTGCGTAAAGAGATTTACCACCTAATCGATCATATCTTTCGTTTGCCTGGTGCCGTTCCAGAGAAGACGGAAGACGTTTACAAAACGCTATCTACACCTATTCAGAGCCAGAAAGGAGAGGGCATCCCGGTAACATTATCATTTGAGTTGACTCAAGGTCTTGACACCTCGAACGTTTGTTCGTATAATATTTAGGGTTTCATGAATACTATAGAGAAGGTGCATACCCTGGGTGAAGCCGCGCGATACGACCTATGCGGCGCTTGTGGAGAGAGCCATCGGGTGAAGGACGATATGGGGCGGTGGATCTATCCCGCTGCTTTGCCCGACGGCAAGACGGTGAAACTCCTCAAGATCCTCCTCACCAACGCCTGCGATAACAACTGTCTCTACTGTCTCAACCGCAAAGATTGCGACTTCCAACGGACGAGTTTCAAACCCGAAGAACTGGCCCGCCTTTTCGATCAATTGTACCGCGCCGAGATGGTAGAAGGGCTGTTTTTGAGTTCTGCCGTGCATGGGAGTCCAGATCGCACCATGGAGCAGATGATAGCCACGGCGGAGATATTGCGCTACAACTACCTCTATAGGGGCTACATCCATCTGAAAATACTGCCGGGGGCCAGTTGGGGTTGTGTGGAGCGGGCCACCCAGGTGGCTGATCGGGTCTCTGTTAACCTGGAGGCTCCGGGCCAAAAGTGGCTAAGGAGGCTAACGCCAGACAAGGAGTTAGACGATCTCTTGGCCCCCCTGCGATGGGTGAGGCGACTTTTAGAAGATGGAGGTGAAAGGCGGGTACGAAGGGCGGGACAGACGACCCAGTTCGTGGTGGGGGCCGCAGGGGAACCGGACAAGGAGATCTTACAAACTACGGAGAGGCTCTATCAGGAACTGAAGTTGGCCCGCGTATATTTCAGCGCCTTCCAGCCTCTTCCTGACACCCCCCTAGAGGATCGGCCCGCCACCCCCTTGCTCCGGGAGCACCGCCTCTATCAGACCGATTTCTTGTTCCGGAGGTACGGCTTCGCCTTTGAGGAGTTGATCTTCGATGAGGAGGGGAACTTACCCCTGGAGGCGGACCCCAAGATGGTCTGGGCTCTCAATCATCCTCGGTTCTTCCCCGTGGAGATGAACCGGGCTACGAGAGAAGAACTGTTGCGGGTGCCGGGCATCGGCCCCAGATCGGCGGGGCGGATCATCAAGGGGCGACGGCTGGGGCAGTTGCGTACCTTAGAGGATCTCCAATGTCTAGGAGCCATAGCCAAGCGAGCCGCTCCTTTCATCACCCTAAATGGCAAGCAGCCCGCCTTTCAGTTAAGCCTCTGGGACGCCCTTTCTGATAAGGCCCCTGATAAAGCCCTGACCTCTCTTGCCCTTCCCCCATCAGAACGGGTATATTATGGCTGACGATGGCTGATTTCTACAGCGAAGAGATAGAGGTTCGGTTCGATAGAGAGCCGCTTATCGAGAAGAAGCCGGGGTTGCCTTCTGGGTTCACCTGGCGGGGCCAGGAGTATATCATCGTCGAGTTGCTCAAAGAATGGCACGACTATCGACTCAGGGGAAGGGCAAAATGCCGGTATGAGAAGGAGAGGGGCTCCTATTGGGTGCGCAGTTCCGAGAAGAGAGGCTCCTGGGGAGTGGGGAGGGACTACTACCGCGTGCAGACCCAGACAAGAGAGGTCTTCGATATCTACTATGACCGGGCTCCCATCAAAGGGAGAAAAGGGAGTTGGGTTTTGTATAGGAGGGTAGTGGAAGGCGCATAACTGCCACGCCGTGAATGAGATGATAGGCTGTTGTGACTTTGTGCTCATCTCCAGGGCAGGATCTTTACCTGAAAAAGCGTATGAGGAACTCTATAAAAAGAGATCGGGAAAGGTTACCATGAAAAAAGGGCAGCCTGGGGCCTCTGTCGAGGCAAAGGAAGGGAAAAGACACCTTATTTCCGCTATTGTGGCTTGTTACAACGAGGAGATGAGGGTGGCTGAGACCATCGAAGCCCTTCTTGGATGTCCGAGCGTTGATGAGATCATCGCTATTAACGATGGCTCAACCGATAACACTCTTGAAATTCTGAAACGGTTTGAGGGTAGGATCGAGATCATCGATTTGGGGAAGAACGAGGGCAAAGGTTTCGCTATGGCCGAAGGGGTTAGAAGAGCCCGAGGGGATATCGTTCTCTTTGTGGATGCCCATCTCTTGAACCTCCAGGATAGCCATATCAGGAAGTTGGTCGAGCCCCTTATGGAGGGCGAGGCTGATGTCACTTTGGGGATTTCGCTGCCCAAGGCGGTCAGCCCCCTCTGGCCCTGGACGGGCCAGCGAGCCTATCTCAGAGAATCTTTCCTCCCCCATCTGGAGGTGGTGGAAAGGACAAGGTTTGGGGTAGAGGCCTATCTTAACGAGGCCTTCGAGGGGAAAAGGGTTGTCTTAGTCAGGCTGGAGGGGTTGATCCACTTGCCCAAGCATCAGAAGATGCCTCTCTCGGAGGTCTTCGATTCCTACCTCATCGAGGCGGTGGAGATCGCCCAGACTCTGGCGGAGATGAGAGGGGCGGAGGTCAGAAACATCCGAGAGGCTCTCAGCCCTAAGAGGATAAGGTCCATTAAGAGTCTCACTGAGAAGGTGGGGGAGAGGAAGGTCAGGGAGATCATAAGTTATATCAAGGAGCATATCATCCCCTATCTGGAGGGAAAGTTCTGAGGCGAATAAATAGCAGATGATGCGTAGCGAACCGTTTCCCTGTGGTGTCAGGATCTAGATCCTGACACCACTTAATGTGAGGTCACTTCGGCTACTCTTGCCCCGCCGCTACTTCTTTGTCGCTTGGCGCACGTGCCAGAGCCGTTGCACGGCAGTGATGTTGGTGAAGAGGGCCAGGATTCCCAAGGCCCAAGGCATCAGTTGCAAGAGGAGCCCGGCGATGAGGGTGAGGATGCGCTCGGCGCGGGTGAAGAGCCCTACCCTGCATTCGATCCCCACCCCCTCGGCTCGGGCCCGGGTGTAGGAGACCATGAGGGAGCCAGCAATGGTGAGGTAGATGAGGACGATCTCTAATTTTGCCCCTCGCTGGATGTACCAGCAAAGGAGGCCCAGATAGAGAGCGATCTCCGCCCAGCGGTCTAAGGTGGAATCGAGAAAGGCGCCATAGGAGCTCTTCTGGTCCCCCAGGCGGGCCAGCGCCCCGTCCAAGGCGTCGAAAAGGCTGGCCGGGATGATGACTGCCCCTCCAGGCCGTTGGTAGCCGAAGGCCAGAAGGGCGGCCGCACCCAGGGTGGTGACCAGGCCCGCCACAGTCAACATGTTGGGGGAGATACCCAATCTGTGGAGGGGGCGAGCACAGAGGTTGAAGACCCCTTCTGTCCACCGGCGAGCCCATCTGCTTATCACGCCGCTTCCCTCCTCTTCTTCTCCAAAACCTCTTGGTAGTAGTCCAGAATCCGCTGGGTCACCCGGTTCCAGGAGTAGCCCTCCGCTTTGGTCAACCCTTTCTCACCCATCCTACGCCTCAGGTCCGGCTCCTTGAGAAGGCGGATGATCGCCTGAGCCAGGGTTATCTCGTTCTCCGGCTCAACTAGGAGGCCCTCCACTTCGTTTGTGAGCACGGTGCGGTAGCCAACGATATCGGAGGCGACGATGGCCACTCCGGAAGCCATAGCCTCCAAAAGAACCATGCCGAAAGATTCGAAGCCCGTGGAGGGGGCGCAGAAAAGATCACAACTCCTATAGTAGCGGGGCAGTTCCTCATCCGGGACATACCCTATGAAACGGATACCCCTAAGCCGCTTTCTTCGCGCAAAACGGACATAGGGGGCTTTGTCCTTTTTATCGTAGGCTCCCACTACTATGAGTCGGGCTCCTGGAAACTCCTCTTTCACATAGGGAAAAGCACCTAAGAGATACTTAAACCCCTTCCTCTTCTCTAGACGCCCCACGAAAAGGATATTTGGCCCCCCAGCAGCGTACTTGGAGAAGCGCTCTACTCGGGCTCCCAACCGCTCCAGGTCTATGCCGTTGGGGATGACCACATATTCGCCGGGGAAATATCTGCTTATATAATCGCGCACCGCTTCTGAGACCGCTATCTTGCCGTCCAGTTTGGCGAAGATGGGCTTAAATATCCGCTTGCCGTATTGGTAACCAGCAGAGGAATCCCTATAGGCGTGGAAAGTGCCCACATTCACGCTCTTCGAATGACGGAGAACTATTAAAGGCAAGGCTGGGGCAGGAGGCTCATGGATATGGACGATATCGAACCGTTCTTGTTGAAGGATCTTCTTCACTCGACTATAGACGCGAGGCGAGAGGGTGATGCGCGCCTTCGAGCCGCTGAAGGGGACGGAGATCACATTGCCACTCACACTGATGACGTGTTCCTCAAGCGCTTCCCCCTCGGAGCAAGGGGCCAAGATCCTCACCTCATGACCTAGCCTTCGGAGGTGTTTGTCCAGGTAGAAGATATGTTTGGTTACCCCACCGGGGACGGTGTAATCATAGGGAGAGACTAAGGCTATCTTCATCTCTTCTCCGACACCAGAGAAGGAATAGCAAGTCACCTACCAGAGAGGCTATGCGATAGGCCGCTTTCAAGGGCAGGTGTTGGGCCAGGAAGATGAGCCCCAGAAAGGGCCCATAGGTTACTAGATACACCCCCTTCTCAACGTAACGGTATAGTCTCGTCAGGGAAGGGGGTCTTTAGGGCCAAGGGCATGGCGTTGCTCCTTCTATCCAGCGATGAACTCCTCTAGCCTCCTTCGCGCTTCGTCATCGGTGAACTGCACGGGGGGCGATTTCATGAAATAGGCTGAGGGGGCGACGAGAGTACCCCCTAAGCCTCGGTCCAGCCCCAGTTTGCAGCAACGTATGGCATCGATCACCACTCCCGCAGAGTTAGGAGAGTCCCAAACTTCCAATTTCAATTCTATGTTCAAAGGCACACCGCCGAAACTTCGCCCCTCCAAGCGGATATAGGCCCACTTACGATCTTCTAGCCAGGCCACGTAGTCAGAGGGGCCGATATGGATGTTTTTCTTACCGATGTCGTAATCCAGTTGACTGGTCACGGCGTTGGTTTTGGAGATCTTCTTCGACTCTAGGCGGGCCCTTTCCAACATGTTGTAGAAATCCATATTGCCGCCCACGTTCAGTTGGCTAGTCTGTTCCAGCCTCACCCCCCGCTCACGGAAGAGCCGAGCGAGAACCCGATGGACGATGGTGGCTCCCACCTGGGATTTGATATCATCTCCTATAAGAGGCAGGTTTCTCCCCTCAAAACGCTCTTGCCAATACCTCTCTCTGGCGATGAAGACGGGGATACAGTTAACTAGGCCGCAGCCCGCCTCCAGGATATGCTCCACATACCACTTGGTAGCCATCTCGCTGCCCACAGGCAGAAAATTGACCACCACATCCGTTTCCGTCTCCTTGAGGATCTGAACGATATTGGAGGTAGGGCCAGGAGCCTTAGTGATCACTTGCTTAAGGTATTTCCCTAACCCATCGTGAGTCATCCCCCGGGAGACGGGGACATCCATATGGGGGACTTCGGCGAACTTGTAGGTGTTGTTGGGCGGGGTGAAGATCGCTTCAGAGAGATCCTTACCCACTTTATTGGAGTTGACGTCGAAGGCAGCGACGAACTCGATATCGCTTATGTGATAACCTCCCAAAGCAACATGCATGAGCCCGGGGACGAACTCATCCTCCTGGGCCTGACGATAGAAATGTACCCCCTGCACTAGGGCAGAGGCGCAGTTTCCTACCCCGATGATAGCCACCTTAACCTTGCTCAATTTCCCTTGACCTCCTTCTCTTATTTTGACAACTTATACTATAGCAAAAGGGTAGAGGTGTCAAGGTGACGCTTGGTGTCGTTTAACATCTGAATTGTCCGCTATTCTATCTCCAAAGCGGGTAGAAAGAAGGCGGAATAGATGGAAGCGGGTTTTGAACGAAAGGTTACCATTGAGCCATAACCAGAACCTCCTGGAAAATCCCCTCCAAGAACCGCCGCTTGAAGACGCTCAGCGTAGTGGCATCAGGGGCCCGCTCATCCACCCGCAGCCCTATGAAAGCCTTGGGCACCAAGTTGTAGCTCACCGCCTCCTCGGCCTGTCGCTCCGAGAGGTCGTATAAATAGGAGATAAACAGCATCTTTAGCAAGACCACCGGGGCATAGGGAGGTCGACCTACCTTACCCTGGCCCGGTAGTAGCGGATCAACCTCTTCGTCCGCCGCTCCCACTTCACCACCTGGTTCAGTTTCATCAGGAAGTGATCCCGGGGAACTATCTGTTCATAGACGAACTCCCCGAAGAAGGAATGAGTACCTATCTCCTTTCCCACAGGATACTTTTCGTAAAAGCGCTGTCTGGCCATCCTTGCCCTCTCTCCAGCTGCCTCGATCCCCAATCTACCAGCCTTAGTCTACACCAGTCCCCATCTGACAAAGGGTGTCCCTTTTTCAGCACCCTCTGCTAAACCGGTTGACAAAAACAACCTGTCAAGTGTATAATTTTAATAGATTAATATTGTCCTATGACAGCGTCTAGATCTAGATAGATTGTTTGAGAATTCTCTTCCCTGATATAATCGAGCCGAGTTTTGTGGCATCTCTAGATCGATTGTGGAAATCGGTCCCTATCATGTGTTCGGGACCCTGAGATCCCTCAGGACCGAAGGGCAGCATCCGAAGGAAAGGATAGTAAGAAGAGAGAAAGGCTTAAACAAAGGTTCGTTTCTCAGGGCGACGTAGCCAAGATGGATAAGGCAGGGGTCTGCAAAACCCCGATCGCCGGTTCGAGTCCGGCCGTCGCCTCTACGGCTGTAGAGCCGATAGCTGGGAGACAAAATGAGGCTATCGCCCATTTACTATCATCTCCTGGGGCGGTGGCGAAACGGTATACGCTGCGGACTTAAAATCCGCTGGAGTAATACTCCGTGCGGGTTCGAATCCCGCCCGCCCCACAGAGCACAACATGTTGTAGCCAAGTGGTGATGGGCTCTCTCGTCGCCGGAGAGCCCTTTCTATTTTGACAAAAAGTCCTGTGGACCTTGAAAAAGCCGCACCTTTTCAAGAACTGGAGCGGATATTGACGCCGGAATCAGGTCAGGGGAGGTAGTATTCCCGTAGTGCGTGAACCCGTCTCTGAAGAGATTCTGCACGTCACCAAGATAAAACTGACGAAGGCCCAGATTCTGGCACGTCAGAAGTCGGCCATCGCGCCCCGGAAAGGAACGCCCCTCGATCACCGACATGAATGACTAAGGCACCGGACCAGAATCCCGATGCCTTAGTCCGATATCAAAGCCGCTGCTCCTGGAAGTTCTCGCTATTCTAACTACCAACCACAGCCAGAACGAGCAAGAAACCACATAGCATATTCATCCTTCCCCGACAAGAGACCGCAGGGTCGCGTGGCTTTTAGTCGGGATTCCCTCAACGCATCTACCTTACAGGAGTGCTCACGACCCAAAGGTGGTTTGACTTCTCCGCCTCATCATCCGACTTGAAGCCAAGCATGGCCCTGGTCATCCTTCTACGCTCCGCGGGCACCAACGTCAGCGATGGGGACCTATTAGAGAAAGCGGCATCTCTCTAGAGGCAGGGGGGCCGGCTTCCTCTTGGGTCGAAACCTATGACCGACCCGGAAATTCGAGCATGGGCTGCGCACGGCCAGTTAACTAAGGAGCCTCATGTGCAAGTACTAGGCCCGGTGAACCCAGATGGCCGCAAGGCGATTCCCTTACGGCCTTTTTCGTTCCGAGAACCAATCGAACCGACGACGTCGTGATTTTCTGATTTGGATTGACGGCGTCTTCGTCTTGGAGTACACTGGCAGTGAAACACATAGAGTTCAGTGTTTGCCGTCTATATGCAGAACGTGGGGCGAAAGCAACCACATCTGGTAGTTGATAGTAGAAGCGATGACGCCTATTCAGCCTTGCCAAGAGCCAAGACGAGAGTAATTGAGGTTGTCTTATGAGCGATGACAAAGAGAGAAACCAAAGTGGAAGCCAGATGCCGACCGATGGACCAAAGCCAGGGAGTGAGTTAGATCGAACTATTGTCAATACCATTAGAGCGCTAGCGATGGACGCAGTGCAAAAGGCTAACTCTGGTCACCCGGGTATGCCTATGGGGATGGCCGAGGCGGCTTATGTGCTGTGGAGCCGATTCTTGAAGCACCACCCGGCCAACCCCCAATGGCCGGATCGGGACCGCTTCCTCCTTTCGGCCGGACACGGCTCCATGCTGCTATACAGTTTGCTCCATCTATCCGGATACGATCTTCCTATGAGCCAGTTGAAGAATTTTAGGCAATGGGGAAGCATCACCCCGGGGCACCCGGAGTATGGCTTGACGCCAGGTGTGGAGACCACTACTGGTCCCTTGGGACAGGGGTTCGCCAACGGAGTAGGTATGGCCATCGCGGAGCGCTTCTTGGCACGACTATTCAACCGCGATGGCTACCCCATCGTAGATCACTATACCTATGGCATCGTCAGCGATGGGGACCTGATGGAGGGCATCTCCCACGAGGCTGCCTCCATAGCTGGTCACTTGGGCTTGAGCAAGCTAATCTACCTCTACGACGACAACAGAATCACCATAGAAGGGAGTACGGCCCTCACCTTCACCGAGGATGTGACCAAAAGGTTCGAAGCCTATGGGTGGTTGGTTTTGGAGGTGGATGGGCACGATCTGCAAGCCGTTGCTGGGGCCTTGCGTTCGGCTCAAAAGGAACTTCGGCGCCCCACATTGATACGCTGTCACACTCACATAGCCAAGGGTAGCCCCAACAAAGAGGACACGGCTGCCGCTCATGGTGCGCCTCTGGGTGAGGAAGAGGTCCGTCTGACGAAGGAGAAGATGGGTTGGCCTCTGGAGCCCGCATTCCTGGTACCCCAGACAGTCCGTGACTACTTCGAAGAGCGCAGAGCAGCCTGGGCAGGAGAGGAGACTCGATGGCAAAAACTATTCTCTGAATATGCCGGCGCACACCCAGATCTGGCAGACCTTTGGAGGCAAGTAATGGCCGGCCAATTGCCAGGAGGCTGGACTGAGCATCTACCAACTTTTAAGGCCGGCGATCAGATAGCCACCCGCGCAGCCTCCGGGAAGGTGCTCAACGCCATAGCCCCTTATCTACCGACATTGATAGGAGGCTCGGCGGACCTGGCTCCATCAAATAAGACCTACCTAACCGGCTATGGCTCCATCAGCAAGAGCGATTTCGGAGGTCGCAACCTCCATTTCGGCGTAAGAGAGCATGCTATGGGCGGCATACTCAACGGTCTGGCTCTACATGGAGGC
>DFBK01000104.1:8065-10178 GCA_002366595.1 Anaerolineales bacterium UBA3082 | reverse complement strand
AAAGAACTCATCGGGATGTACAACAGTGCTGCCAAAAGGGCGGTGATGGGCAAAGTAAGGACCCAGGCGGTGAAGATCTCGCCCGCCACCCCCCAACGAACTTTCGATAACCTCTCCGCCGAACCTACCCCCATAATGGCTGAACTAACCACCTGGGTGGTGGAGACCGGCCCCCCCAGGAGGGCCGCACTCAGGATCACCGTAGCCGAGGTAACCTGGGAGGTGAAGCCATGGATGGGCCGAATACGATATATCTTCGCCCCCAGGGTCCTGATAATCCGCCACCCTCCAGAGGCGGTGCCCAAAGATATGGCCGCTGCGCTGAGCGCGATCACCCACCAAGGGACTACGAAATCCCGCGACCAACCAGCAGCCACCAGGCTCATACCGATTATCCCCATCGTCTTCTGAGCATCGTTGGTACCATGACTCAAGGCCAAGGCTAGCGAGGTTATGACTTGTAGACGCTTGAAAAGCGTATTGATACGGGGAGAAGCCCCTCGCGCCAGGAAGAGAACCAGTTTCATAAGAAGATAGCCTATCGTCAGACCCAAAAGCGGTGAGATCACGAGAGCCACTACCACCTTCAGTAGGCCGCTCATCTGTATGGCCCCTAGCCCCTCCGCCAGCCCTACCGCGCCTACCAGCCCCCCCAGCAGGGCGTGAAAAGAACTGGAAGGGAGCCCCAAAGCCCAAGTTATCAGGTTCCAGACTATAGCGCTCACCAAGGCGGCCAGGATCACGACGATGGTCACGCTGCCCGGGCTCACCAGATCCTTGCCGATGGTGGTAGCCACCGCCACCCCGAATAAGAAGGGAGCGCAGAAATGGGCGATGGCGCTCATAGATAAAGCCTTGCGAGGAGTCATAGCCCCAGAAGAGATCATGGTGGCCACGATGTTAGCACTATCGTGGAAGCCGTTTAGGAAATCGAAGACCAAGGCCACACCGATAGAAGCGAACAATAACGTCAAGAAGTCACACTCCCTTTTTCAGAATACATAATTCTATCCCACTTACGCTCCTTCGGCAAACCCGGAACTCGAGGGTGCTGAAAAACGCCTCCTCGTCTAGCATAGTGGGAAAGAAATTGCATCCGCAGTATGTCTTCCTGCTTTCTGTCCCTCCAATCATTGAAATTCTAACGGTTTGTGGGAGAAATTATCGATTGCCAAAAATTTTATCCCACTTTTTCAACAGTCTCGAACTCCTTTGGCCACAGCACGGTCTTGTAGTGGATGCGGAAATCCATTATAATCCCCCTAAAAGGAGGTTCGTTGTATCGGGCGCCACGAGGCACACAAGATATCCTGCCCCAGGACCAACCCTACTGGGGGTTCATCAGAGAGCAGATCCGTCGTCTCTCCACCCTCTACGGGTATGAGCGGATAGACCTCCCCATGTTCGAGGAGACACCCCTCTTCACCCGGGGCATCGGTGCGACTACCGATATAGTGGAGAAGGAGATGTACACCTTCCAGGACAAGGGAAAAGATAGCCTCACCCTCCTTCCTGAGGCCACCGCCTCCGTGATGCGGGCCTATCTGGAACACGGCATGTATGTCCTTCCCCAACCGGTTAAACTCTACTCTATCCTCCCCATCTTCCGGTACGAGCGTCCCCAGGCAGGCCGCTTCCGCCAGCACTACCAATTCAATTGCGAAGCGATAGGAGTTCAGGATCCAGCCCTCGATGCCGAGGTTATCTCCTTGGCCTGGCGGTTCTACGAAGGTCTGGGGCTCAGAGGTCTAGGTCTCCAATTGAATAGTATCGGAGACCAGAATTGTCGTCCCGCCTATATAGAGGCGCTGATACACTACTACCAGGGAAAAGAGGGGGAGATCTGCACCGACTGCCGGGCTCGCTTGCAGCGAAACCCCTTGCGGCTCCTCGATTGTAAGAACGAGGGTTGCCAACCCATCATCGAGGCCGCTCCCAAGAGCCTCGACTTCCTCTGCCCTGAATGTGCGGAGCATTTCGCAACCCTACAGGAGCAACTTAACCTCCTGGGGATACCTTATCAATTGAACCATCGACTAGTGCGAGGCCTCGATTACTACACCAAGACCGTCTTCGAGGTATGGGCTCCCGGGATCGGGGCCCAGAACGCCGT
>DFBK01000104.1:0-7912 GCA_002366595.1 Anaerolineales bacterium UBA3082 | reverse complement strand
GGAAGGTCTGAGGCTCGTCGACCGACTGCGGGAGGCTGGGTTCAGGGCTATCATGAGTTTCGGGGATCGCAGCCTGAAAGCCCAGATGAGAGAGGCGGACCGGGAGGGGGTAGAGTATACCCTTATCCTCGGTGAGGAGGAGAGACGAAGGGGGGAGACAACCGCCCGAGAGATGACCACCGGCCAAGAGGCACAAGTGGAGATAGGCCACCTTGAGGAGTGGCTGAGAGAGCGATTGGAGGATAAATGGTGAAGAGAATAGCCCTCCTTTTCCACCCCCGGATACCCGAATCACGTCCTTTAGCCGAGGGGATAAGGGAAGAACTTCGCTCTAAGGGGCTCGATCCCTGGCTAGTCTCCGCCTGGGAGGAGGAAAAGATCGCTCGTCGCATCGCAGAACTCGATCTCTTGGTCACCCTAGGAGGCGACGGAACCGTATTGCGGGCCGCCCGTCTCGCCGCCGCCCATGGTACCCCCATCCTGGCGGTGAACATGGGACACCTGGGGTTCCTGGCTGAGGCCGAGCCTGAAGAGGTGGCGGGGAAACTCACCGCTGTTCTTGAGGGCGACTATTGGGTGGAGGAGCGCAATATGCTCCAGGCTACCCCCCTTCGCGGAGGCACCCAGATAGAGGCCTATGAGGCTCTCAACGATGTGGTTGTCGCCCGGGGGGTGATGGCCCGGGCGTTACATCTCACCACCTCCGTAGATGGCGAGGAGGTGATCACCTACATCGCCGATGGAGTGATCGTAGCCACGGCTACGGGCTCCACAGCCTACTCTCTGGCCGCTGGAGGGCCTATCCTCGACCCCCGATTGAGGGACCTACTAGTAACCCCCATCGCTCCCCACCTCTCGCCCACCCGCTCCCTGGTGCTCCCTGCCCATTCCGAGATAGAAGTGACCATCGAGAGCGACCAACCAGCCACTCTCACCATAGACGGCCAGATACATCAAGAACTTCTGAACGGCGACAGCGTGGTGGTCAGGACCAGTGAACACCTCTGTCGCCTTCTCAGAACCCAACCGCGAGACTATTTCTACAAGACCCTGCAAAAGAGGCTCAAGTAGAGCTGATTATGACCGAAGAAGTTATGCACTGTGCCAACCACCCCAATCGGGAGACCCTCTTGCGTTGCAACAAATGCGGCAAGCCCATCTGCCCTGAATGCGCTATCCGCCACCCCGTAGGCTGGCGCTGCCGCGAATGTGCCCAACTACATAGGATTCCCACTTACGATCTCTCCCCCAGACATTACGCCCTGGCTCTGGCCGCTGGCCTCCCCTCGGCCATAGTGGGCGTAATCTTAGGGGGCATATTAAGCCGCTTTATCTGGATCCCCCTCATCGGCGGTTTAGTCATCGCCTTCGCCGTGGGCCTTCTCACCGCCGAAGCGATCAGTCGGGTCACCGGATATAAGCGGGGCATAGGTCTCCAAGTGGTGGCTGCCATCTGCGTCGCTTTTGGCTACTTCATAGGCCACCCCCTGCTCCTTCTGGCTACTAGTCATCTTCCGGTGGGTAGGATACCCATAGCGGCGTTCTGGGCCTGGCTTGACTTTTACCGCATCATCTACCTTCTCTTAGCCATCTTGGCCGCAGTGGGCCGCTTGCGCTAACTAGGAGGGAGTTTGCTCAGCCACCTCTCCATCTCCAATTTCGCCCTAATCGACCACCTGGAACTAGATCTCTCTCCCGGCTTCAACGCCCTCACCGGCGAAACGGGAGCAGGGAAGTCGATCATCGTGGACGCCATGAGCACACTCCTGGGTGGGAGGGCCGATAGCGACCTCATCCGCACCGGGACAAGCCAAGCCTTAATAGAAGGGGTCTTCACCCTGTCGGGGGAGTTGCAACAGGAGTTCCTCTTTCCTCTACTGGAAGAATATGGGGTAAAGGGAGAAGGAGATCTTATCCTCAGCCGGGAACTCAATCGCCAAGGGCGCCACATCTGCCGCATAAACGGCCGGATAGTCACCCTCCGCCTTCTGCGAGAGGTCGGCCAGCGGCTGATCGACATCCACAATCAAGGAGAACATCTCAGCCTACTTCGGGTCAGGGAGCATCTAGAGTTCCTGGATCGTTTTGGGGGGCTAATCGATCTTCGGGGAAGGGTGGAGGCCAAAGTAAAAGCGCTCTATGGAGTGCGGCGAGAATTGGAGAGGCTCGTATTCGACGAGAGGGAACTAGCCCGGCGAGTTGACCTTCTCCAATATCAGGTGCGAGAGATCAGAGCCGCTAAACTAGAGCCTGGGGAAGAGGAAGAACTCAAGCGAGAGCACACCCTACTGGCCAACGCCGAGCAGTTGATCACCCAAATCAACGCCGCCTATGAAGCCCTATACGAAGGGCGAGAGGATCAAGAGACGGCCCTCGACCTATTGGGGAAAGCGAGACGGATCCTCGCCTCTCTGGAGGAAATCGATCCTCAACTCCAAGAGAGGCGAAAATCAATCGAGGAGGCGAGCGCGCAACTGGGGGAGTTATCCCACTCTTTGCGCTCCTACAGGGATGCTATCGATCATAGCCCCCAGCGGCTGGCCTGGGTGGAGGAGCGGTTAGGGTTGATCTACAACCTGAAACGAAAGTATGGCGACTCCATCGAGGAGATATTGGCCTTCGGCGAGAGAGCCGCCCAGGAACTGGAAGGGATTGTCCATAGCGAGGAGCGGATCGAGGAACTGAGATCTGCGGAAGAAAAGTTGCTAGCGGAGATAGGCTCCCTGGCTGGTCAACTCTCCCTGGCGCGGCGAGAAGCAGCCCACCGGCTCTCGGAGGCTGTGGAGGAGCAACTTCGGGACCTACAGATGGAGAAAGCCAGGTTCGCAGTAGCCCTGGAGCAAGCCGAGGACCCTAAGGGGGTAGAGGTTGATGGCCAGCGGTTCGCTTTTGATATCACAGGGATCGATAAGGTAGAGTTCATCATCTCTCCCAACCCAGGGGAGCCGCTCAAGCCTCTCTCCAAGATCGCCTCCGGGGGAGAGACATGCCGCTTCATGCTGGCTTTGAAGAGCGTGCTCTCCACGGTAGACCAGACCCCTACCCTCATCTTCGACGAGATCGACTCTGGACTAGGAGGGCGAGGAGGAGAGGTGATAGGGCGCAAACTTTGGGGGCTGAGGGCTGACCATCAGGTCCTCTGCGTCACCCACCTCCCCCAGATCGCCTCCTTTGGCGACGCCCATTTCAAGGTGGCCAAGGAAGAAGTGGGTGAGCGGACGGTCACCAGAGCTCAACTCCTCGATGAGCCGGGGAGGCTGGAAGAGTTAGCCCAGATGCTAGGGCAGGTTACAGAGTCGATCCAAATGAGCGCTCAGGAGATGTACGAGCAGGTTCAAGGGTGGAAAAAGAGCCAAAACTGATCCCTAATAGGCATCGATCCACCCAGACTGCTAAACGATGGTCCCCTGGCCCGTTGATGCCAGCCTGCCCCGATACTTGCCAGGCCGGGGGACGGGCTGGGATCGTCAGGCCAGGGGAGGTTATGAACTGAGACAACGGATGAGAGAAGGGAAGAGGTGAGCACTCCTGTAAGGTAGATGCCTTTCCCATCCCTCGGGATCCCGGTGGGACGGGATCCTGTAAGGACACAAAATCCCGACTAAACGTGACGGGATCTCTCAATTCGAATCATTGACAAGCAGACTGTGGTGTGATATACTTGATATACGTCATTGGTAAAGGAGTGCCGCCCAACACTAACTTACACAAAACTCGCATCGACTTGTCCTGGCATGTTTGGGCCAGGAGTACATATACTCTTCCTTCGTACAGAGTAGTACAAAGGAGGAACCGAGAGGTGTAGAAGCGCCTGTCCTTGCTGGTTTAGCAAGCGCCTGTCCTTGCTGATTGCTCTTGCTAAAGGAGCAGACGATTGGCGCGTTTGTTTTGCGAAGACGAGTACGGTCCTGGGAGCGAGAACCGCAAAGCCACAGCCCTATAGCGATAAATGTCGCCATGGTGGCTCGTTTACCGAAGGCAGAGACGGCGATAGTAAGTATTGCCATTCTACGTCAGAGAGGGCAGGAACCGTTTGCTTCATAGGAGGATGTCAAGATGAAAATAGACTTAAGCAAACCGGATGGAGGACGGGTAGTAGACTACTGGCTGGGAGGCCACCACAACTTCCTCATCGATCGGCAAGTGGCCCATCAGGTGGAGGCTGCTCTGCCTGACATGCCGGAATCCCAGCGCATGCACAGGGAGTTTCTGAAGCGGGCGGTGACCTTCCTGGTCAAGGAGAAAGGCCTCAACAGATTCATCGACTTTGGATCGGGTCTGCCCACCTGCGGGAACATCCATGAGGCTGTCCTGGCCCTCGACCCCTCAGCAAGAGTCGTCTACAGCGACATCAGCCCCACCACCGTGGCCTACGGTCGCGAGATCCTGGCCATTACCAACCCCCACAACGTTCGGTATGAACAATGTGACGCGGGTCGTCCCGAAGAACTCCTGACTTCAACAGCCGTGAGGGAGATGCTGGGTGAAGAGCGACGGGTAGGCATTGGATTCAGCCTTCTCCCCCACCTTCTGATAGATGAGGATCTGGCCCATGCCCTCAAGGCACTATATGAGTGGGCGGAAGAAGGCAGCCACATCATCCTCTCTTTCGTCAATGAGCAGATCTACCAACACCCTGATCTCTTCCGAGTGCTGAAAGGGCGCGGAGAGATCTTTCCCCGTTCAAAGGATGAATTCCTGGCTCTCCTGGGTAAGTGGCGGGTGACGGAGCACGGCATCGTCCCCGCAACTGTTTGGCCCGAGGATAGGCCGGTGACAGGCATCTCAGACCGCTGCAACTGTGCCTGCCTGGGATACAAGTAGCGGAATGATGCAAGCCAAGATATTGATTGTGGATGATCAACCCATCTTCCGGCGGGGCCTGAGAGCCTGCCTCGAGGAACGTGGCTTTGCCGTGGTGGGAGAAACAGAAACGCCTGATGGGGCTCTCGAGCAGATGCTCCAGACTGAACCAGATCTGGTGATTATGGCTGTGGGCCTGATCGGGGGTAGCGGGATCGCTGCCTGTCGGGAGATGCGTGTGCGGAATCCGACTGTGAGGGTACTTTTGATGACCGCGCACCACCATTATCAGACTGATCTTGCTCAAATGCAGGGGTTTCTGGCGGGGGCTTCAGCGTATGTATCGAAGAGATTGACGGGTGATCAATGGCATGAGACCATCGTTCAGATTCTTAACGGTAGGGTTCTATTCCCTGATGAGGTTATATGGAAAGCCCACCTGAAGGAAGCCCTGACGCCACGCGAGGTCGAGGTACTCGCCTTGGTGGCCGAGGGCATGACCAACGAGGAGATCGCTCGCAGGCTGGTGATCAGTCCCCACACCGTGGCCACGCATGTGAGCAACATCCTGAGCAAGATGCGGCTCTCAAACAGGCATGTAGCAGCACAGTTCTGGAGGATGACGGAGAAGGGAACGGGATAAGAGAGTGATTTTGGAATTGTAGGTCTTCACCTTTCGCCTATGGGCTGGGCCGAAGAGCAGACTTTCCCCGCGGAAAGTCTTTTTCGTCAACGAGGAAGGTGATGACTGGTCAAATTGAGCGGATTAACTAGTCAGAAATGGTCAGGGATGGGGATGTGCAAAGACGAAAAATATGCTATAGTGGTAGTGTGGGAGTTACTAGGGTAGGGTGGTGTTGCTATGAAGTGGCGGCCTTGGGGTTCCTGAGGCACTTGAAAGGAGGGGCCAAGAAGTGTAGAAACGCTGATCGTCTTCGCTAGAGCAGCGGATGATTAGCGTTTTTCTTCTATCAAGACAAATACGATCCCGGCGGCGAAGAACTGGAGGCTATAGAGTGGTCACTCAGTCCTGAGGAATCCGAAGGGCTTGGCCCCCAGGGAGCCAGTAGTGAAACCGGCCGGAGGTAGGGCCGGTTTTTAAGTGGGTTCAACCCTGGGGCTGGATTTTCCTTACAGGATCCCTGTGGGACAAATCCAGCCCAGCAGAGACGCGGTAGTCGGTTTTTAGGTAGGTTACAAATAGAAAGTGGTCTCGGCCGGTGGCGGCCGGCCGAGACCAAGCACTCGGGGCGCGCAGCACCCTTTGTGCATCCTCATTATGGCACAGGGGCTCGCTGGGTGCAACCCCGCAACCGGGCGAGCCCCAACCTCTTTTACAAGGAGGTCTGGCCGGTTATTAGGTAAGTTACAAATAGAAAAATAGTCTCGGCCGGTGGCGGCCAACCGAGACCATGCACGCTTATTATACCCTGAGAGGTCAAGTTTGTCAAGAACGGGCCGATGATTTAGAAAGGGGGTGATCATAGAGAGAAAGGAACTACGATTCGCTGTGACGGTCAAGAAACCCAATAGAAAGGAGAGAACTTAGATGTTCAGCGAAGCGGTAACTGCTTTGCGGAATGCAGCACAAAATCTAAAAAGAAAGGAGGCGAAAAAGATGCATCGCAACAGAATCATAGCCATCACTGCTATGCTCGGCCTATTGCTCGCCGTGCTAGTGGGCGTGGTCCTCGCGGTGGACGAGATAGGCCTCTTCGAGCTGGACGGCAACGTCGCGGTTGACAGCGCGCCAGCGGACGACTGGGAATTGCTTGACGATGGCGTAGGCGACCCGAACAACGACGATGACGCCAAAGCAAGCGTATTCGTCTTCGACGACGGCACCGATGGCATAGACGATCCCAAGGAGATCAACTACCTCGGTGGCGGCTCGAAGGACGACCTGGACATCCCCAACTGGAAGTGGGACACCTCCCCGGTGCCGGACAAGAACGACATCATCACTGCCGGCGCTGCTCTGTACACCTACACTGGATCGGAGGCATGTGCCCCAGGTGTACTATCCGGCGATCCGCGGTGTCACAGGACTGGGGACTCCATCATGTACTTCTTCCTGGACCGCTTCAGCTCCGGGACCGGAGACGCCGATGTAGGTTTTTGGTTCTTTAAGGGCACCCACGGCCTCGTCCCCAGCGCCGGCGACCCGACCAAGGGCACGTTCGAGGGCACCCATGACATCGGGGATGTTCTTGTCCTCAGCGAGTTCACCATCGGTGGCGGCGTCAGCACCGTCAAGGTCTTCAGTTGGGTGGGGGACAACAATGGGGTCGAGGACAGCACGACTCCGCCGGCCCCCGGGACGGGCGATGGCCCCCTGCAGCTCGTTGCAGTAGGGGCAGACTGTGACGTCACTGAGAATGACGTCGCTTGTGCTACGGTGAACAGTTTTCTCAAGAATGGTACAGTAACCCCGCCCTGGCCCTACTGGAACAAGCAGGGCACGGAAGACTACGGGGACGCGGCCTTGTTCGAAGGGGGCGTCAACGTCAGGGCGGCAGGCCTGGACATCGGTTGCGGCGGCACCTTCCTGGCCAATACCCGCGCCTCCCAATCGACGGACGCACGGCTGCACGACTTCGCCATAGGCGACTTCTCGTTGTGCAGCATCGCCGTGGACAAGGAGTGTGTGGACGCCGCCCATCCCGGTGAGCCCATCACCTTCTCCGGCACCGTCACCAACACCGGTGCTGTAACGATCCCGAACGTGACCGTGACCGACGACCATGCCGGCCTGGTGTTGGGACCCATCAGCCTGACTCCAGGTGCCAGCGCACCGTACAGCAGCTCCTACATCCCCAGCGAGACGCCAAGCACCAATGTGGTGACAGCAGCGGGGACCGTGGGCACCACGATCATCTCGGCAATTGCCGACGACACCTGCGAGGTGCTCACCGCTCCGTCGATCCTAGTGACCAAGGTCTGTGTGGACGCGGCTACCCCTGGTGATCCCATCACCTTCTCCGGCACTGTCACCAACAACGGCGACGTTGATCTGGTGGACGTGACGGTGACCGATGATCATGCCGGTCCGGTGCTGGGCCCCATCAGCCTGGCTCCAGGTGCCAGTTCCCCTTACAACGGGCAGTAC
>DFBK01000018.1:3577-11363 GCA_002366595.1 Anaerolineales bacterium UBA3082 | reverse complement strand
TTGGTAGCCATCCTGGACGCCGACAAGGAGGGGTTCTTGCGTTCCGACCAGGCCCTCATCCAGACCATCGGCCGAGCGGCCCGCCATATAAACGGCACGGTGATTATGTACGCCGATGAGATGACCGACTCCATGAGGCGGGCCATAGATGAGACCAACCGCCGCCGAGCCATACAGATGAGATACAACGAAGAACACAATATCGAGCCCCGGAGCATCGTCAAGGAGGTGCGAGACCTGACCGACCAGATGAGAGTGGCTGCCGAGGAGCGGCTGAAATACGAGGTAGCGACGGAGATACCCAAAGACGAGGTGGCCCGCCTGATAAAGGAACTGGAGAAGCAGATGAAGCAACTGGCCAAAGGGCTGGAATTCGAGAAGGCAGCGGTTATCAGGGACCAGGTTTTTGAACTCCGCCAGCGGCTGGCCGAGCGTGAGGAGATCCCCGAATGGGAGCGGATCCGCAAGGAGCAGCGGACAAGGGAACTCCAGAACATAGAGGTGCTGAGGATGATGGGGAAGAGATGAAAGAGAGGCACCGATGACCAAAACCATCCCCTTGCTCTTGGGCTTGATCATACTAAGCCTTTTAAGCCTGGCCACCAGATACTTCAAAGTCAAATTGGACCTGAGAAGGCTGACCCTCTTGGTAGCCGTCTCCCTCCTCCTGGGCTATCTCCTCTTCTACACCGCCGCCTGGCGCTTCCTCTTTTCGACCGTCAAGTTCCTATCCTGCATTTCAGGCTTGGGGATCATCGCCCTTGTAGTGGGGGTCTTTCTGGCCCTGAAAGCGGCAGAGGAACGGAAGAGATGAGGGAATGGGTTTAGGAGAGAAATGCCGGGAGGATAAGAGAGAGTGTTGGCGGTGATACCCTCGGAAAGTGCCAACAATGCAGACAATTTGATTGATAAGGTGTAATTGGAGGCTTGGCCATGTGGCAAGATTTGTGGCCGAACTTGCTAGCCGAGTTTATCGGTTTTATTGTGACCACCTGTGTGACCATTTTCGGTATCAACCAACTTCTTAAGTGGCGGGAAAGGCGACGATGGAACCAGATAAAATCATTAGTTCTAGGAAGAATCCAGGCCTCCTTCTCCAGGTTGCTTGGGGAAATCGCAGTAACCCTCCGGCTCCAGTACCCGGCCCATCTCATTTCAGGCCTGAACGGGAGCCTCGACTTTGTCGAATATGCACGCAACCACTTGGAGGATTTCAGGGAAGGAATGGAACAAATGAAATTTCCAGATTGGCTGGCAGTTGACAATGCCCTGCAGCAATGCCTTCACCAAATCCGCGAAACTACTGATACATATAACATCTTGCTAGAGCCGGACTTGCTTACCCCGCTCTTCCGCTTCGAAGAATCACTTTCGGGATTGAGTCAACATTTTCGCTTGTCTGCAGCAGAGATAGGCGACTTAATGCCCGACGACAAAAGCTATCTCGCGCGGTCATTAATGGCGCTACTTCGCGAAATCCTAGACTTTGAGGATCGCCTGATGCCAAGAGGAGTCCGATAGCCCACACTCTGAATTGTCCGGACACGATTTGTTTGGTAAAATAGAAGATTGCCCGAAAAATCACCTTCTGGAAAGTTAGAGCATGGCCCAAGATAAGATCATCGTTCGCGGGGCCTGGATTCTCTCGCCGCTTGTGCTGGATTTGAAATCCAGCACAAGCAAAAGAATTGAAAATGTGAGACATAGCAAACATGGGACGCCGGAAGACATATTTTGATCCTGAACACCTATATTTTGTAACCACCACGGTGGTAAATCACAAGCCCATCTTTCACCGACCCGAACTCGCCCAAATCATCATCGACAGCCTCGACTACATTCGGAAGAGCCACTGGGTGAAAATCTACGCCTATGTCATCATGCCCAACCACCTTCATCTCATCGTGAAGTACCTAGATAACCATACGCCAGCACAAGTTATGCGGGACTTCAAGAAGTTCACTGCCAAACGGATTATCGAAAGGCTTCAAGAGGATAACGATCAAGACCTCCTAGCCTTCTTCGCAGCCGCAGCAAGCCACACCTCAAAGCAGCAGTATAAAGTCTGGCAAGAGCAATATTTCGCCAAGAACATCTTTTCAGAGGAATTCTTGGTTCAAAAGATGGCTTATATACATAATAACCCGCTGCAGGAGAATTGGCGACTGGCAGAACGAGCAGAGGAGTATCCCTACTCCAGCGCTCAAAACTACCTGTTAGGAAATCAACCTCTTCTGGAGATCGACCTAGTTACAGAGCTGGTTCAGAATATTGAAAGCCGCCGGATTGCAAATCCGGCGGAAGCAAGGCTGTGATATGGCCCAAGATAAGATCATCGTTCGCGGCGCCCGCGAACACAACCTCAAGAATATAACCGTGGAGATACCACGGAACAAATATGTGGTCATCACCGGCCTCTCTGGCTCCGGCAAGTCGTCTCTGGCCTTCGACACCATCTACGCCGAGGGGCAGCGGCGTTATGTCGAGTCCCTCTCCGCCTACGCCCGCCAGTTCCTGGGCCAGATGCAAAAGCCAGATGTGGACCAGATAGAGGGGCTCTCCCCCGCCATCTCCATCGACCAGAAGGGGCCCTCCCATAACCCCAGAAGCACCGTGGGGACGGTCACCGAGATATACGACTATCTTCGACTTCTCTACGCCCGCATCGGCATCCCCCACTGCCCCAACTGCGGCCGGGTCATCGCCCAGCAGTCGGCAGAGCAGATAGTAGATTCGGTGACGGAACTCGATCCCGAGACCAAGATAATGGTCCTGGCCCCCCTCATCAAAGACCGCAAAGGCCACCACCAGCGGGTCTTCGAGGATGTGCGCAAGGCGGGCTTCGTCCGCGTCCGGGTGAACGGCGAGGTGCGGGATGTGGACGAGCATATCGAACTCGACCGCTACAAGCAACACACCATAGAGGCGGTGGTGGATAGGCTCATCATCCCCGACCGGGCCAAATATAGCGAGGAAGAGATCAAGGCCTTCCGCTCCCGACTCACCGATTCGCTGGAGACGGCCCTTAGCCTGGGCGACGGCGTGGTCATCATCAACGACGCGACTGCGGGGAAAGACCTCCTCTTCTCCGAGCAGTTCGCCTGCATCCACTGCGGCATCAGTATCGGCGAGATAGAGCCCCGCACCTTCTCCTTCAACACCCCTTATGGGGCCTGCCCCGTCTGTCAGGGGATCGGCACCAAGATGGAGATAGACCCCGGCCTGGTCATCCCCAACAGGGGCCTGACTTTGGCTGAGGGGGCCATCCGGCCCTGGAGCCGAGCCTCGACCAGCGAGACCTACTACTATCAGTTGGTGAAGGCCGTGGCTGATCACTATGGCTTCCCGGTGAATGTCCCCGTGCGGGAACTGAAACCTGAGCATATAGATCTCCTCCTATATGGGACCGGCACGGAGATAATCAGACTGAGATACAGAAACCGATATGGCCGCATCCGCGAATACGATACCACCTACGAGGGGGTGATCCCCAACCTGGAGCGGCGGTACCGAGAGTCGAGTTCTGATTATGTCCGAGGCGAGATAGAAAGGTATATGTCTACCCATCCCTGCCCCGCCTGCGAGGGGAAACGGCTGAGACCGGAAAGCCTGGCCGTCACCCTGACCGACAAGTCGATCACCGATATCACTGCCCTGTCCGTAAGCGAGGCCCAAGAGTTCTTCCGAGAACTCCCTAAGAGGCTCTCCGAGCGGGAGTTGGCCATCGCCCACCGCATCCTCAAGGAGATCCGGGATCGGTTGCGGTTCATGGTGAACGTGGGGCTCGACTACTTGACTCTGGACCGCTCAGCCACCACCCTCTCGAGCGGCGAGGCCCAAAGGATAAGACTAGCCACCCAGATCGGCTCCCAGTTAGTGGGGGTGCTCTACATCCTGGACGAGCCCTCCATCGGCCTCCACCAGCGAGACAACAAGCGGCTTATCCGCACCCTCAAGGATATGCGTGACCTGGGAAACACGCTGTTGGTGGTAGAGCACGACGAGGAGACGATGCGCTCCGCTGACTGGATTATAGACCTGGGGCCAGGAGCCGGGGAGAGCGGCGGCCGGGTAGTGGCCGCGGGGCCTATAGAGAAGATCATCGCCTGCCCAGAGTCGATCACCGGAGAATACCTCTCCGGAAAGAAGAGCATCCCCATCCCGGAGAGGCGCCGAAGGGGGAATGGGGCCTATCTAGAGGTCAAAGGCGCGGCGGAACACAACCTCAAAGAGATCGATGTCTCTTTCCCCTTGGGCAAGTTCATCTGCATCACCGGCGTCTCTGGTTCGGGGAAGAGCACCCTCCTCATCGAAATCCTTTACAAGCGACTGGCTCAGATACTCCATCGAGCCAAAGACAGGTCGGGCCGACATAAGGACATCTTAGGAGTTGAGCACCTGGACAAGGTCATACATATAGATCAATCCCCCATCGGCCGGACGCCCCGCTCTAACCCGGGCACCTATACCAACGTCTTCACCTACATCCGTGAACTCTTCGCCACCCTGCCAGAGGCGAGAATGCGGGGATACAAGCCAGGCCGTTTCTCCTTCAACGTTAGAGGAGGCCGTTGCGAGGCCTGCCGAGGCGACGGGATTATCAAGATAGAGATGCATTTCCTCCCCGATATATACGTCCCCTGCGAGGTCTGCAAAGGGAAACGGTTCAACCGGGAGACCCTCCAGATCCGATACAAGGGGAAGAACATCGCCGACGTCCTGGAGATGACGGTGGAGGAAAACATTAAGTTCTTCAAGAACATCCCCAAAATCAAGCGGAAACTCCAGACCCTCTACGATGTAGGGTTGGGCTACATCCGGCTTGGTCAGTCCTCCACCACCCTCTCCGGCGGCGAGGCACAGCGGATAAAACTCTCCCGAGAACTCTCCAAGCGGGCCACCGGTCGCACCCTCTACATCCTGGATGAGCCCACCACGGGGCTTCACTTCGACGACATCAAGAAACTCTTGAACGTCCTGGGCCGGCTCGTCGATGCCGGGAACACGGTGATCATCATCGAGCACAACCTGGAGGTGATAAAGTCCGCCGACTGGATCATAGACCTGGGGCCGGAGGGGGGCGACGCTGGAGGCTGGGTCATCGCCGAGGGAACACCAGAGAAGGTGGCCCAGATGCCCCACTCCTACACCGGCCAGTTCCTCAAGAGGGTGTTCGCTGGCCGAAAGAAGCGCAAAGCCCTGGCCTCGGACCGCAGCAGGCTCCTGAGCCCCCTTGACGTTTTCAGCAAGTAGGGCAGGTTTCCATACCTGCCCTCTTAACGACAGAGGACGCCCCTTTACTGAGCAGGCACAAGAGGTGCTGGGCAACAGAGAAGATAGCCGCCATATAGTAAGTAGGGCGGGTTTCTATACCTGCCCTAATACGCGAACAAACGACAGCGAGTCCTACTTCACCTAGGTCGGGCATGGAACCCACCAACCTATCTAAGCCAGCCGGGCAAGCACGTGACACTGCATGCCCTGAGGATGCTGGAGAGGCTGTATGAGTAACATTAAAAGCCATCAATGCCTTTGCGAAACTAAAGACTATCAAGGTGGAGAGGCAACTATGAGTATCCCTATCGGCTTGAAGAAGGCAGCAGCCACCTGTATCCTGCGGAGCGAGGCAGGGCTTTTGCTGCTTCGCCGTAGCAAGGAACCCAATCTCGGCAAGTACGTCCCCGTGGGAGGACACCTTGAGCCCTTCGAGACGCCTGGAGAGGCGGTGATACGCGAAGTGAAGGAAGAGACGGGTATATCCATCGAGGAGCCACGCCTCAGAGGCATACTAACGGAGACCAGCCCCACCGAGTACAACTGGATCATCTACATCTACACGGCTGACATCACTGCCATCCCACCTGTTGAGTGCGCTGAAGGGACCCTGGAGTGGGTTACGCCAGAGCGATTGGATACCATTCCCATACCGACCACGGATGGCTTCATCTACGATTACCTATCCCGGCCTGAGTTCTTCATCTTCGATGCGGTCTATAATGAGAATGTGGAGTTAATAACGCTAGTTGATGAGTGGTCCGGAAGGGTATTATTGGGTAGGTAGTGAGTCAACTTCGTTTGGGGTTTGCGTACATATTTGCGCAAATTAGGCGTTATCTGAAATCGCCACTGGAGGAAAGCTATGGAGTTCAAAGACATCTTTCGTGAGGAACGCCACTTCTGTAACCATCTCTTTCGCCTTCTCTGCCACAAGAAAGAGGATGGGGGCGAAGATAGCGGTTTGGCCCAGTTCTTGTCTTTGACCGATCTGCCCATTAAACTCAATGTCAAAACGGTCTCTGCTGCTGAAGTGTACACTGAAGTTGCCGTTTTCCGCGACTTTTATCACTACCACCCCAATCGTCAAGGGTTTCTTGTGGCCTTGCACGATGTATTCTTGCCTATGATGCGGGAGCAATACAAGGGTAGAATCGCCAACCCAACGCCCATCGGTAGTTTGTTGCCACAGCTTCAAGGCATCCACCCAAAGGACTTCTCGCAGTACCTGGCAGATACGGAAGACGACAAACTGTACTATCGCGAGTTTTCGGCATTGTTCAACGCAAAGCCAGATTTCCTACTGATTTGCGGCGGGTTGATGGTCTGGCTCGAAGTCAAGTTCTGGGTTTCCTTCGACCGTAAGCAACTGCGGCGTACCCAAAACATTGCCGACCTATGCAGTTCAGACTTGTTTGCTCCCGTATTCGGCAACCAGCCCAACCGTGTTGTAAAACTGGGAACCAAGCGCCATATCCATGCCCAGCATGACGGTGATTTTATTGATTGGGCTGATGTGGCCCAAATTGCTGAGAAACTGCTTCCGCATGGTGCTAACAACTACACTGCGCAAGCACTGAAAGTGCTTGTAGAAATGGATGCAAGTAAGACACGCGGCGATCTGAGATAACCCGCGCTAACCAGCTTCTAGTGACGTCAGGTGGCAACATTTGACGCCACAAAGGATAACGGTGTCATGACCCACTACCACATTTGGACCATCGGCTGCCAAACGAACGATGCCGACTCCCGGCGCGCCGCTGAGGAGTTACAAAGGCTGGGCTACCTCCCCACCCCGAGGGCGGAGGAGGCCGACGTCGTTCTCCTGAATACCTGCGTCGTTCGCCAGAAGGCGGAGGATAAGGTCTACGGCCGCCTGAGCAGCCTAAAGCCCCTAAAAGAACACCGCCCAGAGGTCACCCTGGCTGTGATGGGTTGCCTGGTGGCCCCAGAGACCCGCCGAGACCTAGAAGCGATAGCCATCGGCCTATGGGAGAGGCTCAACGAGGAGTACCTAACCTATCGCATCGGCCAAACCCGATATTTAGGGGATCGGTTGCGAGAGAACGGAGTTCCCATCTTCGAGCCTGTGGGAGGGCACGCGGTCTACATAGATGTCAAGCGGTTCTTGTCCCATATCCCTCAGAGTCGATTCCCGGGGCAGGCTCTGGTGGCCCAGTTATATCTGGAAGGGGGCATCAGAGCGGTGGAGTTAGGGAGCGTCGCCTTCGCCCGCAAGGATGAGGCCACGGGGGAGATGATCTATCCAAAACTGGAGTTGGTGCGCCTGGCTCTTCCTCGGCGGGTCTACACCCAAAGCCACCTGGACTATGTGGTGGAGGTCATAGCCCGACTCTATGGGGAGGGGGAGAAGATAAGGGGCTTAAAGATAGTTTACGAAGCACCTCGCCTTCGCCATTTCACCGCCCGGTTCGAGGTGATCTAGATAACTCCTGAGCGTAGGCGAAGAGGGCAGGGGTGCCACCGGTATGCCAGAAGATGACCGCCTCAT
>DFBK01000018.1:0-3540 GCA_002366595.1 Anaerolineales bacterium UBA3082 | reverse complement strand
GGGGTCCAGTAAGATGCCCTCCGTTTGGGCCATCAGGTTGATGGCCTCCACCTCCGGTGGCCCTAAGACGCCATACCCCTCTCCCAGATAGTCATCGTAAACTATGAAATCGTCCCTATCTAGAGAAATATCGAACCCCCAGCGGGCGACGGTGGCCCGGGCCAGGTTTATCAATCTATTGAGAAGGGCCCCTTTCTTTAGATCAACGCTTATACCTATGATTTTCCCCTCATACCCGTAGATCTTGGCTCCCAGCACCAGTCCCACCTGCGTCCCTCCGGAACTGGAGGCCAAAATCATATAGTCGGACTTCTTGCCCTTCTCTTCCAGTTGTTCCAAGAGTTCCTTCATCGCTTGGATGTAGCCCAGAACCCCTACCTCATTGGAAGCGCCGTAGGGAATCAGATAGGGTTTCAGGCCCCTCTCCCTCAGTTCCTCCATGACGGGCTCCACGTCAATTCTTCCGGGATGGGTATCGCCCAGCCACCTTACCTCCGCTCCCAGTAGGCTATCTAACAGGAGGTTGCCGCTGCGCTGGGGTGGCTCTTCCCCCCGGAGGAGCAATACCGCCCTGAGACCCAATTTGGCGGCTGCGGCGGCGGTCTGGCGGGCATGGTTCGATTGAGCGGCGCCCAGGGTAACTACGGTATCGGCCTCCTGAGCCAGGGCGTCAGCCATAAGGTACTCTAGTTTCCGGGTCTTGTTTCCCCCCGTGGCCAGGCCGGTCTGGTCATCTCTCTTGATGAGAAGGCGCGGCCCTTTGAGTCTCTGCGTTAGATTCGACATCTCCTCTAAGGGAGTGGGCAGATGGGCCAGCCTTAAGCGAGGGATATCCTCTGTCAACATAGGGTACACCTCCTCTAAGGGAAGAGCGGCAACTGCGCCTCTGCGCTCTCTATAGGGGGTAGGAGGCCCACGATCTTCTTCAGGTCGTGGCGGTCCACCTCCTCTTGGGCAGCTACCGACCGGAGGTGGCCGAACTTCACGAAATCCCAATCGCTTTCTATCAGGCGCTTTCGGATGAGGGGAGAGCCCTCCAGCCTGAGTCGTAGGAGCGAGGCCCGCTCATCGGGGATGAGGATTAGATGACGAGTCTTGGGTCCCTCCTCCACCCACCGGCAGAGATCCCCTAGCGATACTTTTTGGCGGATAAGAAAGAGATAAGAGGTTTCCCCCTCCCGCCAGGCCGCATCTGCATAGCGGGGCGACCTCGCACCAGCCCAGGCTTGGAACCCCAGGCGCTCTCCCAGGCGAAGGAGGAGAGCGATCATCTCCTCTCGCACCTCCTCCGAGGGGCTCCCCTGGCCATAGGAATGGAGAGCCTCCTCCACCAGCCCCGGATCAGGGGTTAGGAGCCCCGGAAAGAGGGAATAGACCTCCTCTCTCACTTGTTGGAACCCTTCTACCTCTTGGAGCAGTTGACAAGTCGCCTCCTCCACTTGGTCGCCAATGGGGGAGGGAGAAGGCGCCTCTTTTAGCCACCAGAGGGAAGAGTTCCAATCCGCTTCCGCATCCTCCCTGATCTCCCCTCTCTCATCCAGCAGGATGAAATTCCCGGTATCCAGACTCTCCCTCAGAGTCTCTTCCATCTGCTCCGCGGCGAATTGAGCCAGAGATACCCCTTCTAGGAACGTCGCCTGGCGCAGGAGGTCCTCTTCGCTCCATCTCTTGAGCATGGCAGCGTGGAGCCACTCGAGGAGCAATGGGCCGCCACGCTCTCGGAGGAGTTTCCGGCAAGCCTCGAAAGCAGACCTTCGCATCTGGGAAGCGAGGCCAGGGGCGGAAGGGGACTTCTTTGGGGACCGATTCTTCACCAGGGTGAGGCGATAACGGCTTGCTCTCTCTTTTCGCAAGAGGGCGCTCGTGTCACAAGGTTGGAGGAAGAGCCCTTCCAACTGCAGACCCACCTCTGCTCCCGCCAGGACGAGGCGCTCGGCTTGGGGGAGTTCGCCACGCTCCAAGATAAAGACTATCCTCCCCTCGGGGCGCAAGAGGCGCACAAGATATCGCATGGCGGCCGCGGTGGCCCTCTGGTACCATGACCAGTCCAAGGACCGAGGCCGTAAGAACGGCTTAAAGACCGCTGTCTCCTCCTTGCCCAGGAGCCAGCCGGTCCAGAGATAAGATAGGGCCCAGAAGGGACGATCGAGGGGTGGGGGAGCGGTTATGACCAACTCTAGGCTCTCTCGCTCCAAGCCCGAAGCCAAGCCGCGAATAGAGCGCTTGACTATGGCCTCAGTAGGAGGTGGAACGTTACCTGAGAGACTGGATTTCGAGGAGAGGGAGCGCAGTTGAGTGTAAGCCTCCTCAAAAGCGTGCCAGACGTTTCGCTCCCTAAAACTGCGCGGGGGCCGAAGTCGGGCTCGGCCTTCTCCTCCCAGTTTACGGCACCTATCAAGGCAGATGAGGAGTATCAGTTGGAGTGTCTCCAAGATGGGAGAACCGGAGAAGAGAGCCTCCACCTTCATAGAGAGGTTCACCAAGGCGTATAGGTTGCGGGGGGTATAGAGTTCCAGGAGGCTTTGGGCCAACTCCCGCTCCTCCTCACCGGGGGAGGCTAGGCGATCTAGAAGATACCAATAGTGGACGCCTCGTTCCTCTATCTTGGCCAGGGTCTCCAGGTCGGATTCCTCTATGGGAAAGTCGCCTTGGGCTTCGCAATGGGGACAGCGATACCTTTTCTCTACCGGTAACCCTCGTTCCCTATCCCAGACAAAGTGGTCAGCCACCACGGGATTTCGGCATCGGTGACAGGATGTGGCGTAAAGTTGGGTGATGTGCTCTCGCAGAGAGGTTCCCAGTTTTGGAGCGTCGCCAAGGCGGGTGGTGGCGGCATCGATCTCCTCTGGTGGAGGGAGCCTGAAGGTGCCCTGCGCTATGAGCACGTTTAGGGGGCTGAAGTGAGCGGCGAGGGCTGATCTCCCCTTCCGCACCGCTTCCTCTATCACTACCGCCGTCTGGCAGAAGGGGTCTAAGATCATACCTCCAGGGCGGGAATAGGCCTCGATGTATCGGGAGACCACGTTTCTCGGCATCGGATCCAGGTACCGCTCCAGAGGGATCTCTTCCTCTCTTCCCTGGCTGGGGATGAAGTGGTCGATCATAGTCCCGCTCCTCGTTTTGCCAGTATATCATGAGATGGCCATTTCAGCCACCTCTGAGCAATGATGATCTATATAGCGGTTGCCATCTTGACATCTGGCCCTTCGCCCCCTAGAATACCCTAAACAATTAAAGGGGAATCGAGTGGAAGGTTCTATCACTATCCTGGTGGGCCTGGTCATTGTTGTCCTAATAGCGACTTGGCTCTTCGGACTGATTAAGAAGATCGGCGGTTGCCTCATCCACCTTCTCCTCCTAGGAGCGGGTTTGGTTCTCCTGGCTTATATAATTTCCGCGTTTCTCAGGCAAGGCTCTTAAATAAAGGGAGCATCCCAAACGGTTCTCTTCGTGCCCCTTCAACTCTGACATCTAAGGCTATCCGATACCCTTGAGAAAGCGGGATAAGTTCTTCAGCCATCCCTAATGTCTCCCCAACCG
>DFBK01000033.1:245-7549 GCA_002366595.1 Anaerolineales bacterium UBA3082 | reverse complement strand
TGGGGATCGACCTGAAGACCTTCTACGTGAGCAATATCTCGCCCACGGAGGAGACAGCCAAGGCTATCGACGAGCGAGCGGCCATGGGGGCCATTGGCAATATGCAGGCCTACCTCCAGTTCAAGGCCGCGCGGGCCTTGGAGGAGGCGGCAGGTGCCCCCGAGGGCGCGGGAGGCTTGGCCCAGGCGGGTATGGGCTTGGGGGCTGGCGTGGGGATGGGGGCCATGATGGCCGGGATGATGACCCAAGCGATGCAGCCCGGAGTCCAGCCCACCATGCTCTGTCCCAGTTGCTCGGCCCAGATCCCTGCGGGTTCCAAGTTCTGTCCCCAGTGTGGGGCCAAGATCGGGGAGGAGATGATCTGCCCCAACTGCAAAGCCGATGTCCCCGCGGGCTCCAAATTCTGTCCCAACTGCGGAACGAAGATAGGGTAAAGGCATGTTCAGGCGCTGGGGCCGGATTTCAAATCCAGCCCCAGGCTTTTAATCGAAGCAGAAGCCTCTACTCGCCTACCGCCTAAAGGCTCCATTCCTGATAGGAAAGGGAATCGATGTTAAGCCGGCCAACTCCTGACCCATGAACGAGATCGTAGGGCAGGTATGGAAACCTGCCCTACGGTTTATGTTTGGAAACCAGACCAACAAGTAGCCAGGGGTTACTTCCGGAGATGTCAGATGGGCGTCGGTATCCCGATATTGTGTCATAATAACCATGTTTTATCTAGAAGGGAGCGAGGATGCGTTTCGATGGCCGAGAATACGATGAGATGCGACCGGTGAAGATCACCCCAGGGTATCTGGACTATCCGGAGGGGTCGGCGCTCATAGAGGTGGGGGAGACCCGCGTCATCTGCACGGCTAGCGTGGAGGAGAGGGTACCCCGTTGGTTGAAGGAACAGGCGCAGGGGTGGGTCACCGGCGAGTATGCCATGTTACCCCGCTCCACCCGCCAGCGCACCCCCCGGGAGACCCGGGGCTTAGGCGGCCGCACGCTGGAGATCCGCCGTCTCATCGGCCGAGCCTTGCGTGTAGCCGTGGACCTTCGTCTCTTGGGGGAGCGGACGGTGATCATAGATTGCGATGTCCTCCAGGCCGATGGGGGGACGCGCACCGCCGCTATCACTGGGGGTTATGTGGCCCTGGCCATAGCCCTGCGGAGACTGATAAAAGGGGGACTCCTCCCGCCTAGCGTGCTCAGGAGGCAAGTGGCTGCCATCAGCGTGGGGGTGTTGCAGGACGAGCCTCTCCTAGATCTCACCTATGAAGAGGATTATCAGGCGCAGGTAGATTTTAATGTGGTGATGACCGCGGAAGGGGAGTATGTGGAGGTGCAGGGCACGGGAGAAGGTGGGCCTTTCTCTCGCCAGATGATGGAGAGGCTGTTGGAGTTGGCCCAGAAGGGGATAGAGGAGTTGCTAGTGGCGCAGAAGGAGGCGTTGAAGGGGTATTGAGAACAACCTCTGGCGGCCAACCTCCCCTTGTCTCAAGGGGACATGACGGGCTGTTCTTAGGCCGGCGCCTTTGCACATCCGACGGTTCGGTGCTACAATAACGGATAACGATGTTGCAACCATCCTCAAGTGTATGAAGGAGGGGATCATGCGACATACTGTTTTGACGTTTCTGTTGCTCGTGGTAGTGGTTGCTGTGGTTACGGCATGTGCTCCTAGTGAATCGGAGAGAATAGCCGCTCTAGAAGCAACAATTGAGGCCCTGGAACGGGAAGAGGAAGTCATGTTGCCGACTCAGGAGCCCTATCCCACGCCGACGGGCCAAGCCACGACCGCACCAATGCCGGTGCAGATGCAACCAAGTATCATTTGGACTATCCAAGGTAATTTTCTCATTGGTGAAGACAAGGTTTTCACTATCGACAATGTCAGCGGTGGAGTAGTGGTCCATTGCTTTGATATTGCTACCGGGCAAGAGCTCTGGCAGTGGGAACAGCAATGGGAGACGACCGGAATGCTCTTGTCTGCCGACCCCGACGCTGTGTACGTATGCCGTGCCGATGGTCGCTACTATGCTCTGGACAGCCATAGTGGTCGCGAAAAGTGGAAGGTTATAGTGCATCCCGAACTCGGGTGCCCACTCCGGATTGGCTATGACGTGGAGAAAGAGAAACTATTCCAAGATGCTGACAGACTGTTTCTTTCATTCTCAGACCTTTTTGTCGCGATGAATAAGGGAGACGGATCTGTCGTCTGGGAGCTTCCTTGGCCGACATTCCTAACAAGGACAGATCGGGTGTTGCTTATGAGAGATACTGAGTCCACCCTGACGAGTGGTACTGTCGCAGGCATTGATCCCGCGACAGGAGCGGCGATATGGGAGGTGTTCAGCAGCGGACATGGAGCAATTGCGGACGATGCTTTGTTTGTCACCTCTACCGGCGCTATAATGGCATTCGATATCAACTCGGGTACCAAACTGTGGGAGAGTGCTGCAGAATACCTGGGTGAAATCCGCGAGGTTTCCCCTTCCGCTGTTTATGCAAAAGTCCGCCACCTCACTGGATCAGAGGTTCGAGTATTTGACAGACAAACAGGAGAAGAGCGTTGGTCTTGGTACGTCGCCGAGTATGGCGGAGGCTTCCTGGGCGAGGTCCAAGGGACCGCCATACTCAGCGACGATGTGTCTGGCTTTACGTGGGCAGTAGACCCCAGCACAGGCAACATCCGATGGGAGAACGATGATCTTGTCCTCGACGGAGTGGCTGGGGTTTCTGAGGGAGGTACTCTTCTAGCATGGCAATGTCCGTTCACTGGGCCTTGCTTCCTGTTTGGCATTGACTTCGCATCTGGTGAAAGAAAGTGGCGACGCCAACCGGAAACCTACGGTTGCGTTAGCCCCAGCAATTTCCGCGGCACGTTCTTCTATTCAACATGGGGGGGTGATACCTTGGTCTTCCTCGACCCGGAAACAGGCGAACAAGTCACAACGCTTCCACTTCCTTGCGACATTACGCTTCTCGTGTCCCCCACTACACCGACCGCTTCCGAAATCACGCCTTTTCCCGGCCTCGGTGAATTCCACTATGGGGGTTATGAGCCAAGAGGAGATCTCCTATTGCTCTATAGCAAGCCGTGCCTCTTGGCCATCCCATCACCTTCCACCTGAGCCCGTGTTTCTTCGTCAAATTACGATTAGGCGAAGAAAACCCCCGTCCGCGGCCATTCTCTTTCAGGCGAGCGGCCCTTTCTTTCGGCTATGGGCTTCCAAGGATAACTTGATCACTCTGGTGACTAGGTCCATGGGACTCATCCCCTCTTCGGCGGCCTGGTGGAAGATACAGGTGGAAGGGGTCATGCCGGGGAGGGTATTAGTCTCGGTGATTATCACCTCCCCATCGACGATGAAGCCATCGAGGCGGGCATAGACCTTTGTCCCCAAGGCTTTATAGGCCTCGAGCATTACCTTCTGTACTTTCTCTATCATCTCCTGGGGGATGCGAGCGGGGGTGATATTCTCTCCCTCGCCGGGCAGGAACTTCTCCTCCACGGTGAGGAAATCGCCGCGGGGGGGCGTCTCAGTGGGGAGAAAGACAACCGGGTTTTCGCTGCCTATCACTCCGCAGGTGATCTCCGTGCCCCTCAGTAACTCCTCCACTAGGCAGGCGGTGTCCCACTGAAAGGCTCTTTCCATGGCCGGGGCTAACCCTTCCGCTTCGCGTACCACGGAGAGACCGGTGCTGCACCCCTCTCTCGTGGGCTTCACCACGCAGGGGTAGCCCAGGGTCTCCTCGATCTTCTTCTCCATCTCCTCTCTTTGCTCTTGCCACGCTTTCTCGGAGATGGGCAGGTATCTCGGCACTCGGATACCCGCGGCGGCGAGGAGGCGACGGGTCATATGTTTGTCCATCCCCATAGCCGAGGCCAGGATGCCAGAGCCGGTATAGGGGATCCCCAGAAGTTCCAGGAGGCCTTGGAGGCAGCCATCCTCCCCATATTTGCCGTGCAGTCCAATGTAGATGAAGTCCACCACTTCCTTTAACTTCTCGTAGGGGATGCGGGTGGCTTCTTTTTCTAATCTGGACTCGATATCGGCGGTGGTGTTCTGGACTAAAAGGGGCAGGGTCATCTCCCAAAGTCGCCCCTTGCGGTCCAGGAAGATGGGAACGCCCTCATATTTAGAGAGGTCCAGGTTGTTGTATATATTGCGGCCGCTCTCCAGGGAGATCTCTCGTTCACTGGACATGCCGGCCATGATGACGCCTACGCGGAGGAGAGTTACTTCGTCTTTTGGCATATCAACTTCCTCTCCCCACAGAGAACCGTCGTTTTCTATTGAAAGTCAGAACTTTCACTATCCCCCAGGCCAACAGGAGGAGCAACCCCCAGTAGAGGGTGTATTCAAAGAAGGAGAAGACCATGATGGGTAGGGGCTCGATCCCGTTGAGCAGGGGCACTTTCTCCAAGATGTGGAGGCCATAGATGCCCAGGACGTGCTCTGCTACGCCCTCTAGGCCACCGAGTAAACAAAACCAGAGGATCGGATTGCCGGGAAGTTTGTTGGACAGTAGATAGAAGAGCAAGGCTAGAGGCAAGTAAGGGACGAAGCCACTGAAGGGGGCACCCCAACGGGCCCAATCGGGGAGAAATTGTGCGTAGAAGATATCCCAGAACCCCCAGTAAAGGGCTGTAGCGAAGCAGCTCCAAAGGGTTATCGAGACGATGGCGATGGGCTTCAGGGCTCCCCAGAAGGAGGAAGGTTTGAAGATCTTGACCAGGAGCGCCAGCAACCCAAGGTCAAGCACCCCCCAAATTAGGGAATTAACCCAGAAATCGGTGGAAGAGATCACAATTTGGTCCATCTCCTGCTCTCGCTTCGGTTAGATGCTTCTACAGCGGACCCCGCTTGTTCCTATGGGCGTCCAGGGCCAACTCGATTATCCTATCAAAGAGCATGGTAGCGTTCAGCCCTATCTCCGCCGCCTGGTGAAACATGAAGGAAGAAGGGGCCATGCCGGAAGAGGTGTTGGGGTCGGTGAGGAGTATCCGCCCGTCCTCTAGGAGAAAGCCATCCAGGCGGCCGTAGTTCTTGAAGCCTAAGACCTTATAGGCTTTCATCACCTCTTCTTGTATGACCTTGATCGTCTCCTCCGATACCCGGGCCGGGGTGATCTTCTGAGAGCGGCCGGGCATATATTTGTCGTCATAGGTTAGATACTCATGGGTAGCCACCGTCTCCGTGGGAGGCATAGGCCAAAGTTCCTCATTCCCTAAGACGATGCAAGAGAACTCCAGGCCATCCAGTTTCTCCTCTATGAGGGCCGAGTTGTCCCACTCGAAGGCTACCTCCAGAGCCCGACCGATATCTTCCTCCTCCTGCACCACCGATACGCCGATGCTTGAGCCTTCGCGGCTGGGTTTGACCACGCAGGGGAGACCGACTTCCTCGATGATCTTGGCTTGCGTTCTTCGCGGGTCTCGCTCCCAATCGGTGTCTTTGACCACCATCTCCTGGGCCACTTCTAACTGGGAGGCTTTAAGCACCCGGTGAGCCATGGGCTTATCCATGCAGAGGGCTGAGGCCAGCACCCCGGAGCCGGTATAGGGTATCCCCAAAAGTTCGAGCAGACCTTGGATGCAGCCGTCATCGCCATATTTGCCATGGAGGGCGAGGAAGGCGAAATCGATGAGGCTTTTGAGTTCTTCGTAGGCGATCCGTTTCGCTTCCTTCTCCAGTCGGGCGATGATGTCGGAGGTGGTGTTCTGCACGATGAGTTTCTTGGGAAGTTCCCAGAACCTATTATCTGGGTCCACGAAGATGGGAAGATAACTGTACTTCTGGGGGTTCAGTTGAAAGCAAACTTGTCGCCCGCTAGCCAGCGAGGCCTCTCGTTCTGAGGAGGCTCCTCCAAATAGCACTCCCACCCGCATCATAGTACCCTCTTAACCCTCAACTCTACTCAATTCTAGCAATTATGCTCTCGATAAGCAAGGTTGCGCCATGGTGGCGAGGGTGTTAGAATGTTTATATCAGCATTAGGAGGGATAGTATGAGTACCACCAGGCTCATAGGTTTGTTTCTCCTCGTAGGGGGCATCGTCCTTCTTCTCATATCGCTGAGCGCGGATGTGATAGGGTTGGGGCTTGACCCGGGGTTCGGCTACCAGCAGATGGGGGGCACTCTGGCGGGAGCGGTGGCAGCCATAATGGGCGGGCTTCTCTACCGAAAAGGCTCTTGAGAGGCTGTTTTTCATGATCTACCTGTCCGATATCCTCGGGGCCACTGGGGGTCGGATCTATGGCCCCATCTTCGCTCAGGAGTTCAGCGATTTTTGCTTCGACTCCCGCATCCTTCAGCCTAGAGAACTCTTCTTGGCGGTGAAGACGGAGAAAGGCGACGGCCACGATTATATCGCTGAGGCTTGTCGCGATGGAGCGGCGGGGGTGCTCTGCGAGCGGGAGATAGACCTCACTCCTCACCATGTGACCTGTGTGGTGGTGCCCGATACCCAACAAGCCCTTCGCCATTGGGGCGAATATATAATCAAAAAATACGCCCCTGAGGTTATCGGGGTGACGGGGAGCACGGGGAAGACCAGCGCCAAGGAGGCTATCGCTAAGGTCCTAGAAAAGAGGTTTCCCGTCTTCAGGAACCACGCCAACTATAACGGGCGATATGGGTTGCCCATCGCTTTGGGAAGGCTTCGCCCGGAGCACAAGATCGCGGTCTTGGAGATGGCCTGCGATAGTTTCAACGAGATCGCGGAGTTGGCCCAGATGACCTCGCCCCGCATAGGGGTGGTGATGAGTGTGAACGCCGCTCATCTGGAGTATCTGGGCAGCCTGGAGAATATAGCTCGGGAGAAGGGGAGACTGATAGAAGCCTTGCCTCAGGAGGGTTACGCTCTCCTCAACTTCGATGACCCTCGGGTTCGAGTCATGGCCACAAGAACCAAAGCCCGGGTGCTCACCTTCGGGACGGACCCCAAGGCTGATCTCTACGCCTACCAGATCGCCGCCGCTGGGAAAGGCGTACGATTTCTCGTCCGCTATCAAGACGAGGATGCCGAAGTCCGGCTCGCTCTTCTGGGCAGTCATAGCGTCTACACCGCTCTTGCTGCTATAGGGGTGGGAACTCTCTACGGCCTCTCTCTGCAGGAGGCCGCTCAAAGCCTGGAGGAACTTAAGCCCCTTGAGGGGCGCTTAAAGCCTTTGGAGGGGATAAACGGCACTCTGCTCTTGGACGACAGTTACAGCGCCAACCCGACCTCGACCCTTGCGGCCCTCGACCTCTTAGCCCAGACGGAGGGAGGGGATAGGGTCGCTATCTTGGGAGACATGTTACAACTGGGGG
>DFBK01000033.1:0-207 GCA_002366595.1 Anaerolineales bacterium UBA3082 | reverse complement strand
TATCTGGTCACTAAGGGTGAGCGGGCCACTATCATCGCTGATGAGGCCAGGAGGTGTGGCTTGGCCGAGGAGCGCATATTCGTTACCTACACCGTTGATGATGCCGTCCGCAGTATCGCTGAGAGGGTAGGGCCTGGCGACCTGATATTGGTGAAAGGGTCGATGGAGGCCCGCATGGAAAGGGTGGTGGAGAAACTACTGGCTGAC
>DFBK01000092.1 GCA_002366595.1 Anaerolineales bacterium UBA3082 | reverse complement strand
GGAGTTCTTCCCCCCTCTGGGGACCCTCACCTTCGAAGAGGCGAGAGAGGCTTTCGCTGAGCAGGCCAAAGGGTTAGCCGATGGGGGGGCTGATCTTCTCATCATCGAGACCATGGCCGACCTCAAGGAGGTGGAAGCGGCCATAAACGGGGCGCAGGAAAGTACCAACTTGCCCCTTGTCTGCACCATGACCTTCGACACCAAGTTACACACCGTCATGGGGGTCAGCCCCAGGAAGGCGGCAGAAACCCTCAGTAGTTGGGGGGTAGAGGCGATGGGGGCCAACTGTGGCACCGGCCCCCAAGAGGTGGAGAAGGTGATGGAGGAGATGAGGGAGACCTGTCCAGAGGCCGTTCTCGTGGCCCAGCCCAATGCTGGCCTCCCCCGTCTCCTCCAGGGACGCACCCAGTATGACGCCACCCCGGAGGTTATGGCCCAATACGCCCTCCGGTATGCCGAACTGGGGGTGAGGATCATCGGCGCCTGCTGCGGCTCCACGCCGCAACATATCGCCTCCATGGCCCGGGCCCTAGGGAAGCCTTCAACTCTTTAACCGGGTCGTTCACCAACCCTATCAGGCGAGGCAAAGTGCAACTATCCTGGATTAGAGAAACGGTAGCCAAGAACCTCCCTCTAATGGTTCTCCTTTCCCTATGTCATCCTAGGGGTAATCTACAGCGTCATCACTCCTCTATGGGAAGCACCGGATGAGAGGGAGCCATTTCTTCCGGTGTCATAGGCTCTAAAGTGGGAGGACGATATGCTCGATCCAGATACTGTCCGACGGATACTCGATGAAGCCCTACGAAACGGTGGAGATCTAGCGGAGATCTATCTGGAAGATAGAACCTCCCTCAGCCTGGAGTTGGAGGAGTCCCAAATAGAGCACGCCCTCCGTGGAGCCGACCGGGGGGCTGGCATTCGGGTCTTCTACGGAGATACCGCGGCCTACGCCTACACCGACGACCTGTCCAGCAAAAGCTTACTTAGAGCCGCTAGATCCGCCGCCTCAGCAGCCAAAGGCTCCCATAGAACTCAGGTTTTGGATTTCACCCGCTGTTTGAGCCCCTTAGAGTTTCCCATAGAGAAGCCCTTGGATAGCCTCTCCGAGAGGGAGAAGGCCAAACTCCTCCATCGGATCGATCAGGCAGCCCGGGGCTACGACCCTCGGGTGAGCCAAGTCCAGGCCGGCTACTTGGAATACCGACAACAGGTCTGGATCTATAACTCCCAGGGGCTCTGGGCAGAGGACGACCGGGAGATCGTCGAGATACGGATAGCGGTCGTGGCTCAGGATAAAGGCATCATCCAAACCATCCGTTCCGGGATCGGGGCTCAGTCGGGTTTAGAGGTTTTCGACAGAATCGATCCCCTGGCAGAGGCCCAAGAGTTAGCCCAGTCGGCGGTGAGGATGCTGGATGCCCGTCCTGCACCAGCGGGAGAGATGTCGGTGGTGATGGGCAACGGCTGGGGCGGTGTCCTATTCCACGAGGCCTGCGGCCACGCTCTGGAAGCGGACTTCATAAATCAAGGCTCCTCCGTCTTCGCTGGTCGCATCGGTGAGAAGGTAGCCTCCTCCCTCATCACCCTCATAGACGACAGCACTCTTCCGGCTCGACGAGGCTCCTTCCGCTTCGATGACGACGGCACCCCTTCTCAGCCCACCATCCTCATAGATCAAGGGGTTCTCAAGGGTTATATGTGGGACTTGGCAGAGGCTAGGAAGGCGAAAGCACGCTCCACAGGGAACGGACGCCGTGAGTCATTTAGATACCTTCCCCTCCCTCGCATGACCAACACCATCATCGCTCCCGGCGATAGCTATCTGGAAGAGATAATAGGCTCGGTCAAGAGAGGGCTCTACGTCAAACGGTTGGGTGGAGGCCAGGCGGATGTGGCTAAGGGCGACTTCGTCTTCAGCGTCACCGAGGGGTATCTCATAGAAGATGGCAAGATCACCGCCCCCATCCGAGGGGCCAATCTGATGGGGAACGGCCCTGCCATCTTGAGCGAGATCGACATGGTAGGGAACGATTTCGAGATGGATAAAGGGTTCGGGCGCTGTGGAAAGGGGCAAAGGGTGCCCGTGGGCGTGGGCCAACCCACCCTTCGTATCCCCAAGATAATCGTGGGAGGCACAGAGTAGCCTATGTCCAGCGAGCAGGCTGGTGGAGAAGCGATGGACTATTTAAGATTGGCCCAGGCGGTAGTCGAGCAAGTCTCCAGGAAAGGAGTCGAGGCAGAGGCGCTCATCATGGCTGGTCAGACGACCATGGTGGGGGTCAACAAAGGACAGGTGGAACAACTATCTCAGGCCACCCCCAAGGGGCTGGGAGTGCGGGTCATCAAAGAAGGTCGTATGGGCTACGCTTATACCTCCGACTTGAGCCCTCAAGGGGTCGAGGAGAGTTGGAGAGACGCCCTCACCTTGGCCGAGAGCGCCGACCCCGACGAGTACCGCTCCTTGCCCCAACCCCAACCCATAGAAGAGGAAGATTTGGCCCTTTACGACCCGGCGCTGGACACCGTTCCCCCTGAAGAGAAGGTCGCCTTGGCCAAGGAGGTGGAAGAGGCGGCCCTCTCTCTTGACCCTCGCATCGTAGCCACCATCCGCTGTACCTATCAAGATGAGGCTTGGCATATATATCTGGCCAACTCTCGAGGTTTGGCGGACTCCTATGAGCGAACGGTAACCGCCACTTATCTGCGAGCGGTAGCCCGCGACGAGAAGAGCCAAGTAGCGGGCTTGGGGGTGGGCCTCTCCAACTTCTACGGCGAACTCGACCCCACCGCTATTGGGCAAGAAGCGGGAAAAAGAGCCCTGGAACTTCTAGGCGGCAAGCCCCTTGGCACCCAGAGAGCGACCGTGGTCTTGGACCCCTTCGCTGGGGCCGAACTCCTTTTCTTCATATCAGAAGCCCTCACCGGGGAGGCTATGCAAAGAGGTCGCTCCTTTCTCCTGGGCAAGTTGGGCCAAAAGGTAGCCTCGGAGGCGGTGAACCTGGTGGATAACGGCCGCCTGCCGCGAGGCTACGCCTCCGCCCCCTTCGATGGAGAAGGCGTCCCCACCTCGCTCACCCGAGTGATGGAGGGCGGGGTGCTAAACCATCTCCTCTACGACCACTATACCGCCCAGAAGGATGGAACTCGATCCACAGGGAACGCGACCCGAGGATCCTATCGCCATCTGCCCAGGGTCTCCCCTACTAACTTCTACCTAGAGCCCTCCCCCCTATCGAGAGAAGAACTCATCAGAGGGGTGGAGGCTGGCTTCTATGTCAAAAGCACTCTAAATACCGGAGGTATAAACCCCGTAAGCGGCGATTACTCGGTGGCTGCCAACGGGCTCTGGATCGAAAAGGGGGAGGTGACAAAGTCGGTTAGCGGGGTTACCGTGGCTAGCACCCTGGGGGAGATATTGAAGAATATCACAGTTATCGCCGACGATTTACGGTTTGTGCCCTTCTACGGTTCTACCGGAGCCCCCACCATCCGCATCGAGGGGATGCAGATCGGCGGGAAATGACCCGCTGAGGGATCCAAGATCTCAGCGACAGTGGTATCTTCAGCCTGGGTCTAGCCGCGATAGTTGGCTACTTAGGTACATTACATCTCATCTTGGCTCTAATCGGCATAACCACTTGGCCAAATAACAGAGACTAGAAAGGAGCGCGCTGTGCCTATCTTGAAAGAGAGAGAAAGGGAACAGGTCCAGAAGCAGTTCGAGGGCTTGGCTAACCCGGTGAAACTGGGGATGTTCACTCAGAAGATCGAATGCGAGTACTGTGAAGAGACCAGGATGATGGTCGAAGAAGTGGCTGCCCTCTCCGACAAGGTGACCGCCGAGATCTACAACTTCATCACCGACAAAGAGGTAGCAGAGAAGTACGAGGTGGATAAGATCCCAGCCATCGTTATCCTGGGGGTAAACCCCCAAGGCCCATCCCCAGGGGAGAAGGACTATGGCATCCGCTACTACGGCGTCCCCGCGGGGTACGAGTTCAGCGCCCTCATTGAGGATATAAAGACCGTCTCCTCCGGCCAATCGAGCCTCTCGGAGGAGACGAAAGCCGCCCTGGCCCAAATCGATGAGCCGGTGCATATGCAAGTCTTCACCACCCCCACCTGTCCATACTGCCCCCGGGCGGTCGTCCTGACGCATAAGATGGCTCTAGAGAGCGACCAGATCCAGGCCGATGCCCTCGAGGCCATGGAGTTCCCTCATCTAGCCATCAAATACCAAGTGCAAGGAGTGCCCCGCACGGTGATCAACGAGACCCACTTCGTTGACGGGGCCGTGCCCGAGCCGTTAATGGTAGAGGGGGTATTGAAGGCTTTGGGGAAGGAGAATATACTCCCTCTCCAAGGAAGAGAGGTCTAACCGTTGCCGCTGACCGGCCACTTCGACCTGATGGCTTCCTCCTATGACCGTATCTTTGGCTCACCTGACCCTGCTTATCTGAAGAAACTCCTAGATTTGCCGACTCCAGGCCGCCTCCTGGATGTGGGTGGTGGGACTGGGCGGGTGGCCCAAACCCTGCACGACCAGGTCGGGCAGGTAATCATCCTAGACAACTCAGCAGGGATGGTGCGTCAGGCTACCAGAAAAGGGTTGACAGCGGTGCGAGGCGAGGTGGAAGCGCTTCCTTTCGCCGATGACCGCTTCAGCCGTATCCTGGTGGTAGACGCCTTTCACCACTTTCACAACCAGAGTGGGGCTGCCCAAGAACTGGTTCGGGTCCTCTCCTCCCACGGTCGCTTGGTCGTCCAGGAGCCCAATGTGAAACGGTGGGCGGTGAAGACCGTGGCTCTGGGTGAGAGGTTGCTGTTGATGCGAAGTCGCTTCAGCGGACTGGAGGACTTAGTCGATCTCTTCGAGACAGAAGGAGGAAGGGTGCTCGCCTCCCAAGAGGAGGATCACTATCTCTGGCTCATAATAGAGAGGAGATGATATGGTCCACGATGAACTATTCATTCGCATGGTCCAGGCGGTTATCGACGGCGAAAAGGAGAGAGCCGTCGAACTGGCGCAAGAGGCCCTCCACCTTGAGATCCCACCCTTAGAGGCGATAAACAAGGGCTATATAGTGGGCATCCAAAAGGTGGGGGAACTCTTCGAGAAAGGCGATTTCTTCCTCCCCGAGTTGGTGATGGGAGCGGAGGCGATGCAGGCAGCCCTTGCGGTTTTGGAGCCGGAACTCAAGAGGAGGCACCAAGAACGGGAGCGATTGGGCAGTGCAATAGCGGGCACGGTGGAAGGCGACATCCACGAGATAGGCAAGCGCTTGGTCTGCACCATGCTCGTGGCTAACGGCTTCGATGTCCTAGATTTGGGGCCCGATGTGGCCGCCGAGACCTTCATCCAGAAGGTGCAAGAGTTGAAGCCAAATCTACTCCTCCTCTCGGCTCTCATGACCACCACTATGCCCGAACAGAAATCGGTCATCGAGGCGCTGAAGGGGGTCGGGCTTCGGGACAGGGTGAAGGTGATGGTAGGAGGAGCGGCTGTTTCCCCTTCCTGGGCTGAGGAGATCGGCGCTGACGGTTATGCCGAAAACGCCATCGAAGCGGTGGAGGTGGCAAAGGGACTGATGGAGACTTCCTAGTTAACCTGGTCAAAATATCCCTTGCCCATCATGAGTGTTGGGCAACGAGAATATATCACGGTGCCACATCAAGACATAGGTAGGGGAAGTGAAGATGATCTCGCCTAGATACAAGGGCAAAACTCTAATCAAGGAGAACCATGACCGAATATATACAGGTTATCACCACCACAAACACAGAGGAAGAAGCGAGGAAGATACAGCGCGCCCTGGTCGAAGAACGCGCTGCGGCCTGCGTCCAGATCATAGGACCTATCTCCAGCCTCTATTGGTGGGAGGGCAAAATCGAAGAGGCGGGGGAATGGATATGCCTGGCCAAGGCGAAGAGCGAGGATTACCAGAGGATCGAATCTCTCATCAGAGAGAACCACCCGTACAGGGTGCCCGAAATCCTCGCTATTCCGGTTTCCGCCGGGAACAAAGATTACCTCGCTTGGATCAGCGAGGTAAGCGGCCCTTAACAAAAGGAAGCCTTAGAAAGTAGGACGGGTTTCGAAACCCGCCCTACTCCTCTATCCACTCCTCGCCCCCTTCATAGACCTCCTTCTTCCAGATGGGGACTATCTCCTTGAGCCTATCGATGGCGTATCTTGCCGCCTCGAACGCTTCCCTTCGATGAGGGGCGGCGGCAGCGATAGCCACGCTCGCCTCCCCTACCTCTAGATGCCCTACCCGCTGCACGATGGCCGTCCTTATCCCCCACCTTTCTTGCATCTCTCGGCCTATCTCCTCCAGTTTCTTCTCCGCCATCTCTGGATAGGCCTCGTATTCCAGGTGTTGCACCTTCCGCCCTCGGGAATGGCTCCGCACCGTGCCCAAGAAGGTGACGATGGCCCCCGCCTCCTCGCTTTTCACCTCATCTATCACTTCCTGTAATCGTATCTCTTCCTCGGTGACCCGAAAAGAGCCTCCGCTCACTGGCGGGATGAAGGCCACCTCATCTCCCTCCTTCAAGGGCCTATCCAGGGAGGCATACTCCCCGTTGACGGCCACTAGCAAAGAATGGCTGAACTCGAGAAGCGGCGGATGCTCCTCTCCCAATCTCCGCCAAAGGTCGAGAGGAGAAAGGGGCCCTTCGACCTCCAGGTTCACCTCCCCTCGACCGACCACTTCTCTATAGGCAGCAAAAAGCCTCACCCTTACCTTCATCCCTAACTCATGCTCCATACTTGGTCAACCGCAAAGCATGGGCCAAGGCCAGGCTCATCAGGTTGACCATCGGCTGTCTCCCCAGGCCCCCTCGAATACAACTTATCTCGTCGAATCGCCCTACCTCGTCCACTCGGGCGTAGGTGGAATGCAGAAGTACAGGCAAGGGGTGCCAACTATGGGAGCGCAACTTAGAGGGGGTGGAGTGATCCCCCGTCACCACCAAGACATCCGGGGTCAAGTTGGTGATCTCGGGCACCAGGGCGTCTACCTCCTCCAAGATCCGCACCTTGGCCTCGAAATCCCCATCCTCACCCCGGCTGTCTGGTTCCTTAACATGCAAGAAGAAGTAATCGAACTCCCGGTACCTCTCGCTCAAAGCAGCGAACTCACCCCTCATATCTTCGCACACCGGATGCAACTCCATCCCCACCAGCCGCGCTAGCCCCCGATACATGGGGTAGTTAGCGATAGCCAGACATCTTAAGCCAAACCGCTCTTCCATGGAAGGATACCTTCGGTATTTGGCAAAACCCCGCAGGAGTATGATATTCGCCTTCTCTTCGCCGGCTAGGACCTCCCGGGCCTGGGAGAGGAATCGGTTTACCCTTCTCGCCGTCTCCTCCGCTTGGGGGTCGGTGGCCTGGCAGGGCAGAGGCGCGACCCCCAAAGCTTGGGGGTCGGTATCTGTGAGGCCATCATGCAAACCTTCACCACGCAAAACGAGAGCCACCCGGTAGTCCTTCACCGGCTCTAGAAAGTATTCTACGGGCGAGAGCCTCACAGCCTCACGTATCTTCTGACACAACCTTCGGGTGGTCTCCGTGCTTATCCGCCCGGCCCGTCGATCCACCACCTTCCCCTGGGCATCGAGAGTGGCAAAATTTCCCCGGGCGGCCACATCGTTCTCCTGCAGTGGAAATTCGATACCCAAGGCAGAGAGCACCCCCCGCCCGATGTTCCATCTCACCGGGTCATAGCCGAAGAGGGCCAGATGAGCGGGGCCGCTTCCCGGCGTTATCCCCGGCGCTACCGGATCCAAGAGGCCACAGATGGAATGAGCAGCCAGGGCATCCAAATTGGGAGTCCGAGCCACCTGGAGTTCGGTGCCCCCCTTACCCTCCATAGCCAAGCCACCCAACCCGTCGATGATGAGAAAGACGATCTTGCTTTCGTTAGTCACTACCACGCTGTCGGGAAATATCGCCTCCATCTCTCTTTCTCTCCCATTCCTCCTTGGCTTTTCTCAGGATATCTCGCTCGTTATCGAACGCTATCCGCTCTATCGCCTCCTCGATGGGGAACCATCGGGCTTGCTCTACTTCCCAGTCGTGCTTCTCCACCTCCCCAGATCGGTACTCCAAAAGATAGAAGTCCACGAACTTGTGGTAGAGTATCTTATCCTCCGGACTGCGAAACCAGTATTCGATATAACCCAACTTCCCTACGACCTCCCCTTCAAGCCCCGTCTCCTCGGCCACCTCTCGCAGGGCCGTCTGGGCGGAGTCTTCCCCCTTCTCCACTACCCCTTTGGGCAAGCCCCATCTTTCCCTTCGGGGTGAACCCTCAGGATGAACACCCCCCTTGGTAGCGATGAGGGCCACATGCATCTCACCTTTACGCTCCTGACAGATGACGCCCCCTGCGGACTTCTGAATCCGAGCCTTGGCCATACATCCCTCGAAGATTGATGATACCACCGCGCCCCCCTGGCGTCAAACACCGATTAGACCCATTTTGTCAAGATTGTGCGGACTTCACAACTGGCCCGGGTTATGTTACACTCCTTCTGTCATCAGAAAGGGGGTAAAGATGGAACCGCTAGCCACCCTGGAAGTTGACGCCATCGGCTGGGTGAGGAACGGCATCGCCGACTCCCAGGATGTCACCTGGGAAGAGATCGACTCTCAGATAGTGATAGAGGAGAGGTTCTTGGAGGCCCTAGAGGGGTTGGAGGAGTTCTCCCATATCATCGTCATCTTCTGGCTCCATAAGAAAAAGAGGGAGGTGATTCCCCTGACGGTTCATCCCCAAGGGAGGGAGGATATGCCCTTGGTGGGGGTCTTTGCCACCCGGGCTCCCATGCGGCCCAACCCTATAGGCCTCACTGTGGTCCAACTCTTAGAGCGCCAGGGGAACACCCTTCGCGTGCGAGGCCTCGACGCCTACGATGGGACGCCGGTCCTCGATATCAAGCCCTACCTCCCCCAGGGTGATTACATCCCAGAGGCCAAGATCCCCGAATGGCTCAGGCGACTATGGGAAAGCGGGGGCGACCCCAAGCAATAAGAGAACCTCTTCTCTTGGTCAAAGACCAGCCTCATCCAACTCCGCTCGGCAAGTGCGGCAGAAAGAGACCCCCTTGATATCGGTGTCGGCTAGGCTATTGGAGAAATGCATCACGCACCGGGAGTTAGGGCAATGGCCCAAGCCATAGGTGTGCCCCAACTCGTGAACCGCCTCTTTAATAGCCCGCTCCTGGAAAAGCATCTCATCTTTAGGCAACCCATAGAACTCCTGACGGAGACGGGGCAAAGCCACCACCGCATCCCTTCCCCCAGCCATCGCCTGGCCGAAGACGAAGTTGAGACCGGGCGTATAACAGTCTTGATCCACCAGCCCTAACAACCGATGAGCCTGGGGCATATCCAGCCGCCGCAGACACAAGAGTATCTCCCCCACCCGATACTGTCTTCGCCTTCGGTCATAAGCATAGGCCGGTTCGACTAACCCCTCCCCTACCCGGCAAGGGCGGTTAAAGGTCCTCTCGACCGCTTTAGCGATAGCCTCCAAGAGCCCTTCTTCCACCACGCCCACGGGCATCAGATAGATCGGCTTTTTCATATTCTCTCGCCTCGAGAGCGCCTCACATCCGTTGTCTCACCTCGGATGTCCCACAGGGATGAGATAAAGGGGCTCATGATCTGAGGGCAAAGCCAGGACCTCCTGCACCTTCTGGTCGTAGAAAGCGCCGATGGGCACGGCCCCTAGGTCTAACGCGGTCGCCTGAAGCAAGATATTCTGCGCCGCATGTCCCGCCTCCAAGTGGACATACTGCTCGGCCCGAGAGCCGTACTTGCCTTCCGTGCGGGCATAAACGGCGGCTATGACGATGATCACCGGGGCCTCCCGCAAGGCATCCTGTTTCAGCCCCGCCTCCCAGAGCCCCAGACGCACATCTTCTGGAGAGAGAACAGCCAGGTTATGGCCCTGGGGCAAGTAGTGATAGACCCCCTCACCAGTAGCCACATATAATTCCAAGGGGTAGAGGGCTCCCGCCGAAGGAGCGGTGCGGAAACCTCGCAGGTCAGTGATCCCCTGGGCCGCCCAGAGCAACTGCGAGATCTCCGTCGAAGTCAACCCTTCCGCTGTGAACTCCCGAATCGACCTCCTCCTGGTCAGGGCTTCCTCCAGCGATACCTCACTTCTTAGGGTAGGTGTGGGCAGCGGCATCTCTCCCACCGGCGTGGGTGTCACCTCCCTCTTAATTGGAGGCTGGCAACCCAGGAGCCCAAAGCCAATCATCAGTAACGCTTCGCGCCTAGTTACCTTCATACTCCCTCCCCGCTCCTACGAATAAAGCCCCTTCACAGGGAAGACCCCCTATGTCGAGGTTCGGCTATCCGTTGTAGACAACGGTGGGTCGCGGTTCAGGCAGCGGGGGCTTTCAGGTGCAGCGAGCCTTGACCCAAGTGGATGTGATCCGGGGGGTTTGCTCTGAGGTCTATCGCTGTTCTTGCAGTTCCTCGATGTATTGCTGTGCTCGTGTTCTGAAAGGATCATCAGGCAGTGCTAGCAGCAAGTAAGACTCGAAGTCGGCAATGGCCTGCTCGTACTCGCCCAGGTAATAGTGGGAAAGCCCCCGGTTGTAGTAGGCCCCGGCGAAGCCGGGGTCAATGCGAATGGCCTCGGTGAAGTAGGCAATGGCCTGCTCGTACTCCTCCAACTGAACGTGGACAACGCCCTGATTGTAGTAAGGCAGGGCGAAGTCCGGCTCAATGTTAATGGCCGCGGTGTAGTCGGCAATCGCCTCATCGTACTCCTTTAGGTCAGCGTGGGCATTCCCTCGATTGTTGTAAGCCGGGGCGAAGTTAGGGTCAATGTCAATGGCTTTACCGCAGTCGGCAATGGCCTGATCGTATTCCTTGAGACGAAGATAATCATTGCACCGATTGCTGTAAGCCGGGGCAAGGTTAGGGTCAATGTCAATGGCCTTGTTGTAGTCGGCAATCGCTTGGTCGTACTGCTTTAATTTAGCATAGACAAGTCCCCGATTGTTGTAAGCCATAGCGAATTTCGGGTCAATGTCAATGGCTTT
>DFBK01000042.1 GCA_002366595.1 Anaerolineales bacterium UBA3082 | reverse complement strand
CACTCAGAAGAGACCAGACTATCTATTCATCTCGTGGATTAGACGCAGCCCCTCCAAAGTGAGGTTGGGGTTCACGATCTGGATGGCGGAGGTCTCTCTGGCGATAACCCCCGCCAGCCCACCGGTGGCGATGACCTTGGCCTCCTCTCCCAACTCTTCCTTTATCCTCTCCACCATCCCCTCCACCAGGGCTACATAGCCGAAGAGCACCCCGGACTGCATGCTAGCCACAGTGTTCTTGCCGATGACTCTCTTGGGGACAGCCAATTCGATGCGAGGGAGTTGGGCCGCCTCTTTATAGAGGGCCTCGGCGGAGATGCTGATCCCCGGGGCGATGGCTCCTCCCAGATAGTCACCTTCCCTCGATACCACATCGAAGGTGGTGGCGGTGCCAAAGTCGATGACGATGGCTGGCGTACCGTAAAGCCTTCTGGCAGCGATAGCGTTTACTATCCGGTCTGCTCCCAACTCTCGCGGGTTATCTATCAAGATGCGCACTCCGGTCTTGATCCCGGGCCCTACCACCAAAGGTTCTACCTTTAGATGTTCACGGCAGAGCTCCTGGAAGATGGGGAGAAGGGGCGGCACTACGCAAGAGATGGCCGATCCTTTGATCTCCGATTTGGACAACCCTTCGTGGGAGAAGAGGCTATTTAGGAGCACCGCGTACCCATCAACCATCTTGTGAACGTCGGTGGCCAGCCGCCAGCAGGCGACCAGTTCTTCCTCCCGGTAAACGCCTAACACGATATTGGTGTTTCCGATGTCTATGGCTAGAAGCATATCCCGTTTCTCCACTTTCTATTGGTCATACGTCTGACCGGATATTCGATAGTATTCTGCGTTCTGGCCACACCCGGTATGGAGTCGCACCTCTCCTCCCAGTTCCAAGGTGAAAGCGTGGAAAAGTATAGGCCACCCATATTCCTCTCTGTAAGAGTGCGTTCCTCTAAGCACCTCCCGAGTAGCGGGCAGAAAGACGAGGTTGAAATCCCCCCACCCTATTTGACTCCATTCCAATCTCCCCCCAAAGATTATACGCCCTATCTAGCCCCCTGGTCAACACCGGGGGAGACCTCTCTTGGTAACTCCTTGACAGCCTCCTGGCGTAAAGGCTATAATCAATTTAGAGGAGATTTTCTTGAACTTCAAAGGGTTTCTAGAAGGTCTGGGGGCTAGCGATGCCCCATTATCTATATCCAACCTCTATATCCTCTCGGGGATCTCCAAGAGAGAGACGGAGGCTTTCTGCGAGGCGTGGCCTCGATTCCCTGTGGAGCGCCGCCGCAACATCCTTCGCACCCTGGTGGAGATCACCGAGGCCTCCTTCGAGCCTGATTTCAACCGCATCTTCCGGTTTGGTTTAAGCGATGAGGATGAGGAGGTTAGAGCCCAAGCCATTGAAGGGCTTTGGGAGGATGAGAGCGTCTCCATCTTGCGTTCTCTAGTTGGTCTCTTGCGAGGGGACCCCTCCTTTTTAGTGCGGGCCAAGGCTGCGGCTGGGTTGGGACGGTTCGTCCTCTTGGCAGAGTTAGATGAACTAGACGGTGAGTTGGGGGCGGAGGTGCGAGAGGTGCTCCTCTACAGCATCAACAACCCCCAAGAGGCCGTAGAGGTGAGACGCCGGGCCGTGGAGGCGATCTCCTTCTCTGGTGAGGAGGGGGTGCGAAAGATCATTGAGGCGGCTTACCAAGACGAGGCCCCAAAAATGCGCGTGAGTGCTATTTTCGCTATGGGGCGGAGCGTTGATCCCTATTGGGGCGAAACCCTCCTTCGGGAATTGAAACCCCCGGATCCCGAGATGCGGTACGAGGCTGCCAGGGCCTGCGGGGAGTTGGAGTTGAAGGAGGCGGTGCCCACTTTGGCCCGCCTAATAGACGATGCTGATGGTGAGGTCCAGGGAGCAGCGATCTGGGCTTTGGGACGGATCGGAGGCCGAGGGGCCCGTCGGGTCTTGCGAGCCTGCTGCGAGAGCGATGATGAGATCCTGGCTGGGGCGGCCGAGGAGGCGCTGAGCGAACTAGAGTTCGCCGAAGGCATCTTCGAGATCCCCCTCTACGGGGAGGAAGGGGAGTGAGGCCCGCCTTTATCCTTCTAGGGGTACTGTTCCTACTCATACTGGCGGCTTGCGTCGGGCCAGGAGGGGAACGCGCTACCCCAACGCCCTGTCCCCCTTGCCAAGAGGAGGCGATCGTTATCAATCAGCCTCTTCTCAATAGCACCGTTACCTCTCCGGTTCATATCGAGGGGGTCTCCGATCCCACCTTTGAGCAGACCATCGTGTTCCAAGTGCTGGGCGAGGATAGCAGGATCATGGGTCAGGGGTACACCGTCATCGAGGCCGAGTGGGGAGAAAGAGGGCCCTTCGCGGTCGATATCGAGTTCACTCCTCCTACTACCAGGGAGCAGGGGCGCATCGTCGTCTTCGTTACCAGCGCCCGAGATGGAGGTATAACCCATCTCTCCTCCGTGGAGGTGACCCTAGGGGCCGCTGAATAGAACCGAGAGAACGGACTGGGGGTTAGTCATCCAGGTTAGCATCCACATACTCACTACCATCGTCCTTCCCATCTTCGTCACCGTGGGCCTGGGTTTTGCCCTGCGTCGTCTCGTCTCCATCGATCTCCGCTCCCTCTCCCGGGTCACGCTATACATTCTCAGTCCCTGCCTCATCTTCTCTAGGCTCTCGCAATCCACTCTCGAAGCCGATGACCTGGGCCGAATAGTGGCCTTCACCTTGATTACCACTTTCACTATGGGCGTTATCTCCTGGGGGACAACTAGGCTGCTTCGTTTCGACCAGGGGAAGGAGAGCGCGTTTCTTCTGGCTACTCTATTCGTTAACGCCGGAAATTATGGTCTCCCTCTCAACCTTCTGGCCTTTGGAGAGGAGGGGTTGGCACGGGCCATCGTCTTCTTCGCCACCAGTTCCTTTCTGGTGAACACCCTAGGGGTATATCTCGCCTCCCGGGGCCAGGTGGGGGTGCGAGAGTCGATGGCCAACATCTTCAAGATTCCGCTGATCTATGCGGTAGTGGCCGCTCTAATGGTCAACTTCGGAAACCTTGAGATCCCGGAGCCTATCTTCAAGCCTTTGGAGATGACCGGTAGCGCTGCCATCCCGGTAATGCTCCTCATCTTGGGGATGGAGCTCTCTCAAGCCTCGGTAAGGGAGGAGTGGGGGACAATAGGGGTGGCTACTTTCATCAGGCTGGTAGTGGCTGCCGGGGTAGCCCTCGGGATAGCGTCCCTTTTGGGGTTGGCGGGGGTTACCAGACAAGCCTGCATAGTAGAGGCTAGCATGCCTACGGCGGTGATGACCACTATACTGGCGGTGGAGTTCGATGCGCGCCCGAAGTTCGTGACCGGAACGGTCTTCACTACCACCCTAGCCAGCATCGTCACCCTTACCTTGCTACTCCGGCTGCTGAGGTGAAAGATGCGAAACCTACTTTTCTTCGACCTGGAGACCAAGAGGACCTTCGCCGAGGTGGGAGGGCGGAAGAACCTACAAGCGTTGGGCTTAGCGGTGGCGGTCACCTACAGTTCGGCCTCCGAGGAATACTCGATCTATATGGAGAAAGATGTAGATGGTTTGATAGAGGAGTTGACTAGCGCCGATCTGGTGGTGGGTTTCAACCTCAAGCGGTTCGACTACGAGGTCCTCCGGGGCTACAGACCTCTTCCCCTCATTCCCACCCTCGACATCTTGGAGGATATCTACCAAGAACTGGGCTTCAGGGTGGGGCTCGATGCCCTGGCTAAGGCCACCTTAGGGGTGGGGAAGTCGGCTCATGGCCTCCAGTCGGTAGAGTGGTTTCGAGAGGGGAGGCTCGACCTAGTGATCGACTATTGCCGTCAAGATGTGGAACTCACACGATTGTTGTATGAATACGGCAGGGGAAATGGCCACCTCCTCTACTGGGATGAAAGGTTGCAGGTGAATCGGCGGATAGCGGTGAGTTGGGGGTGAGATGGCTTTCGAACCTTGTTATCTGGAACTGAGTCGCTCTGGCGAGTTGAAAAGGAGGGCCAAGCAAGCCCCTGCTCGCTTGGAAGAGTGTCGATTTTGCCCTCGGGAATGTGGCTCCAATAGGCTTTTGGGTGCCAAAGGGGCCGCTTGCCGCACCGGGGAGCGGGCTGTGGTTTCCAGTTACCACGCCCATTTCGGCGAGGAGTCGCCCTTGGTGGGGTATCATGGCTCGGGGACCATCTTCTTCTCCTGGTGCAACTTGAGATGCCAGTTTTGTCAAAACTACGAGATCAGCCAACTGGGCCAGGGCCGGGAGGTAGAACCCGAGGAACTGGCCCTCATGATGCTCCATCTCCAGGCCCAAGGTTGCCATAACATCAACTTCGTCAGCCCCACCCATGTGGTGTCTCAGATCCTGGCCGCCCTCGCTTTGGCCGCAGAGAAGGGGCTTCGCATCCCCTTGGTTTACAATACCGGCGGGTACGACCACCTGGAGAGCTTGGCTCTCCTCGATGGGGCGATCGATATCTATATGCCAGATATGAAATACTCCGACGAGGCCATTGCGCGGCGGCTCTCTAAGATCAAGAATTACCCAGAGGTGAACCGCCAGGCGGTCAAGGAGATGCACCGTCAGGTGGGCGATCTGGTACTGGATGAGAACGGCATCGCTCAAAGGGGGCTTCTCGTTCGCCACCTGGTGTTGCCCCACGGCTTGGCTGGCACAGCCCAGGCGGTGGAGTTCTTGGCAAAAGAGATATCGGCCCACACCTACCTCAATGTCATGGATCAGTACCGCCCCTGCTATAAGGCCGATCAGTTCCCGGAGATCTCCCGTCGGCCCACCCACCAAGAGATCGCAGAAGCGGTATCCCTGGCCCGAGAGGCGGGGCTTACACGCCTCGATGAGCGCCGACAGGGGCTCATATTCAGGTTATAGAAAGAGCGGGCAGGAGAAGAGGGCCCTTTTTCTTGTCAAAAGAAGAGGCCCCTGATATAATGAGCCAGAGCCAGGTGTATGCCATTCATACGGGGTTGGTCAGCGGATATGGTTCTCGTCTTGCGCCTTATTTCTAGTTACGCCAACTGGATTTACCTATTCTGTGCTATTGGTGTATTTCTTTGCCTGAGTGCAACCCGAAGCGCTATCCGAGAGAGGGACGCTTCCCTCTTCACTCTGGAAA
>DFBK01000066.1 GCA_002366595.1 Anaerolineales bacterium UBA3082 | reverse complement strand
CTACCGTCTATTTGTCGCATTTGACATGGGAGATACCGCGTGCTTGACAAAAAATTATTACTATGCTAAGATAATATTATCTCTTATCTAGAGGGGTGGAGGGACCGGCCCACTGAAGCCCCGGCAACCTTCTGGGGGGGAGCCGACAGTTGTCCATCCCGACTGAGGCTCAAGCCACAACCCGCAGTTTCGGTGCTAATTCCGGCAGGTCTCATACCAGGGAAACAAATAGCGATGGTGGTTTCCCGGATATAGGGTTGGGATCTGGAAGATGAGAGAGAGTCAGTCATTTTCTCTCCCTGGGCGGGAGAGTTCCTTTTTGAAGCGTTGGGGCCGGAGAAAGACCGGCCCTAATTTTTTGAGTGGAGGCGGAGGTTTGAGGAGCATCGAGTGGAAAGATGGCCGGGTGCGGATGATCAACCAGCGGAGGCTCCCCCACGAGTACGTAATCGTAGAATTCGACGACTATAGAGGTGTAGCCCAGGCTATCCGGGAGATGTATATCCGGGGGGCTCCAGCGATAGGCGCAGCCGCAGCCTATGGCTTGGCTCTTGCCGCTGCCAGAAGCGGGGCGAAAACTCGGGAGGCTTTACTCTCTGACCTGGAGGAGGCCGCCGAGACTCTGCGCCGGACCCGGCTCACAGCCTCGAACCTCTCTTGGGCCCTGGAGAGGATGTTGAGAAAGGGGAGGGATGAGGGGTTAGAAGATGTGGGCCAAATTCAAGAGGCTTTGGTTGCCGAGGCGGAGGCCATCGCCTTTGAGGATGTGGAAATCAACAAACGGATGGGAGAGCACGGAGCGGAGTTGATCTCCGATGGGAATAGCATCCTAACCCACTGCAACGCCGGGGCCCTGGCCACCGTGGATTACGGCACCGCTCTAGCGCCTATAAGGGTGGCTCACGCTCAGGGGAAGCGGATTCATGTCTATGTGGATGAGACCCGTCCTCGTCTTCAAGGGGCCAGACTCACGGCCTGGGAACTGATGCGCGAGGGGATCCCCCTGACCCTCATCGTCGACAACGCGGCGGGCTATTTCATCCAAAGGAGCAAGGTGGATATCATCCTCGTGGGAGCCGATCGGGTGGCCGCCAACGGAGACGTAGCCAACAAGATCGGCACCTATAAATTGGCCGTGATAGCCAAGGAGAACGGCGTCCCCTTCTACGCCGTAGTCCCCACCCCAACCATCGACCTCTCGCTCCCCTCCGGGGCCCAGATCCCCATCGAGGAGAGGGATGCCAGCGAGGTGACCCATATTCGGGGGCAGAGGATCGCCCCCCAGGGGGTACCGGTGGCCAACCCGGCCTTCGATATCACTCCCCATCGTTACCTCACGGGCATCATCACCGAGCACGGAGTGATACGCCCGCCCTTTGAAGAGGGGTTGCGAAAGGCTATGGAGGCTTCCCAAGTAATAGGAGGATCATCTTGAGCATCTTGGTAGTCGGTTCCGTAGCCTTGGATTCGATCCAGACCCCCTTTGGCCGGGTGAAGGAGGCTTTGGGCGGCACGGCCACCTATTTCTCTATCGCGGCTACTCTTTATGCTCCAGTGAAACTGGTGGGCGTGGTGGGCACCGATTTTCCCCAGGAGCATATCGACTTCCTCAAAGAGAGGGGGGTGGATCTGAAAGGGTTGCAGATGGCGAGGGGGAAGACCTTCCGTTGGTCGGCGCGGTACGACTACGATCTGGGTGCCGCGGAGACCTTAGATACGCAATTGAATGTCTTCGCCTCCTTCCATCCCCAGTTGCCAGAGGAGTATAGGGCCTCGAATTACGTCTTTCTGGCGAATATCGACCCCCATCTTCAACTGGAGGTTTTGGAGCAGGTGAGGAACCCCCGCCTCGTGGTCCTGGATACCATGAACTACTGGATCAACTACAAAAAAGGGGCTCTCACCGAGGCTATGAAGGCGGTGGACATCGTGATGATCAACGAGACGGAGGCCCGCCAGTACGCTAAGACCTTTAGCCTCGTCCGGGCCACTCGGAAGATCTTGAGCCTGGGGCCTCGGGCGGTGGTGGTCAAGAAAGGCGAGTACGGGGCGGCTATGTTCTGTGCCAATGAAGATCCTCGCGCCGCTTTTTTCTTCGCCCCCGCCTACCCTTTGGAGAAGATAAGCGACCCCACAGGAGCGGGGGATAGTTTCGCCGGTGGCTTCATGGGGTACATAGCCCAGCAGGGCGATTGCTCGGATGAATGCCTCAAGCGGGCTATCGTCCATGGTAGCGTCGTGGCCTCCTTCGCCGTGGAAGGTTTCGGCGTGGACCGGCTCCGCAATCTGACCCGGGAGGAGATCAAGGGCCGGTATCAAGAGTTTAAGCATTTCACCCATTTCGAACCTTTGGAGGCCTAGTCTAGTGAGTGTAGAGGTGAGGGAACTCCACGACAAAGGGGAGATCTACGCCTTCCTGGCTCAGGACCGCTACTATGCGGCCTACGCTATCGGCGACCTGGAACCTGGCCTCTTCGAGTTATCCACTTGGCATGTCTCCGTGCAAGACGGCCGAAAGATGGCTTTAACCCTCCGCTTCAGAGGGCTCAGCCCCCCGGCCCTCTTCGCTATGGGCTCCAGCGAGGGTCTCGCCCCTCTGCTTCGAGAGGAGTCGCTGCCGGAACGGGTCTACCTCACCGGTCAACCAGGGCACCTTTCCCTCTTTCAAGAAGCCTTCTCCCTGGGACCGGCAGGAGATATGCTCCGCATGGTCTTAGAGCCGGGAGATTTCTGCCCCCACGATGGGCGGGTGCTCAGGTTATCACGACGACATCTCCCCTCCTTGCAGAGGCTATATAGAGGAGAGGGGATCTTCGCCTCCTATCAATTAGATTCGGGGGTTTATTACGGCGTGAAGGTGGGAGGTGAACTCGTCTCCGCAGCCGGCACCCATCTCATCTCTCCCACCTACCAGATAGCGGCGGTGGGGAATATCTTCACCTATCCTAGCCACCGAGGCCAAGGGTACGCCACCGCCTGCACTAGCGCCGTGGTTGAGGAACTGTTGAGCCGCTCTCAGGAGATCGTTCTCAACGTGGCTCGAACCAACGAAGTAGCCCTCAGGCTCTACAAGAGGCTTGGTTTCAGGGAATATTGTCCTTTCATCGAGGCCTTAGGAGTGCGAAAGCACAAGAAAACGTTTCCCTAAACTCGTTCTGAGTTAGAAAGGAAAGGAGAATGGCTAAATATGACATCAAGGACCCCTCTTTGGCATCAGAGGGGAGGCAACGGATCCAGTGGGCGGCTCAGGAGATGCCGGTCTTGAGGCTCATCAGAGGGCGGTTCGGGAGGGAGAAGCCCCTTAAGGGAGCGAAAATCTCTGGTTGTCTACACATCACTACCGAGACGGCGAATCTGGCCCATACCTTGGTGGCGGGAGGGGCGGATCTGGCCCTCTGCGCCTCCAACCCCCTCTCCACGCAGGACGATGTAGCCGCTGCCTTGGCGGAGGATGACATATCCGTCTTCGCCATCCGGGGCGAGGATGAAGAGACCTACTATCAGCATATCCGCGCCGCTATGGAGCATCGGCCCCAGGTGACGATGGATGATGGCGCAGACCTGGTCTCCACCCTCCACAAGGAGGGCCAAGGGTTAATCGAGAATGTCTTGGGGGGGACTGAGGAGACGACCACTGGTGTGATCCGCTTACGGGCTATGGCTAAGGAGGGGGTTCTACGCTACCCCATCTTGGCGGTCAACGACGCCCTGACCAAACACCTTTTCGACAACCGATACGGCACGGGGCAGAGCGCAGTGGATGGCATCATGCGGGCCACCAATGTCCTCTTGGCGGGCAAGAAGTTCGTGGTAGCCGGATATGGTTGGTGCGGCCGAGGGATAGCCATGCGAGCGCGAGGCATGGGGGCCCAGGTGATCGTCACCGAGGTGGATGCTCTTAGGGCTCTAGAAGCGGTGATGGATGGCTTCCAGGTGGTCTCTCTTCTGGAGGCGGCGAAGATAGGAGATATCTTCGTCACCGCCACGGGCGACAAGAACGTCATAGATAGAGAACACTTTGAGGTGATGAAAGACCGGGCCATCCTGGCCAACTCCGGCCACTTCAACGTGGAGATAAACATCCCCGCCCTGCGGGAGATGTCGGTGGAAGTACGCTCTCCGCGAGAGCATGTGAGCCAATACTTCCTGCCAGATGGCCGTTGCTTGGCACTCTTGGGCGAAGGTCGGCTAGTGAACCTGGCGGTCGCGGAAGGCCACCCCGCCTCGGTGATGGATATGTCCTTCGCCAACCAGGCCCTGGGGGTGGAGTATCTCCTCCAGAAAGCGGGCAGCCTGGAGAATAGAGTCTATCCCATACCCGGGGAGATAGATAAAGAGATCGCTAGGCTGAAGTTAGCCAGCATGGGGATAGAGATCGATGTCCTCACTCCGGAGCAGGAGAGGTATCTCCGCTCCTGGGAGGAGGGAACCTAACTGATAGCCAAAAACAAGTAAGGGGGTTAAAGATGCGAAACATTCTACTTGAGAGCCTGGACAGAGTCTCTGTGGAGGAGCAGCAGGTGGAGTTAGTGGAGCGCAAAGGCCGAGGGCATCCCGATTCCATCTGCGACGCCATCATGGAAGCGATCTCCGTAGCCCTCTGCCGGGAGTATATGAGGGCCTTCGGTCGCGTTCTCCACCACAACATAGACAAAAGCCTGCTCGTGGCTGGCCGCACATCTCCTCGCATCGGCGGCGGCACAGTGGATGAGCCTATGCGCTTGGTATTCGGCGACCGGGCGGTCTACGAGTGGGAGGGGAAGAAGATCCCCGTGGAGGAGATCGCCACAGAGACAGCCAGGAGGTGGCTGCGAGAAAACCTACGGTTTGTGGACCCCGAAAAGCATCTCATCTTCCAAAATGAGATCAAGCCTGGATCGCCTGAGCTGACCGACATCTTCGAGCGGAAGATCATCGGCGCCAACGATACCTCGGCCGCGGTAGGCTATGCTCCCATGACCGAGACGGAGAAGATCGTCCTGGCCACGGAGAAGCGGCTCAACTCCCCGGAATTCAAGAAAGAGTTCCCCGTCGCTGGAGAGGATATCAAGGTGATGGGTTACCGCTTCGACCGCCGACTGGTACTCACCGTAGCCGTGGCCTTCGTGGACCGCTTCGTGGAGAGCGAAAAGGGGTATTTTGTCCAAAAGAGAGAGATAGAAGCCGCGGTCCGCGACTTCGTTAAGAGCAGGGACCTCCGCTTCAAGGATGTGCAGGTGGACATAAACACCTTGGATCAGCCTGGCCGAGGCGAGGCGGGGATGTATCTCACCGTGTTGGGGACCTCCGCCGAGGGTGCCGATGGGGGCCAAGTGGGGCGGGGGAACAAGGTGAACGGGGTGATCGCCCTCAACCGCCCCATGAGCACCGAGGCGGCAGCGGGGAAGAACCCCATAAGCCACGTGGGGAAGATCTACAACCTCTTGGCCCATCGCATCGCCGACGAGATCTATAAGGAGGTGCCTGGGATCCGCGAGGTGTATATCTGGCTCTGCAGCCAGATCGGCCAGCCCATCGACCAACCCCTCATCGCCTCCGCACAGCTGGTCTTAAGGCCTAACCTCCCCCTATCCTCCGTATCCGATGAGGTCAAGGCGGTGATAGAGCGAGAGTTGGCCAACATCTACGACTTCACCCAGCGCCTGGCAAAAGGGGAGTTTCCCGTCTGGTAGCCTAGTCTTGCTCTCCTCTAGGGCGGGGGCGCTGTAGGTAGTGAGGTGTCTCCGCCCCTCTATTTTCTGGCTTTACTTTGTTAAGAGGGTGGGTTATAATCGCCTACACATCGATTTGAACTGCTAGGAGGGGGGTTGAGCGCGCTAGTCACTGGCATCACTGGTTTCGCCGGTAGCCATTTGGCGGATTACCTTTTGGCTCACACGGAACTGGAGGTCTTTGGGGTAGATCTAAGGGGTTTCCCCGCATCTGCCTCTCGCCCTGATAGACTCCATCTTTGCCAGGGAGATCTCTGCGACCCCGATTTTGTGCTTTCCAGCCTTGAGGGGGCCCAGCCGCAATATCTCTTTCATCTAGCGGCCCAGGCTTTCGTTCCTCTATCCTGGGAGGACCCCTGGGGCACCTTGGCCAATAATATACGGGGGCAACTGAATCTATTTCAGGGGATTCTCCGCCTGGGGCTCCGGTCCCGCATCTTGGTGGTGGGCTCTGCGGATGAGTATGGCATGGTATGTCCTGAGGAGTTGCCTATCGATGAGGATACGCCGTTACGCCCTTATAACCCCTACGCTGTCAGCAAGGTCGTCCAGGACATGCTAGGCTATCAATATTTTGCCAGCCATGGCCTTCATGTAGTCCGCGTCCGTCCCTTTAACCATATAGGGCCTCGTCAGTCGGCGGCTTTCGTGACCGCCGCCTTCGCCAAGCAGATCGCTAAGGCTGAGGCTGGAAGGAAATCCCCCATAATTAAGGTGGGAAATCTGGAAGCCAAGCGGGACTTCACTGATGTGAGGGATATGGTGGCCGCTTATTATCTAGCCCTCTCCAAGGGGGAACCGGGAGAGGTCTACAATATCGGTTCCGGCATCGCTCGGTCTATAAGGGAGGTCTTAGATATCCTCTTGGCGGAGAGTAAGATCGAGTTGACTGTCCAGGAGGACCCGACCCGTCTTCGCCTCTCCGAGGTACCTGTGGTAGCCTGTGACTCTCGGAAGTTCAGGGAGCGTACGGGTTGGAAAGCACGCATCCCTTTAGAGGAGAGCCTGCGCGACATACTCGACTACTGGCGAGGGGAGGTTGAAAAGGAGGAGAAGTGGTGAAGAAGGCTTTGATCACCGGGATCACGGGGCAGGATGGCTCATACTTGGCGGAGTTCTTGCTGGAGAAGGGGTATGAGGTGATAGGGATGGTGCGGCGCACCAGCACCGTGAACTTCGACCGCATCAAGCATATCCAGGGGAAGGTCACTATCGTGCCTGGAGACTTATTGGACCAGGTATCTTTGATCGAGATCTTGCAGGAGCATCGACCTCAAGAGGTGTACAATTTGGCTGCCCAATCGTTCGTTCCCACTTCTTGGAATCAACCGGTTTTCACCGGAGAGGTAACCGCTTTAGGAGTAACCCGGATCTTGGACGCTGTCCGGCTGGTGGATCCGACGATCCGGTTCTACCAGGCCTCCTCCAGCGAATGTTTCGGGAAGGTGAGGGAATCGCCTCAGAACGAGAAGACCCCTTTCTACCCCCGAAGCCCCTACGGGGTGGCCAAGGTTTATGGCCACTGGATCACGGTCAACTACCGGGAGAGCTACGGGCTGCACGCCACCTCGGGCATTCTCTTCAACCACACCAGCCCGCGCCGGGGGCTGGAGTTCGTCCTGCGCAAAATCACCCATGGTGTGGCTCTTATCAAACTGGGGTTGGCCGACGAACTGTTCCTGGGCAACCTCGACGCCTGCCGCGACATAGGCTTCGCTGGCGATTACGTGAAGGCGATGTGGATGATGTTGCAGCAAGAGGGGCCCGACAACTACGTGATCGCCACTGGCGAAACCCATTCGGTGCGAGAGATGTGCGAGACGGCCTTCGGCTATGCCGCTCTCGATTGGCAGAAGTATGTGGTGCAAGACGAGCGTTTCATGCGCCCCGCGGAGGTGGACTACTTGGTGGGCGACGCCACCAAGGCTCGGGAAGTTTTGGGTTGGGAGCCAACGGTCTCCTTCCCTGAACTAGTGCGGATGATGGTGGATGCCGACTTAGCCTTGCTCTTGGGGGAAAAGAAAGGATAGCGGTGGAAAAAAAGGGGAAGGATAAAACAGATCGTTTCTTCTTTGAGGGAGTATGACCCGGAGCGGGTGATCCTCTTCGGATCTCATGCGCGCCGGGATGCTGATGAGTATAGCGATTTAGATCTGGTAGTGATCAAAGAGACGGAAGAGTGATTTCTGGATCGCCTGAAGAGGGTTTATGAGATAATGCAACCCGATTTCGCTCTCGATCTCCTAGTGTATACCCCCAAGAATTTATCCACATGCTAGAGGAAGGCAATCCATTTCTGGAGAGAGTGCTCGAGGAAGGGGTCGTCATATATGAGAGAGGCAAAGAATGAGGCAAGGCGTTGGCTTAGGCAAGCAGAGCACAATTTGCAGTCTGCACGATACATGCTGGATGGTGAGTTCTATGGTTGGGCTTGTTTCCTGGCTCAGCAAGCAGCGGAAGCGGCACTGAAAGCCTTTCTCCTTTTCAAGGGAGAGCGGGGGAGGTTGAGTCATTCCATAGCCGAACTTAGACAAATCTCTAGCAAACACGATAAGATATTTATAGACCTGGCTAGTACAGGCAGGCTAGATACCTTCTATACCCCTGCTCGATACCCCGATGCTCTTCCTGGTGGTGTTCCTTTCCAGGCCTATAATCGTACCGATGCTGAAGAAGCGATAGGCTTGCTACAGAGGTTATAGAGACCGTGAGATCACTCTTGGGAGAGCAGGATGACGGCTGAGATCAAATTCGGCACCGATGGCTGGCGAGGGGTCATCGCCGAGGATTTCACCTTCCAGAATGTGCGCCGTTGTGCCCAAGGGGTGGCCCGGTACCTTATGGATTCGGGGCAGGCCGATAAGGGCATGGTAGTGGGCTACGACACCCGTTTCGCTTCAGAGCATTTCGCGGCTGCGGTGGCGGAAGTCTTGGCCGGAAACGGGATAAAGGTCTACCTCTGCGACAAGGCTGCGCCCACCCCAGTGGTAACCTATGCTATCTTGGAGAAAAGAACGGCGGGGAACATCATCATCACCGCCAGCCACAACCCCCCTTGGGATAACGGGTTTAAGGTGCGCTCCCAGTACGCGGGGGCTGCGTCGCCAGAGATCCTGGCCCAGATCGAGAGGAGGATCGCCGAGATCGATACCATAGAGCGGGTCTCCCTGGAAGAAGGGGAGAGGAGAGGCCTCATCGAAACCTTCGACCCTGCTCCAGCCTACTTAGCCCATCTGGGGGATCTAATAGATATAGAGCCCCTCAAGGAGGCGGGGCTTAAGGTGGTTGTGGACTCCATGTGGGGAGCGGGAATTGGTTGGCTGAGCGGTATCTTGGAAGGGGGTAAGACCAAGGTTACGGAGATACACAACAAACGTCACCCTCTCTTTCCAGGCATGGTTCGTCCGGAGCCCATTCCGCCCAATATTGCTTTCCTCCAAGAGACGGTTAAGGCTTCAGGGGCGGACGTAGGATTGGCTACCGATGGCGATGCTGATAGGTTGGGCTTGGTGGATGAGGAGGGGCGGTTCATAAACCAGTTGCAGGTGTACGCCCTTTTAGCCCTATACCTCCTTGAGTTGCGTGGCTGGCGGGGGCCCATCGTCAAGACCCTCTCCACCACCTCCATGCTCTATAGATTGGGGGAACTCTATGATGTTCCCGTCTATGAGACCGGAGTAGGCTTCAAGTATGTAGCCCCTAAGATGGTAGAGACCCAGGCGATGATAGGAGGGGAGGAGAGCGGCGGCTTCGCCTTTAGGGGCCATATCCCGGAACGGGATGGGATATTGGCCTGTCTCTTCATCCTCGACTTTCTGGTCCAAAAGGGTATGCGCCCCTCGGAACTGGTCGATTATCTCTATTCTAAGGTGGGCCCCCATCACTACGACCGCATCGATAGCCTCATCCCCCCAGAAGAGCGAGAAGCGATGGGGCGACGGTTGGAGTCCGCTCGACCCCGTGAGATCGCAGGTTTAGAGGTTACCAGTATCAACACTATGGACGGCTTCAAATTCGAACTGGAAGGGGGGTCTTGGCTTCTGGTCCGCTTCTCGGGCACGGAGCCCAAGATCAGGATTTATGGGGAGGCGACCAGCGAGGAGCGGTTGAAGGAGATACTGGAGAAGGGGATGCGGCTGGCAGGGCTTGAGAGGTCGAAGGTTGTTGACTGACACCCACTGCCATCTCCATCTTCGCCAGTTCGACCTCGACCGCGACGAGGTGGTGGCTAGAGCCCAAGCGAACGGGGTGACCAAGATCATCGAGGTAGGTATCGACCTGGCATCAGATAAGGAGGCGACAGCCCTGGCTGCTAGATACCCGCAGGTGTATGCCGCGGTAGGGGTACACCCTCATGAGGCGGAGAAGGCGACCCAGGATAGGGTGGGAGGAGTTGCGTAGTTTGGCTTCCCAGCCTGGTGTGGTAGCCATAGGAGAGACAGGCTTGGATTACTACCGCTCCTATTCGCCTCATGAAGAGCAGAAGGAGGCCTTGAGAAGGCATCTATCCTTAGCCAAGGAGTTTCCGTAAAGGATCCCTGTGGGAAAAGAAGCCCGTCATCCTCCACGACCGAGAGGCCAACGAAGACCTACTGGCTATAGTAGAGAAGCATGGGAAGGGGCTCACAGGAGTCTTCCATTGCTTCTCCGGCGATCTAGCGATGGCGGAGAAGTGTTTGGAGATGGGGTTTTACATCTCCATCGCCGGGCCGGTAACATACAAGAACGCTCATCGGTTGCGGGAGTTGGCTCGCATTCTGCCCCTGGAGAGGTTGCTTCTGGAGACCGATTCCCCCTTTCTTTCTCCTTATGGGGGGCGTAATGAACCAGCCAATGTGAGGGTCGTGGCCCAAAAGGTCGCCGAGGTGAGAGGGATCTCTTGGGAAGAGGTAGCCCGAACGACGACAGAAAACGCAGCGCTCTTATTCGGCTTGTAGAAAGGTGCGCATGAGGGGAAAGAGCATCTCTTCTGAGCGTTTCTCTTCCATCCTCAGCCCTATTCGGGAGGAGTTGCGCCAGGTAGAGGCGAGGATGGGTCAAGCGCTTATCACCGACGAAGAGCCCTTGACCGCCATATTGAGAGGCCTCTTCATTAGCGGGGGGAAGCGACTGCGGCCGGCTTTGACGATTCTAGCCTCCAAGTTTCGGCGGTCGGAGGCGAGCAAGGTAGTGGCCCTGGCCGCAGCGGTGGAGATGCTTCATACCGCTACCTTGGTCCACGATGATATGGTCGATAACTCGATCATGCGGCGGGGCAACCCCACTCTGAACGCGGCTTGGGATGATGGGGTTGTTGTCCTAGTGGGGGATTACCTCTTCGCTCGCTCGGCGGCTCTGTCTGCGGAGACGGAAAACCCGCGCATCATCTCCCTCTTCGCCAAGACCCTCATGCTCATCTCTTCCAGCGAACTGAGGGAAGCGTTGAACATACAGAAACCCAACCAGAAGGATTACTACTGGCGCATCTCCAATAAGACGGCCTCCCTTTTCGCTGCTGCTACAGAAGGTGGCGCGCTCTTAAGCGAGGCGGTGGAGGAAGAAGTTCAGGCCCTGAGAAGTTATGGCTATGACTTAGGCATGGCTTTCCAGATCATGGATGACATCTTGGATTTCACCGGCGACGAGGAGGAACTGGGCAAACCCATCGGCAGCGATCTTCGTCAAGGGGTCATCACCTTGCCGGTCTTATACTTCTTGGAAGAGGACCCCGATTGGGGGAGCGTGGAGAGGATCTTAAAAGGTGGGGAGGAGAGGGAGGAGCATATCCACTCTCTGGTGACCAGGGTAGAGAGTTCGGGGGCCATTCGATCTTCCCAAGCCGAAGCCCAGGGTTTCACGGACAAAGCCAAGGAGGCACTGTCGGTTCTACCGGCCAACGAGTACCGGCAGGTGATGCTGGAGTTGGCTGACTACCTCATGGTTCGCCGATCCTGACCCCTTGCCCGATTTCCCTCAGAAGTCCTACCCTTTTCACATCCTCCTTGAAGCCCTTCGGAGGCGGAAGGTATGAGCCGCTGTGATCTCTCTATAGTGATCATCAGTTGGAATGTGGGGGAACTTCTGCGATGTTGCCTGGATTCCATCCAGGAGAGCCTGAAAGGTGAGAAAGGGAAAGGCCTTTTGGTTGAGACCATCGTCTTCGATAACGGTTCCGCCGATGGCAGCGCCGATATGGTGGGGGAGGGTTTCCCCGGGGTGCATTTGATGGAGAGTGAAGTTAATCTGGGCTTCACCAAGGGGAACAATCTAGCCCTCAGCCAGAGCGAGGGGCGGTATATCTTGCTCCTCAACCCCGACACCGAAGTGGTGGGCGACGCCTTGGGCACGATGGTGGCCTACATGGAGTCCCATCCTCGAGTAGGGGCTCTGGGCCCTCAACTTTTGAACCCCGATGGAACTACTCAATCTTCCCGGCGACGCTTCCCTACCTTGGTCACCGCTTTCCTAGAGAGCACCGTGCTACAACCCTGGTTTCAGAGGAGCAGGATCCTAAAGAGATATTACCTTCTAGATAGGCCTGACGACGAGACCCAACCTGTTGACTGGGTAGTGGGGGCTGCTCTCCTCATTCGTCGGCAGGCCCTCCAACAGGTGGGGCCTCTGGATAAAGAGTTCTTCATGTATTCGAAAGAGTTAGAGTGGTACTATCGGCTCAAGACCCAAGGATGGGAGGCGGTTTATCTCCCCACCGCCCAGGTGGTACACCAGGAGGGGAGAAGCAGTGAGCAGGTGCTCGCTTTTC
>DFBK01000088.1 GCA_002366595.1 Anaerolineales bacterium UBA3082 | reverse complement strand
GTGCGGGAGGCGATGGATCTAGGCGCTGAGGTGATAGCCACCGCTTGCCCCTTCTGTGTCCTCACCTTGGAGGATGCGTCCAAGACCGTTGCCGGCGAAGACGGGCTCCAGGTGATGGATATCATGGAATTGGTGGCGGAGGCTCTTTAGGTGGGTCCCAGGATCGGCGTCTATGTATGTCACTGTGGAGTGAATATCGCCGCCACCGTGGATGTGGAAAGGGTGGCCCGCTTGGCCCAGGGGTTGCCCTCGGTAGCCGTAGCCAGAGATTACACCTATATGTGCTCTGACCCTGGCCAGGCGTTGATAAAGAAGGATATCAAGGAGTTCGGTCTCACCAAGGTGGTCGTGGCCTCCTGCTCGCCGAGAATGCATGAACCGACATTCCGAGGTACCATCCAAGAAGCGGGCTTAAACCCCTACTGTTTGGAGATGGCAAATATAAGGGAGCAATGTAGCTGGGTCCATAGGGAAAAAGAGGAGGCCACCCGAAAGGCGATGCAACTGGTAGCCGCCGCTGTGGGCAAGGCTCTTCTCCTAGAGCCCCTAGAGGAGAGAAGAGCCGATGTTACCCCGGCAGCCCTGGTAATAGGAGGAGGGATCGCAGGGATGCAAGCGGCCCTCGATATCGCCAACGCCGGCTTCCAAGTCTATCTGGTGGAGAAGGAACCCCACCTGGGGGGGCATTTAGCCCAACTAGATAAGACCTTCCCCACCTTGGAGCCTGTGGCCCCTCTCCTGGCGGAGGAGATCAGGGAGGTGGAGAGACACCCCAATATCGATCTTCTCACCTCCACTGAGGTGGTCGGCGTGGAAGGGTATATCGGCAACTTCAAAGTCAAGGTTACCGACCGAACCACCAGAAGAGAGCTCAAAGTGGGAACCATCGTCGTAGCCACCGGCTATGATCTCTTCGACGCTCAGTTAAAGCCAGAGTATGGCTATGGGGTCTATGAGAACGTGATCACCGGCTTGGAGTTCGAGCGGCTCGCCTCTTCATCGCCTCCTACAGAGGGAAGGATCTGGGTAAACGGGAAAGAACCCCAGGATGTGGTCTTCATCCAGTGTGTGGGCTCTCGAGACAAGAGCGTAGGGCGGGAGTATTGCTCCCGCATCTGCTGCATGTACACCGCCAAACAAGCCTTTCTGGTCAAGGAGATGTTACCCCAGGCGCGGGTGACGGTCTTGTATATGGATGTAAGGGCCTATGGAAAAGGGTTCGAGGAGTTCTACGATCAGGTAAGAGGCGAGGGAGTGATCTATAGACGGGGTAACCCCTCGGAGATATACAAGAAGGGGGAGAGGCTCGTCATTAGGGCTGAGGATACCCTCCTAGGTGAACCCCTTCAGTTGGAGGCTGACCTAGTGGTTCTGGCCACGGGGATAACGCCTCGCCGCGATTCTCTAAAGATCGCCAACCTCTTGAAACTCCCCCGCTCACCGGATGGCTTCTTCATGGAGGCGCACCCCAAGTTGCGTCCGGTGGATACGGTGATCGAGGGGGTATATCTGGCCGGCTGTTGTCAGGGACCCAGGGACATACCAGATACCGTATCCCAGGCCAAGGCCGCGGCCGCCTCGGCCATGATACCCTTGTGCCAGGGCCAGGTCAAGGTGGAAGCCGTAACCTCTATCATAGATGAAGAACTCTGCTCTGGGTGTGGAATCTGCGCCGAGATGTGCGTATACGATGCCCTCTCCCTGCATGAGAGAAAAGGAGTTATGACCATAAACAAGGTCCTATGTAAGGGGTGCGGGGCTTGCGCCGCAGCCTGTCCTTCCAAAGCCATAAGGCTGAGCCATTTCACCCCGGCGCAAATCCTGGCCCAGGTCGATGCTTTGGTGTAGAGAGGTCGAAAAATGGCCGAGGAGTTGATACCCATATACATCATGGGAAAGAAGTACGAGGTTCCTCCTAGCCTCACTATTATGAGGGCTATGGAGTGGGCGGGCTATAAACTAATAAGGGGGGCCGGTTGTCGGAGCGGCTTTTGCGGCGCTTGCGCCACCGTTTATCGCATCAAAGGCGACTACCGTCTTAGGATCGGGTTGGCCTGTCAAACGGTGGTGGAGCCAGAGATGTACCTGGCCCAGATCCCCTTCTTCCCCGCCGAGAAGGCGATCTATGATATCGAAGAGTTGAAGCCCACCCCGGAACAACTCTTCCAGATCTACCCCGAGATTTTGCGCTGCCTGAGTTGCGGGACCTGTACGAAAGCCTGTCCTCAGGAGATAGATGTCATGGATTACATGGCTGATGCTATGAAGGGGGACATCGCTTCTGTGGCCAGCAAATCGTTCGATTGCATCATGTGCGGGCTATGCGCGGCCCGCTGTCCCGCCGAGGAAGCCCAGGCCAACGTGGCCCTCCTCTGCCGGCGGCTATACGGTAAGTACCTGGCTCCCAAATCACAACACCTATGGGAGCGAATAGAGGAGATCGGGGCTGGCAAGTTCGATGAGGAAGTGGCCAAACTGAAAAGCATGGGCGAAGAAGAGTTGCGGCAGAGGTATAAAGAGAGGGATATCGAGCCCGCTTAGAGGAGACAAAGATGTCGTACACATCTGAGATGTGGAAATCTATAAGAAAGGTAGAGGCCACACGCCAGAGAAGGCTCCAGGAGACTCACCCTCGCATGCCACCTAGGGGACAGGAAGAGATCCTCAAGCGGTTCCACCCCGATTATGTGGAAGGAGGGATGCGGGAACTCTTGGTAGGCCCCAATAGGGGAGATCGAACACCTAATGAGTTGGCCGATCTTTTGGAGGGCCGCAGCCATATCGACGCCGCGGCCTTCGATCTGGAGAGAGTGGACTACGAGTGTGATATTTTGGTCATCGGAGGGGGTGGTGCCGGAGCCTCGGCCGCGCTTTTGGCCCAGGAGAACGGAGCCCAGGTGATCTTGACCACCAAACTTCGCTTCGGTGACGCCAACACCATGATGGCTCAGGGAGGCATCCAGGCTGCCGACAAGCCCAACGATTCCCCAGTCATCCATTATCTGGATGTGATGGGTGGCGGCCATTTCACCAACGTCCCGGAGTTAGTGGAGGCCTTAGTGATGGACGCCCCTTCAGTTATCCAATGGCTAGAGGATCTGGGCTGCATATTCGACAAGGAGCCCGAGGGGACGATGAAGACCATCCACGGCGGCGGCACTTCCCGCAAGCGGATGCATTTCGCCCGCGACTACTCAGGGGCGGAGATCATGCGTACTCTGCGCGACGAAGTCCGAAACCGTCAAATCTCGGTTTTGGAGTTCGCTCCCGTCGTGGAGCTAGTGATGGATGATAAAGGCCAGGTAGCAGGGGCTATCCTTCTGAACCTAGAGACGGGCGATTACAGCCTGGTGAAGGCCAAAACGGTGATCATGGCCACTGGCGGCGGGGGCCGCCTTCACTATCAAGGTTTTCCCACCACCAACCATTATGGGGCCACAGCCGATGGACTGGTTCTGGCCTATCGGGTGGGGGCCAAACTGGCTTTCATGGATACTATGCAGTACCACCCCACGGGAGCAGCCTGCCCTGAGCAGATCCTGGGACAACTGGTGACCGAGAAGGTGAGGGGCTTGGGAGCCCAACTGGTCAATGTGGAAGGCGAGCAGTTCGTCTACCCCCTGGAGACGCGGGACGTGGAAGCATCGGCTATCATCCGAGAATGTGTAGAGCGAAAGAAGGGGGTGGTCACCTCTACGGAGCAGCAGGGTGTCTGGCTCGATTCCCCCATGATCGATATCCTCAAAGGGCCAGGAACGATCCAAACTAACCTGCCGGCTATGGTCCGTCAATTCGGCCGTTTCGACATCGACATGACTAAGGAGCCTATCCTCATCTATCCTACCCTCCATTATCAAAACGGAGGGATAGCCATTAAGCCCGACGGTTCGACCGATATCCCCAACCTATATGTGGCTGGCGAGGTGGCAGGAGGAGTCCACGGGCGCAACCGGCTGATGGGGAACTCCCTTTTGGAGATAACCGTCTATGGGCGGCGGGCGGGCAAGGCGGCTGCTCAACGGGCTAAGGAAGTCGAGTTAGGGGAATTAACCTTAGAGCACCTGCAAGATTGGGAGCAGCAACTGCAAGAGGCCGACTTGGAGCCCCAGATAGCGTCACCTCTCCTCTTGCCGGACTACACGCGGCATACTCGACCAGTGTCCAAGGTAATGTGAGATCGCTTTCCTCATCCATAGCGCTCTCCCTTTGGAGAAGCCTTCTTCGTTGAGGTTATGGAACGCTATCAGGGGCGAGTGATTCTTAGGAGGAGCCCATGGAAGAGAAAGGGGTTGTAGAGTATCACCCTCGGATCAAGGATCTCCCTCTAAGCGAGCGGCCGCGGGAAAGGTTAAAGCATTATGGCGCAGGTGCCCTCTCCACCTCTGAACTCTTGGCCATCATCTTGCGCACCGGCATGGGCGGGGAGAACGTCATTAACCTAGCCAGCAGGCTTCTGGCCCAGTTCGGAGGGCTGAGAGGCCTCTTTAAGGCAGACTTCGCCCAGATCAGCGCTCTTAAAGGGATGGGCCAGGCCAAGACGGCCCAGGTGAAAGCCGCGCTGGAGTTGGGCCGCCGCCTGCTCACCGCCTCCCCAGAGGAGCGACCTCAGGTCAAGTCCCCTGCCGATGTGGCTAACCTCCTCCTCTTGGGGATGGGTGCCTTGGAGCAGGAAGAGATGCGCGTCCTCTTCCTAGATACCAAGAGCCGAGTGTTGGGCATATCCACCATCTATATAGGGAGTCTTCACACCGCTTGGCTCAGGGTCGGAGAACTCTTCCGGGAAGCGGTGAGGCGCAACTGCGCGGCGATCATCGTAGTCCATAACCACCCCTCGGGGGACCCCACCCCTTCTCCCGATGATGTCAAAATCACCCAAGAGATCGTCAAGGCGGGCGAACTTTTGGGCATAGAGGTCTTGGATCACCTAATCATCGGCTCCCAGCGGTACGTCTCCTTGAAGGAGAGAAGCCTAGGTTTCGACTGAGACTCCTCACCATGGAGGGAAAAACATGTCCCAGGTCAAGGTTAAATGGGTGGAAGGAAAAGAGTTCGTGGGCACGGATAGCACGAGCCACTCCCTAGTGATCTCCAGTTCCCAGGAGGGCACCGGCTTAAAACCCTCGGATCTTCTGCTCCTGGGGTTAGGGGGCTGTACAGGCGTGGACGTCATCTCCATCCTAGAAAAGCAGCGCCAAAAAGTCACCGACCTAGAGATCACGATAACCGGGGAGCGAGAGCCGGAGCCCCCTTGGGCCTTCCGCCGCATCGAGATAGAGTATCTCCTTCAAGGTAAGGAATTGAAGGAGGAAGCGGTGAGGCGAGCCATTCAACTCTCAGAGGAAAAGTACTGCTCCGTGGGGGCCACCATCTCTGGAGTGGCCGAGATAGCGAGCAGTTTTCGGATCGGGGAAGAGTAGACTCGCATTGCAGTTCCTTGACCCGTTATTTTTGCCTAGACGAGAGCCACCTACATACGGGTGGCTTTCTTCGCGAGGTAAAGGCTACAATTAGGGTCGAATTTTGACGGAAGGGTGACAGTGTGCTATGATAGGATTGATTTCTACCTTCCAAGAACGTTGGGGGCAAAGGAGGAGCCATGTTAGTGAGCAGGGGTGGAGACTACGCTATCCGAGCCCTGGTAGACCTGGCCAGCCGGCCTGGAGAGGAGAGGAGTATCACTCAGGGTATCGCCGATCGCCAACAGATCCCCCCCGCCTTCCTGAGCAAGGTGTTGGCCAGCCTAACTCAAGCGGGGCTAGTACGCACTCACCGCGGGGCGGCTGGAGGGGTGGGCTTGGCACGTTCTCCCGAAGAGATCAGCCTCCTGGAGGGGATAGAAGCGGTGCAGGGACCCATCATCCTCAACGAGTGCACTCACCCCTATCGCACCTGTCCTTTGGAGGATACCTGCACCGTCAGCCGGGCCTGGCGAGAAGCGCAGAAAAACCTGGAGGAGTTGCTAGGGAGCGCATACCTGTCACAGTTCGCAAAGGCCGACTGAAAAGGCAGGCTTTGCACAAGCAAGAGAGGTGACCTAGGACCGTGGGTATCTCTATTTGGCACTTTGGAGCCGCGCCTCAGGTGCGGCTCCTTGTCTCTCTACCCTTATCTCTGCTCCTCCAGGAGGGCCATCACGGAGGGGTATTCCTCTATCTGAGTGTGGGGTAAGAAGAGGGCGGAGACGAACTCTTGGGTGAAGCGGTTGTCGGCGCTCAACTCCATATAGGTCATCATCTGTGCGATCCCGGCTATTTCCTGCCGGGCCTGGCGGCTCAGAAGAGCCATATAGGCCCCTCGGACCGAGGTGTTGCCCAGGAACTTGAACTTCTCCCAAGGCATGTCGGGCAAAAGGCCGATCTGGATCGCTCTCTCCACGTTTAGATATTGGCCGAAGGCGCCGGCGATCAGAAACTCTTCAACCTGGGATATCTCTACATCAAGGCTCTTGGAGAGGACGGAGTAGCCAGCATGGATGGCCGCCTTGGCCCGGATGAGGTTTTCGATATCCACTTGGGTGATGACTATATCTTGGCCGTGGGCCGTCTCGGTGCCCCAAGCCACCACGTACTCCCACCCATGCTCTCCCTCTCTCATTCTGGGCGTGTCGAGATCCTTGCGCACCCGGCCTCTTTTATCTACTATCCCGGTGATGAACATCTCGGCTAGAAGGGAGATAAGGGCTGAGCCACAGAGCCCCCGGGGGGCTTCATTCCCTATGACTCGATAGGTGGGCTCCAAAGTTTGGCCGTTGATCCACACCTCCTCGATGGCCCCCGCCGTGGCCCGCATCCCATGCTCCACCCCTGCCCCCTCGAAGGCTGGGCCCGCCGAACAGGCACAGGAGATGAGCCAATCACGATCGCCCAGCACTATCTCCCCGTTGGTTCCTATGTCCATGAAGAGGGTTAACTTCTTGCTCTCACAGAGGCCGGAACTCGCTATCCCTGCCGTTATATCCGCCCCCATGTAACTCCCCACACTGGGCAGACAATCGATGGTGGCCTCCGGATTTATATCTATGCCGATCTCCCTCGCTCTGATGGGCAAGGGGTGGTTTGTGGCTGTCACATAGGGCTCCAGGCGGATCGACTCCGGCGGGAGGGCCAAAAAGAGGTGGATCATGGTGCTGTTTCCCGCCGCCGCCATCTTATATATCTCACTACTCTTTATCCCTTGCCGCCCACAGACCCTCTTTAGGAGTTTGTTTATGGTCCCCACTACCAACTCTTGAAGTTCACGAAGCCCGTCATCTTGGCTGGCATAAATGATGCGGGAGATGATGTCCTCGCCGCGGGCGATCTGGCCGTTGTAGTCGGTGGCCATATCTCGGACCTCGCCGCTCAAAAGGTCGACTAGGTAGACCACATTGCTGGTGGTCCCGATGTCCACCGCCACTCCCCAAGAGGTAGCCGTCCCATCCCCAGGGAGGATATCAACCAGGCGCGGGGGACCCTCTGGAGTGGCCCAGGTGTCCAACTCTAATACCGCCGTCACCTGCCACTCCGCTTCTCGCAGGACGGCTCCCACTTTCCGCAGGGGAGGCAGGTCGGCCACAAGGTCTCTGATTCCGTGCTTCTTAGTCAGGGCTCTCTTGAGACGGGAGAAATCATCGGTATTGTCATCTAGGCTGGGGGGCTCCACCGACACGAAACACTTTTGGATGGCCTGATCCTGACGCCAATCATAGGGGAAAGGGAGGGCGATTTTAGCCGCCACCTTGGCGGTGGGGATTCGCCGTTCGATCGCCTCCTGGGGTGGGATGGTGACGACCAGATCGCTCTCGATGACCGTCTGGCAGGCCAAGGCCCAGCCCTCTTCCACCTCCTGAGCGGAGAGGCGGAGGGCGGAACGGCGGCGGACCTTGCCCTCTTCCACGATGACCGCGCACCGCCCACACCGCCCCTGCCCCCCGCAGGGCATGTTTATCTCTACTCCTGCCTCTAGAGCGGCATCTTGGATGAGGCTCCCGGAAGGGACCTCGACCCGCTTATCCTCAGGCTTGAAGAGAACGGTATATTTGATGGTGCCCTCCTGGGCAAAACAAGGCTCTGGAGCACCCAGAGTCCACACCAAATTATACACAACTTTTGCCCACAAGGTCAAACACGCCTTTGACCAATATCTAGCCTTTTGGTATACTCGGTCAACTGATGCGGCCTGTGAGGTAGGACGATGGGTGTCGGTTGGAAGCCGAATCTTCGAGCCACGACTGTGGGCAGCCTCCCCCATACCGATGTGATGAAGGGGACGGCGCTCTCCTTGGCTGCCACGCCGGAGATACCGGCCTGGGTCCAGTTCCCCAGGCGCCACCCCAAAGAGGCGATGATAGTCCAGTTCACGGAGGGGATGGCTGGCTTGCGGGAAGAGGAAGGACGCACCTTCTTCGACACGAAAGCGCCTGGCTTCGAAGAGGAGTTGCTGGGCTTCTACGAGCGGTATCTGGCTTTCCAGGAGGGGGAAGATGAGGCGCTCGAGGCTTTCGCCCTCTCCTCTCGATACGCAGCGGGCTTCCCTGAGTTCTTGCGCCAACTCCACAAGCACCCCACCCCTCTGGTAGCGGTGAAGGGGCAGGTTACCGGCCCCTTCACCCTGGGGACTAACCTCACCGACCAGGACCGCCGCCCATCATATTATGATGAGAGGCTGCGGGATATGATAGTGAAGAGCGTGGCTCTGAAGGCGGCCTGGCAGATTCGGGAGTTGAAGCCTTTTTGTCAGCGGGTGATCATCTTCCTAGATGAGCCGGGGCTTCTGGCCTTCGGCTCTTCGACCTTCACCGCTATCAGCCGCCAGGATGTGTTGGGGAATTTGAACCAGGTAGCCAGCGCCATCCATGCCGAAGGGGCCCTGGCGGGGGTGCATTGCGAGGCCAACACCGACTGGTCGATACTAATGGAGGCGGAGTTGGAGATACTGGACTTCGACGCCTACGATCACTTTCGGGTAATGACCCTTTACCCTGAGAAGTTAGCGGCCTTCTTGGAGAGGGGCGGCATCTTGGGCTGGGGGATAGTGCCCACGCTAGACTTGGAGGCGGCAGCCACGGAGACGGTGGAGAGCCTAGGGGCCAGATTCGAGAAGCAGGTGGCCGAGTTAGAGAGGCGGGGGCACGAGCGAGAGACGCTTCTCTCCCAGACGCTCCTCACCCCCAGTTGCGGGATGGGGACTTTGAGCGAGGAGTTAGCGGAGAGGGCGCTAGGGCTGCTCAAGGAGTTATCCGAGAGGCTGCGGGAAAAGGTGAAAAGGTGAGTGGCAGCAAAAAATACATCCTTTCCCTAAAGCGAGCGAGGCGGGGCAAATGCCCCGCCTTTTGTATTTGCGAACAGGCGTTCTAATTATAGCGGAAAGAGGGAGGTTTGTCAAGGGGCGGTGAGTGGTGTGGTGTCAGGTCAGCGCACCACTACCTGGAGGGAGAAGGTTTCCAGGGGCTCCACGCCCTCTTCCCAGGCGCGGTGGTAGACCAATTCTAGAGCCGTCTGGCCTGCCTTCACAGCCTCGAAACGCCAGGTCTCCCAGCCTCCCGTACCGGGAGGGGGAGGTTCCCTTGAGTCAGAGACCTTAAACTCTGGCTCTCCCATTTGGCGCAGGATAGACTCCTCTAATTCAACCACCTCCCACCGGTAGCCAGTGGTGGGGTTAGACTCCAGGGTGATGACCAGGGTTTGGCCTTTCTGGAGTTCGACCTGGCGGCCGTTAGCGGCAGCGTCAAGTTTGACCTCCTTGGCAAGCCCGCAGCCACTGAAGAGCAACGCGCTCAGAATTAGCAGTAAGCCCAAGGTTGATAGTTTGCTTTTCATGGCCTACATCCCTTTCTCGTTCTAGACATTGCTGAAGGCGGAACCCGCCTTTTATTTGTCACATCAACCCCCGTTCGATAGTTCAACGAGTTCGTCTCCTTGCAACTCGTATTTCTGAGTGACTTCTAAGGTGGGACAGCAGAGCGGGTCATCGGGGCCGTGAGTCACCATATCAACTGTGATTACGCCCGCCTCGATAGCCACTGACTTGACCTCCACTCTATCACCCAGCGATGCGGTGGCAACATGGTTGGGCGTTCCCTGGTTATTGATGACCGCCTCCAGGCTGATGAAGGTACCGCTTCCGCCGCCAGAGGTGGCTAGAACCACTGTGGCATCCTCTACGCCGTCACCGTCTAGATCGCCGAAGGCGTACATGTCCGGGTAGAAGACAATGACCAGTTTCGAGGCCGCGCCCGGCACAATCTCCTCCTCATACTCGCCGTCCGTCAGTTTGGCCACGCCGTCGGCAGGCCATTCAGACTGATACTCAGCATTTTTGAGCGCTTCCAAGGTGAGGAGCTGCCCAGCGGTGGGAGCCGCGGTCTCGGTCAGGTTCCCCTCTGCGTCTAGTTCTCCCTCCCACTTGAAGCCAGTGGTGGGGTTCTCCACCACGATCTGATAGACAAGATACTCTGGGGCCACTACGGGATAGGATATGGTGACCACCCAATCGTCAGCGGTGTACTTATAGGTTTCCGAGCCCACCAGCCCTTCTGGGGTGGTGCGTCCGCCCTCCCAGGCGAGATCCGGCGCGGGAGCCTGCTCAGGGTAGTTTTGGCTGATGTAATTCAGGGCCGCATCGCGAGTGGTGAGGACATCTTCGAGGACCTCCACGGCTGCCTCAGTGGGAGTTGGCGTGGGGACTTCCGTGGGCTGGGCGGGGCCTGGCCCGCAGCCAGCCGCCAGGACCAAGAGCGCCAGCAACACCACGATTACCTTCCTGAGCGTGGTAAACCCTCTTAACCTTTTCAACATTTCTGAGCCCCCTCACTGGTATTGCGTTATCACCACATTATAGACGATAGAAGCCAGAAATTAGTTCCTCAATTTCCTGATGAATGAGGCGGGGTTGTAACCCCGCCTTTTGTATTGCTGCCCCTTACGAAGAGGCGTTCTAATTATCTCCGGGGAGGGGAGGTTTGTCAAGGGCACAACAGGCATGAAGGCAGCCCGTACTTTAAGTCGGTGTTACGCGACCCATCGGATTGCTATAATAGTTAGGAATGAGCACACTGCGGTTACGATTTGGCAAGAGAATAGGACAACTTAGAGCATTGAAAGGCTTGACCCAGGAAGAATTGGCCGAGGCGGTTGGCGTCTCAACCGACTTCATTAGTCTTATTGAGCGGGGTCAAAGAGCGCCATCATTCGAGAACTTAGAGCGGTTGGCTGAAGTGTTTCAGCTGAAGGTCTCAGAGTTATTTGAGTTCCCAGAAAACGGTCAGGAGTGAGACGGGACGAAGAGGAGCGATGGTTGGGGTGGAAAGTAGAGTCGCCGCTAAGCAATTGAAGACAGGAATCTTAGCAACGCCGTTCGTCAAGTGGGCCGGTGGCAAGGGCCAACTGTTGAAGCAGTACAAGCCTCTGTTCCCGATTACGTTCAGGGATTACTTTGAGCCGTTTGTCGGCGGGGGAGCGGTGTTTTTCTTCCTTCATTCTCAAGGCAGGCTTGGCGGGCGGGCAACGCTCAGCGACTCCAATGAAGAATTGATGAATTGTTACCGCGTGATTCGAGACCATGTGGAGGAACTGATCGAAAAACTGTGGGAACATGATGCCCAGAAGATGGATAAGGATTACTACTATGAGGTGCGAAACTGGGATAGGGATGGCCATATAGAAAAGATGTCGGCAGTAGAACGGGCAGCACGTACCATCTTCCTCAACAGAACGTGTTACAACGGACTTTACCGCGTGAACAGCAAGGGACAATTCAACGTACCATACGGAAGTTATAAGAACCCAACAGTGTGCGATGAGCAGAACCTGCGTGCAGCAAGCCAGACGCTACAGGGGGTAAAGCTATACACGGAGGATTTCGAGAAGTGCTTGCAACGTGTCAAGCCGGGAGATTTTGTCTATCTGGATCCACCCTATCACCCACTTAGCGCGACTGCGAGTTTTACAAGTTATACAAAGGAAGATTTTGGGGAGGAGGAACAGAAAAGGCTGGCTGGGGTTTTTCAGAAGCTCGACCAGCGGGGTTGCAGAGTGATGCTAAGCAACTCTGATACACCCCTGGTTTGGGAACTATACGAGGACTACCGAATCGGGGTGGTGGAGGCAAACAGAGCAATTAGTTGTAAGGCGTCAACGAGGAAAGGCGTTACCGAATTGGTGATTTTCAATTATTGAAACAGTGCGAGGATGATGATGGGATCGAGCGGCAGGCTGGATAAGTGGGCAGATATAATAGCAGCAAAGAGTCTGGACTTGGCCAAGGATGTGAATATTGTTACGGCCAGGGATATCAAGCGGATAACAGGTGAAGAGGCACGGCTGATGGCAAATATTCATAGTTATGACGAATTACCTTCCGTCTTGAAGGCTCACGGTCTCTTTGTGTTGCCAGTGAAGAATGGAGTCTACGCTTTGGTTCGAGGTAACGGATATCACACGCTTGAGGAAGTCACGGTAGCGCCAGAGATATTTTATTCACGACTCGATTTTGATTTAGTTGCCTCGAAAGCCGGTTCCAGTGAAATGCAATACATCGATCATGCATTCAATTCTGGACTGTTAGAGTATTTTGCGGGTATAGGTAGCCTTCGTTTATCCCTCCGTGGGAGAAAATACACACCACCGTTTCAATTTAGAGTGGGAAAATCGCCACTGATACAAGTGCGATCGGTACAGATCGAATGCGATGGTGGTTTCGAGGGCAAGCAACACATGGTTGTATTGGAAGCGAAAGTTGATCACCCCCAAGACTTTTTGATCAAACAACTTTACTATCCCTTCCGATACTGCCAAATCATCGTGTCCGAAAAAGAGATACTCCCGATGTTCCTTTGTGTTGATATGCATAAACATATTTATACTTTTTGGCGGTACCGATTCTTGGACGCCTATGATTATGAATCCATCGATCTAGTAGAGAGCAGGAATTTCGTCATTGTCGAGTCTCCTTTGGCCCCCGATGAATTGGCTGCATTGCCCACAAAGTCTGAAAAGGGAGCCATCGTTCCGCAGGCTGATGACATTGAGAAGGTATTAGAGTTACCTCTTCTTGTAGCGGAAGGGCTTGACAATAGCGTGGTCATTGCTGTGCACTTTGGCTTTGACCGCCGACAAAGCAGCTATTACCGGGAAGCCGCACAGGCTCTTGGCTTGGTTACCCTTGAGAATAGCAGCTACATTTTGACCGATGTGGGCAGGCGATATGTCCAGTTGCCCGCTAACGAACGAAATGAACTCGTTTGCAGGTTGCTGCTTGAGTTACCAGTTATGAACGAGGTCTTGGTATACCTCTTGTCAAAAAGCACTAAGCGTATAACTAAAGCGGAAGTTGCATCAATAATTGAAAGGATTTCTCACCTGTCGGGTACGACGCCTGCTCGCAGGGCTCAGACTGTATTCGCATGGTTCCGGTGGATAGAGAAAAGGCTTGGCATCGTCCGTGTAGGTCCCCAGGTCATCCGTCTTGCGGCCCCTTATGGTGAATAGGAGCAAAGTCGTTTCCCTTCGCCTCGCAATCGCGTTTCTTCCCTTTTCCCCCGCCTTGTGCTAAAATCTCCCCAAATCAGCAATGGTGCTCCTTTACGGAAAACTCGCACGAGGGCAGGCTGGCAAACCTGCCACTCCTTTCCAAGTGTCGGGTATGGAACCCCGACCTACGAGGTGGTTCTATGTCTGAGCGTATTGGCGTTTTCGTGGCCTGGCCGTATGCGAACGGCCCCTTGCACCTGGGGCATATCGCGGGGGCTTACCTCTCTCCCGATATCTTCGCCCGGTATCACCGCATGCGGGGGAACCAGGTGCTAATGGTCTCCGGGAGCGATTCCCACGGCACGCCCATCACCATCCGCGCCGAGCAGGAAGGCGTCCCCCCGGAGGAGATATTCCAGCGTTACCACGCCTCTTTCCTCGACTCCTTCAAGAGGCTGGGGATAGCCTTCGACCTCTTCACCCATACCGACACGGAGAACCATTACGCCGTAGCCCAGGATATCTTCAGCCGCCTTTTGGAGAAGGGACATATCTACCGGGAGGTGATGAAGCAACTCTATTGCGAGAAGGGGAGCCGTTTCCTCCCCGACCGGTATGTGGAAGGGACCTGTCCCCATTGCGGCTACGAGGAGGCCCGCGGCGACCAGTGCGACGAGTGCGGCCGCCCCCTGGACGCCACGGAACTGATAGAGCCCCGGTGCAAGTTCGACGGGACGAGGCCGATCATCAGGGAGACGGAACATTTCTTCTTGGATTTGGCGGCCTTTAACGAGAGGCTCTTAGAGTGGGTGGAGGGGAAAGATTACTGGCGGCCCAATGTCTTGAACTTCACGCTCAACCTCTTGCGGGACGGGCTGCGGGGGCGGCCCATCACTCGGGACATCGAATGGGGGATCCCCGTGCCCTTGAGGGGATACGGGGGGAAGCGGATATATGTGTGGTTCGAGGCGGTGATAGGCTATCTCTCAGCCTCCATAGAATGGGCGAAGAACAGAGGGGAGCCGGAAAGGTGGAAGGAATGGTGGAAGGAGCCGGAGGCCAAGGGGTATTACTTCATCGGCAAGGACAATATCCCTTTCCATGCCATCATCTGGCCGGCCATGCTCATGGGTTACGGGGGGCTGAACCTGCCTTACGATGTGCCGGCTAATGAGTATCTCAACCTGGAGGGGCGGCAACTCTCCACCAGCCGTAACTGGGCGATCTGGCTGCCCGATTATTTGGAACGGTACGACCCCGACCCCCTGCGCTACTATCTCACCATCAACGCCCCGGAGAGCCGGGACACCGACTTCGCCTGGTATGACTTCTGGCGGCGGAACAACGACGAGTTGGTGGCCAATTGGGGGAACCTGGCCCACCGAGCCCTCACCTTCAGTTATCGGAACTTCGAGGGGCGGGTGCCGGAGCCGGGAGAACTGGACGAGATGGATAAGGCGCTTTTGGAGAAGGTAGAGGGAGAGTTCGAGCCCATCGGGGAACTGATCGGGAGTTGCAAGTTCAAGGCCGCCCTCACCCAGGCGATGGCCCTGACCCAAGAGGCGAACCGGTATCTGGATCGAAAGAAGCCCTGGAAGGTGATAGCCGACAATCGCGAAGGAGCCGGGACATCGATATATGTCGCTTTGAGAGCCATAGATTCGTTAAAGATACTTCTTTACCCCTTCCTGCCCTTCTCCTCCCAGAGGTTGCACGAATATCTGGGGTACGAAGGCGACCTCTTGGGGAGACAGTGGGTGGAGACCTTCGAGGAGGAGAGGAAAACCCACCAGGCTTTGGTGTATGAACCACCCATAGCACACTATCCCGACACAGGGACGGCTGGAGTGGCTTGGGGACCAAGCGCCCTCCCAGCGGGCCGGGCGTTAAAAAAGCCGAAGCCCCTCTTCGCCAAGTTGGATGAGGGGATAGTGGAGGAGGAACGGGCACGGTTGGGAGGATGAGGGGCCCAAATAGCGAGAGGGGACAGTTCTATCCTAGTTGATGTGGGTAAAATATAGCGGCGGGTTATAGTCTGACGAGAAGACGTCGCCCTAAAGGTCGACGCTACGAAATGTAGCGTCGACTCGTCCCCTGGCCCGTTGATGCCCCTGGCCCCCGGCCTGTCATCGCCGGGACAGGCTGCCATCGCCAGGGCAGGCAGGACGGGCTGACTGTAGTGGGCCAGAGGTCTGGCCCTATATTCTTACCATGGAAATGATGAGACGGTTCGGGCTGGTTTTCATCGTGGTAGTCTATATCCTGGTGGGGGCGCTTTACGCCCTCAAGACGCCTCTTTGGGAGGCCCCTGACGAGCCAGCCCATTACAATTACATCACCTACTTGGCCGAAAATGGCCGCTTCCCCATCCTTCAATGGGGCGATTACCCCCACGAATACTTGGAGGAGATAAAGGCCGCCCAGTTCCCTCCCGAGATGTCCATAGCCCCCATCCGGTACGAGTTCCACCAGCCACCCCTCTATTACCTGTTGGCCGCTCCCATCTATCTAGCCACTAAACCCTTGACCTTGGCTCAGCAGGTGGTGGTCTTGCGGATATTCTCCCTCTTGCAGGGTGGCGCGCTTCTGATCGTATCGTACTTAGTGGTAAAAGAGGTTTTCCCTAAGCGGGACTTCCTGCCTCTGGCCAGCATGGCTTTCATAGCCACGCTCCCCATGCATATCGCCATGAGCGCGGCCATAAATAATGACATCTTGGGGGAACTGATTTTGGCCTTGATACTCTGGCAGTGCCTCCTAGCCATGAGGGGAGGTTTTAAAGAGAGGACGCTCTCCCTCGGTCTCCTTTTGGCCCTGGCCCTCCTCACTAAGACCACCATCTACGCCCCGGCGATAGCCTCTATCCTGGTGGCGGCCCTTTACCTTTGGCGGAAGGAGAAGGCGATCTTCCGGCACCTGGGCCTCATTTTGAGCCTAGGCTTGGCCCTTTCGGCTTGGTGGTTCCTACGTAATGGCCTGGTTTATGGGGGGGTCGATATCTTCGGCTGGGCGCGTCATGACGCCATCGTGCTGGAGCAGCCCACCACCGCAGAGTGGATAGCCCGATATGGAGCGGGCAAGGTGGTTAAAGATTTCTTCGTCATCTCCTTCAAGAGTTTCTGGGCTATCTTCGGCTGGATGGGGGTACTGGTGGATTCGAGGATATACGCTTTTCTATTCGTCATCTCCTTGGCTATCCTGGTGGGTCTCTTCATCCTCTTGACCAGGTTGAGCCGGGGAGAGGAACGGCTGAGCGAGTTCCAAAGGTGGGCGTTGGGCCTTTTGATTTTGGTTCTCTTGGTAGTTGTGGGCGAACACCTTTGGTACAATATCAAGTTCGTGCAGCCTCAAGGTAGGTATCTCTTCCCGGCTCTCATACCGATAGGCTTGTTCTTCGCCCTGGGGTTGAGGGAGTGGGCCAGGCTCCTGGCCAGGCTCACCTCCTTGCTTCTTCCCCTGGAGAGCCATAAAGCACCTCTTGAGTATATCGCAGAGAGGGCGGTTCTCGCTCTCTTCTACCTCAGTTTTTTGGCCTTGGATTTGGTTTGCCTCTACAAGTTCATAGTCCCCTACTTCGCCCTCTAAGCCCTTTGCTCCTCCCTTCTCTAGCGTGTTATAATCTTCATTAAGGAGGTGAGCGATGCGATTTTCGTCTCCCTGTGGCAGGCTTTCCACCTTCTCCATCGTGGCCTACGACCCTCAGAAGGAGGAATGGGGCGTGGCGGTACAGTCGAAGTTTCTAGCCGCCGCAGCGCTAGTCTCCTGGGCTAAAGCGAAGGCAGGGGCTGTGGCTACCCAGGCCTGGGCTAACGCCTCCTATGGCCCCCAGGGGTTGAAACTTTTGGCGCAGGGCCTCTCCACCGAGGAGGTGGTGAAGCGACTGATCGAGGCCGATGAGGGACGGGAGCACCGTCAAGTAGGGGTGGTGGATAGCCAAGGAGGGGCCTTCGCCTTCACCGGCTCCGAGTGTCTCCCCTGGGCGGGGCATATAGTTGGTGAGGGGTACACTTGCCAAGGCAATATCTTGGTGGGTGAAGAGACCCTAGGGGCTATGGCTAAAGCCTTCGAGGAGACAGAGGGGGAACTAGCCGATCAACTTGTGGCTTCCCTACTAGCGGGGCAGGAGGCGGGTGGAGATAGGCGAGGGCAGCAGTCAGCGGGGCTCCTGGTGGTGCGGGAGAAGGGAGGGTATGGCGGGTTCAGCGATAGGGTTGTCGATCTTCGAATCGATGATCACCCCACCCCTATCTTGGAATTGAAGCGGCTCTTAGAGTTGCACAAACTCTACTTCGGCAAGATAGACCCCCAGAAGTTGGCGAAGATCGAGGGGCCAGTGGCGCGGGAGTTACAAGAGTTAGTTAGGCGTACAGGACACTACGATGGCCCCTTTAATGGCCAGTACGACGAAACGACAAAATCCGCCCTTCGGAAGTTGATAGGCATCGAGAACCTGGAGGAACGTTGGCGGGAGGACGAATATATAGATGGGGTGGTGCTGGAGTTCTTGAGAGAGAAGTTTGGAGGGTAGATGGAATTAGAACGGTATATACGGCAGACGATATTCTCCCCCTTGGGGGAGGAAGGGCAGAGGAGACTCCTCGCCTCTTCGGTGGTCATCATCGGTTGCGGCGGGTTGGGCTGTAACATCGCCAACCTCTTGACCCGTGCCGGGGTGGGCCATATAAGGGTGGTAGATAGGGATTACGTGGAGTTGGATAACCTCCACCGGCAGATCCTCTTCGATGAGGAGGATATAGAGAGGGGCTTGCCCAAGGCGATCGCCGCCGCCGAGAAACTAAGAAAAGTGAACTCCCAAGTGGAGATCAAGCCCTTGGTGGCCGATGTCCACCATCGCAATGTTGAAGAGATCATCAAAGATAGGGATTTGGTCTTAGACGGGACCGACAACTTCGAGACCCGCTACCTCATCAACGACGCCTGCGTGAAGCATGATACCCCTTGGATCTATGGGGGAGCGGTGGGGAGTTATGGCATGACCATGAACATCATCCCTCACCAGACCGCCTGCCTGCGGTGCCTCTTCACAGAGCCCCCTCCACCGGGCACCATCCCCACCTGTGACACGATGGGCATCTTGGGAAGCGTCCCCGCGGTCATCGGTTCCATCGAGGCCACGGAGGCGATAAAACTCCTCAGCGGGAAGGGGAGCCCAAATCCAGGAGTGATCCACATCGACCTTTGGGAGAACACCTTCGAGGTTTTCCAGGTGGCTCGGCAGGAGACCTGTCCCTCCTGCGGGCAGGGGAAGTTCGAGTTCCTGGAAGCCAAAGAGGCGGCTATGGTCACCTCCCTTTGCGGCCGCAACGCCGTGCAGATCACCCCCGTGACCGAGGTAACTATCTCCCTTCCCGCCCTGGCCAAGAGGTTGCAGGCTATAGGCGAAGTCACTTTCAACGAGTTCCTCCTGCGCTTCCAGGTGAACGACTACTTAGTTACCATCTTCCCCGACGCCCGGGCCATCATCCGGGGTACCAGCGACGAAACGGTGGCCCGCAACCTGTACGCGAAGTACATAGGGACCTAGCCTTTCAAAGCGACTAGGCAGAGCGATATGCTGATAAGTGCTAGGAAGCGGAAATGATACTCTAGGAGAATAGATAGCGCGGTCGAAGCCTCTCAGGCGGGTCCTGAAACCCTTTGACAGGGGTTAGACGCCATGATATATTAGGCTTGGCTAGAGATAGTTGGCGGGAGGGTCGATCATCGCACAGCAGTGGGGGTGCATCGGCTCCAGACCAACGATCATCCATAGTTCCAGCATACATCGACATAGGGACCACCCGTTGCTATCTGTAGCGGGTGGTCTTTTTGGACTTTCTGATTACGTTTTGGGCGGGGCGAGAGGGAGGTCCTGCAAGTTTCAAAGGGAGGGACGGAACATGGAGACATACGAACAGGCGATGAGGCGGGGAGCCAAGAGGCTCATCGCAGAGCATGGGGAACTCGTGGAGGTCCGCTGTGTGTCGGGTCCGCCCAACTATCAAATCGAGTTGGTATTCGCCGATGGGCATGAAGAGGTCATCACCCAACATTCAGGACGCATCGACATCACCATGATGAAGTTCGGCTATATGGGGACGGGCACTAGGTGCTTCCGGGCCTTTCTAGATGAAGCGGGCTTCAAGGATGTATCCTATGAACAACTTGCCACCATGGAGGGCCCTCAAGTTCTGCACAAGGGCGAGCCGCTGAAGGGTATAGATCTGCTGGTCGAGCTTTGTACAAGGTACGACATCCTTTCGCCCGATGACTTGCTGAAGTCATCGGTGGAAGATCTCAAGCGACGTGGAGAGGAGGGCGCCAAGGCACTAGCCAGCCTGTTGACCGAGCTACTCCAATGCAGGGCCGACAAGATTGGCTATGCCATCGTGGCCGCCAAGGAGGTTTCTCCCGTCCCCGAACTCCTCTCAGCCCTAGAGTCAATAGCATCTGCTTCCCCTTTAACCTCTCCTCCTGCACGTGCGCGCTTCAGGCCAGAGATAGAGGGGATGGGTCAGATCGGCTGGACCGATGGCAAGGCTGAAAGCATAAGGAGGATGGCCTCGGATGCTCTTAATTCATTGAAACAACGTGAGACCACAGAGAAGCCCAAGGTTCAGCGCGAGGGCGAGCAGCCGGAGGAAGCGATGGCGGAGGAAGAACCAGGGGCAGCACCCGGTGGAGAGGCAGAATTGCCCCTCTGGGCCGACGTGTGTCGTGATCCCTCTTTGGTGAACCCCCTCATCCTGGAGAGTCTAGAGAAAAGCATGTGCTTCATGGTGCGGGATGAAACCGGGCCTGTTGCCGCGCTGATCACACGTGCTTCGCCTGACGAGTTTCGCGGCCTGCTCACGGCGGAGACCCTGATGAGCCTCTACATCCACCACTACAAGGCTCCCGCTTGCGATCTCTACGGCGTCTACCCCATTGTCTGGGATGACCCAAAGGAGCCTTTCTTCAAAGAGACTTGGATGGTCGGCGCCAACCGCGTCACGGGGCCACCGGATCCACTGAGCGAGGGTGAGCTTTCAAGGCTTGAGGCACTGCTCAGCCAGGGATACACCTACTTTCTGATAGTAGACCGGTCGAACCACCTGGTCGCCGCGCGGAGGGTGAACTACTCACCGGAGACCCAAAAGCACTTTCTCGGCCTCCTGCCAAAAGTCGGGGCGGCTCGTAGCGTGACCATTTCCAATGTGGAGCTCATCAACGCGCTACAAGAGTACATGAACTGCGTCTCGTTGGAGGAGGTGAGGGCGGCCGCGAGAAGGTTAGGCACGGTCAAAGCAAAGCCGAAGGAGGAGGAAAGAAAACCGGTCATCCGTCCGGAAGTCGAGAAGGAGCGAGTCTACCCCTGGCGAGGCATAAGCAAGATGTATAGAGTTGCATTGGTCTTGGCAGCCCTAGTCTGGTTAGGCCTCGTTGGACAGGCGATGAATGTAGCTGCTCAAGACCCGATCGTCTACCTGATATTCGCCGTTATCTTGTTGGTCCTCCCAGCCCGAGCGATCTTCGAAGCATTGCGTCCCACCACCATGCGAGAGTTGGTCATATCTCCAGAGAAAAGGCTCATCTTCCGACGAAAGAGCGGCGAGGAGAAGCCGGTGATCGCCCAGATAGACCGCGTGGCAGAAACCCAGAGGGGAAAGGCGATCGTGATAGAGGGGCTCTCTCCTGAGGGGAAGAAAGTCCGGGCCCAGATCGCCAAAGGGAACCTAGAAGAAGGAGACTTCGAGAGGTTCAAGGAGGATCTCCAGAGGCTCATCCCGGAGGCCAAGATAGTTCCCACTCGAGCCCTACCTGGGCGAAAGATATTCGCTGGAATAACCGCTCTTCTGGGTGTGCTCTTTCTTGCGGCCTTCCTTTTCACCACGGCGGCCAGCGTCCATGATTACCTTAAGGGGTTGGAGTTTGAAAGGATACCCTTCCAGACCCAGGTGGTTATCATCCTGGCCCTGCTAGCGGCCTTCCTGCTTTTCGCTGGCCTTTCCACCCTCCTGTCCGAGAGGCGCAAGATAGGGCTTATCTTCTGGAGCGGGTTGCTTGTGTTAGGACTCATCGGCACAGGGTACATATTGGCCTATGTCTATGAAGGGGGGCTGTGGCGAACTGCTTTGCCCTCCGTTCCTCCCACGGCAACGCCGGTTCCAAGGGCTGTCACCTTTGAGGGTGATGGCTTCTCCTTTGAGTACCCTTCGAATTGGGAGGTGATAACCGAGAAGGAGATCGACGTTCTTTTGGACACTTCCCTCAAAGGTATGTCGCCTGGTGGTTACGACTACATCGGTGGCGTCTATACCGGTGGGGTGGATGGATGTCGGGGATGTGCCCATATTGTGGTAGTGTCACTGAAAGATCCCAACCTAACGGGCACTCTCACCGATGAGCAGTATGAGCAGGTGAAGGCTAGTTATGAGAACACCATGGGCTCGCGGTTCATCTCCATCAAGAGAACCGAGGTGAGCGGCCTGCCAGGGGTTGAAGTGGTGAACCTCGGAAGAAGCAAAGAAACCAAATTGAGAGGGGTGATCATCGTCCCTCCTGAGCCGGGCATCGCCTACTCGCTCAACTGCCTATCCCACAAGGACTCTTTCGACGACTTCGAAGCGATCTTCTCCAGAGCGATTGAAAGCCTCCGAATCGAGGGAGTTGCCCCCCTTACCACCACACCCTCTCCGGCTGCAGAGGTCATCACTTACACGGTTCAAGCCGGGGACACATTGGGGAAGATCGCGGCTGAATTCGAGGTGACCGTGGAGGCGATTATAGAGGCTAACGATATCGAGGACCCCAGCCTGATCAACGTGGGACAGGTACTGGTGATACCTCAACCTTAGATTTGGTAAGGACTTTACAAGGAATGTGAGGATGTGGGGTAAGGCTGGAGACTTACTTTGTGGGAGACTAAAAGATAGCCTGTGACTTCGGGGCGCTTTTCTTCTGTGGCAGAGTGGGAGGAAGCAATATGTCTGAGAACGGACCTCTGATGAGTATAGTGGTGGCTGTAGTACTTTCAGGCTTGCTCTCCGGGGTGGCCTATATGGTCTTTGTAGATATATTCGCTAAGCGGTTGGGTTTCACTCAGCAGGGGAGTTGGGTTCGGCATGACTACTTGGTGGACCAAAAAGCACGGCGGCGGATTCGGTGGGGTACGCTGATTTTCTTCTTGGTGACAACAGTGCTCTGTCTGGCCTTTCAGATCGTCATAGCCTCGCCGACCATCACGCCGACCCCAACACCTACGATCGGGTCCACCCCACAAGCGACATCAACGCCTAAGCGGACACCTCCGCCGACGGCGGTCATCACCCATACTGTTCAGGCCGGAGACACCCTAGCCAAAATCGCTGCTGAATTCGGGGTAACGGTGGAGGAGATCGCGGAGGCTAACGATATCGAGGACCCCAGCCTGATCAACGTGGGACAGGTGTTGGTGATACCCACATCTCGGAAATAGTCGTCCTCTAATCACTGGTGCCGACCTAAGAAGCCTTTTTCCCATTGTCCTGAGTGAGCTATTGAAGCCGATTGGAATGAGGATGAGAGGCGGAGACGTACTTGGCGCGGCGCTGATGGTGGTAGAGAGGCTGTAGGAGAAGGTTGTTCATCTGATTAAAGGAGTGTAACGATGAAGAGAAGAGCGATTCTATTCGGGCTAATAGTGTGTACGATGGTATCTTCACTGATTGGTGGATGCGCTCAATCGCCACGCCCACAAATCCCCGAGGGGGCATGTGGATACGCTTACGAAGAGGAGGGAGCGCTGTATCTCCTGCCCTGTTGTGAAGAGGACAAGTGTGAAGAGGGGTATATATGTCTCGAAGAAGGATGCTATCCGTGTGGAGATCCCTATGACCCTTGTTGCGAAGGAGACAAATGCGGTGAAGGAAGTATGTGCGGGCCTGATGGGATGTGTGAGCCCTGTGGAGAGTACGAGCAGCCATGCTGTCAAAACGAAACCTGCAGCGAGGGTTTTGTGTGTGGCTATGACTCAAAATGCCATGGGTGCGGAGTCTACGATCAGGCCTGCTGTGAAGGGGATGTTTGTGGTGAATGGTTTGTCTGCGGTCAAGATATTAAGTGTTATTCCTGCGGAAGTTCTGACGAACCCTGTTGTGAAGGAAATGTGTGCCGAGAGGGTTATGTGTGTGGATCAGAGGGAAAATGCGAGCGATGTGGAGGCTATGAACAACCATGCTGTGAGGCGGATCTGCTTTTTCCACTAGTTTCAGAACGTAAGTATGCTTGCGATGAATGGTTGGTCTGTGGTTCAGATAACAAGTGTCACCCCTGCGGAGGTTATGACGACCCCTGCTGTGAAGGAAATGTGTGCAAAGAAGATTATGAGTGCGGAGCAGATGGAAAATGCTACTCATGCGGCACATACGAGCCTTGCAAGGGGAATGTGTGCAACGAGGGTTACTACTATGACGATTCCGATGGAAAGTGCCATAAATACGGCCTTGTGAACAACCGCTGTTGGGAAGGAAACAAATGCGACGGATGGTTTGAATGTTCTGATGGAAAATGTGTCAACCCCTTCAAGATGGATGTAACTACAAGTATATCTATCTGTGAAGGAGCAGAAAGAGGAACAAGCAGGTCAAATAGAGATTGGTGCTATTGGTATGCTGCATATCTGAAAAAGGACACATCGATATGCGAGAACATAGGATGGGGTGAAATGAGAGAAAAATGCGAGGGAGGAGAGAACCCAGGTAGTTACTATGTTATACCAACGTTCTAATACAGTCGTGAAGGAGCGTTCAGCATCTGATGGCAGAATGGAGAGGAGGACCTAGAGCGGATAATCCGAGAGCACTTGGAAAAGAAGGACCTGACCTAGCCCTGATATGACTGCCAAAGCGCTGACCGAGAAACTAGGCCTGAAGCCCGGCCACACCATCTTCACCATCGGCGGGGGCGACCGGCTCCTGGAGGAGATAGGAGAGGCCATCGGCGAGGAGGGGGTAGTTTTCGCTCTAGATAGCCCCCCGGTTCTGGAGAAGGCGACAGCGATAGGCAAGGCGCATGCCATCCTCTTCTGGGTAGGCCAGGTCGAGGGGTTGCAAGCCGCTTTGCAGATACTCCGTAGACGGATAAGAGAAGATGGCGCTATCTGGGCTATCATCACCAAGAAGGGTTATCGGGGGCAAGAAGGGCTGCCCAGAGTGAAGGAGATCGATATCATCGAGGCGGCGAAAGGGGCCGGGCTGGTGGATGTCAAAGTGGCAAGCCTCTCGGAGTCCTTATCCCTACGGGATCCTGTAAGGACAGATCCCGAGGGAAGGGGGTACGCTTTGAAGTTGGTGATCCCCCGCCATTTGCGGAGGGGGCGATGGTAACCCTGCCCCAGGGGTTCGCCCAAGAGATGATCGCCCAGGCCAAGGAAGAGGCCCCTTACGAGGCCTGCGGAGTGATAGCGGGCAAGGAGGGTAAGGCGGTCAAGTTATACCGGACGGCCAACGCCGAGCATAGCACCACTACCTATCGCCTGGAGCCAGAGGAGCAATATAAGATATTCGTAGAGATGGAGGAGAAGGGGTGGAAACTTTGGGGGATATACCATTCCCACCCCGCCTTCCCCGCTTACCCTTCGGTCAGGGATATAAAGCAAGCCTATTTCCCTGAGGCTCTCTACATCATCGTCTCCTTGGCCCAGGAGGAGCCGGAGATAAGGGGGTTCAGGATCGTGGAGGGGGAGGTGAGGGAGGAGGAGTTGAGCGTAGAATAGGATGTGTTTCCGTCCGAGATGAACCCTTCGCTTGACGCTCAGGACAGGCTCGGACGCCACAAATTCGGGATGTACGGATGGGGTTGGAGTGTTGCCCTTCAGGGCGACGTTCTCCCGTCGGGCTAAAGCCCGCCGCTACTGAAAATGGGAGGCCACAAGGGCCTCCCCTACACAAGGGAACAGGCGCAAGCATTCTACGCCAGTTTGAGCCCCGGTATCACATCCAGGTCCCAGCCAGACCTCTCGCCTTTCTTCTCCGTTTGTGCAGGGAATATGGCACTAGCGTGGAGCCCTTATGTCAGCCTCAGGCTAGGCACCGCGTCCAAATCCAAGCCGGACCTCTCCCCCGCCTCTAGCCTGAACCAGCCGGCTGCGGCCACTCCCACGGCGTTGTCGGTGCAAAGTTCCGGCGGAGGGTAGAGGACTGGGATTTCTACCCTTCGGCTCATCTTCTGGCGCAGAAGGGTGTTGGCCGCCACCCCTCCCACCAAAAGCACCTGCTTCACCCCATGCTCGTGGGCCGCAAGCCTCGTCTTCTTCACCAAGACATCTACCACCGCGGCCTGGAAACTGGCCGCCAGATCGGCCAGGGGCAATTCGTTGCTTTCTTCCTCCAGCCTCCGCACCAGATATAACACCGCTGTCTTGAGGCCACTGAAACTAAAGTTATATGTGCCTGACAGCCAGGCACGGGGGAGGTCAAAGGCTTTTGGATCGCCCTCCTCGGCCTTCTCCTGGATGGCTGGGCCACCGGGGTACCCTAACCCCAGCAGCCTAGCCACCTTGTCAAACGCCTCTCCCGCCGCATCGTCCAGGGTCTGGCCTAGCGGCTCGTACTGGCCGTGGTCGGTCATGAGCACCAGGTTGGTGTGGCCACCGGAGGCGATGAGGCAAAGGAGGGGGAATTCTATCTCTGGTGTTTGCGTCCAGAGGGTATAGATGTGGGCTTCTAGGTGGTTTATGCCTATGAGGGGGAGGTTCAAAGCCAGGGCCAGGCCCTTAGCCGCGTTCACCCCCACCACTAAAGAGCCAGCCAGGCCGGGCCCGATGGTGACGGCTATGCCATCTAGTTGGCCCAGTTCCATCATCGCTTGGCTAAGCGCTTCCTCGATGACGGGGAGGATGTCTCGAATATGCTGGCGGGAGGCGAGTTCGGGAAAGACGCCACCGTAACGAGCGTGGATCTCGACCTGAGAGGCCACTACGTTGGAGAGGATGCGCCTCCCCCCGGCCACCACCGCCGCGGCCGTCTCGTCACAAGAGGTCTCGAGGCCCAAGATGGTGGTCACATCTTCCCCCTTAACTTGTTGCTTATCCTACAGGAAACCCATGGCGGCGGAGGAAACTCACCAACTGGTCGGCTCGGGGCTCGGTGATCATCCCTCCCCGGTCCACCTCGCGAGGGCTGGCTCCTTCTGGAAGGGGCGAGATGGGCAAGGCGGGGTCAAGGCTCTCACCTTCAGCCACCACGATAGTGGGGACGCTGTAAAAGCCGGTCCACCCCTTCACCTTGGCCGCAGCCTCTTCATCGGCTTCTATATCGATCTCTCGATAAGGGACGCGTAAATTTCTGAGGACCCTCCGGGCCCGCTCCACGTCGGGTCAAAAGGCGGCTCGAGAGTAGACAACGATAGATTTACCCATTCGTCTCACCCCACCTCAAACGAGCCTGGGAAGTGCTCAAGATCGCTTCCGCTTCAGATACGATATTGGAGACCGTGAAGCCAAACTTCTGGGCCAAAACCTTATGCGGCGCTGAGGCTCCGAACCGCTCAATGCTGATCATCCTCCCCTGGGGCCCGAGGTACCTCTCCCATCCTTGCCCCACAGCGGCCTCGATCCCTAATCGTAGCAGGACCGAAGGAGGCAGCACCTCTTCCTTGTAGGATTTCGGCTGCTCTTCGAATAATTCCCAACTGGGGAAGCTCACGACCCTCGCTTCTATCCCCCTCTTTCCTAATTCGTCAGCGGCACCAAGAGCTAGCGGTACTTCTGATCCGCTTGCCAATATGATCAGGGCTGGCGCTTCGAGTTCGCTACCACTGAAGGTATAGGCCCCCCGAGCCACTCCCTCTGCGTCCGCTAGGTTTGAGCGATCTAGCACCGGCAATTTTTGCCTAGTGAGCAACAGGGCCACTGCCCCCCCCCTCTCCAAGGCCACCCTCCAAGCCATGGCTGTCTCGTTAGCGTCCGCTGGCCTGATGACCACTAGGCCTGGTATGGCTCGTAGGGCGGCCAACTGTTCCACCGGCTGGTGGGTGGGACCATCCTCGCCCACAAAGATGCTGTCATGCGTGAAAACATAGATGACTGGCAGGTGCATCATGGCCGCTAGGCGGATGCTCGGCCGCATATAGTCAGAGAAGACAAGAAAGGTGCCTCCGTAAGGGATGATGCCTCCATGTAGAGCCAGACCGTTGAGTATGCCGCCCATAGCATGCTCTCTTACGCCGAAATGGAGGTTGCGACCTCCGAAATCGCTCTTGCTGATGGAGCCATAGCCGGTTAGGTAGGTCTTATTTGATGGAGCCAGGTCCGCCGAGCCTCCTATCAATGTCGGTATATGAGCGGCTATGGCGTTGAGCACCTTCCCGGAGGCTGCGCGGGTGGCTATCTGATCGCCGGCCTTAAAAGTTGGTAGATGCTCAGTCCAGCCTCCTGGCAATTGGCCGGCTATTACCTGCCTCCAAAGGTCTGCCAGATCTGGGTGTGCGCCGGCATATTCAGAGAATAGTTTTTGCCATCGAG
>DFBK01000093.1 GCA_002366595.1 Anaerolineales bacterium UBA3082 | reverse complement strand
CGCCATCCGAGAGGGGGGGCGGACTGTGGGCGCAGGCGTCATCACCAAGATTCTGGAATGAAAAAGGGCTCTTGCTGGGAGAGTGATCGGCGGTTAGTCTAAGACTGAAACGAGGGTTATATGCCCAAGAATAGGATCAGGATCCGCTTGAAGGCGTACGATCATAGAGTTCTAGATCAGTCAGCCCAGCAGATAGTGGAGGCCGCGGAGCGGACGGGGGCTGTGGTGGTGGGGCCGGTACCCTTGCCCACCAAGATCGAGAAGTTCACGGTGATACGCTCGCCTTTCATCGACAAGGACTCTCGGGAACAGTTCGAGATCCGGACCCATAAACGGCTTATCGATGTGCTTGAGCCTGGATCTAAGACTATCGATACCCTGATGCGCCTCAACCTCCCAGCCGGGGTGGATATCGAGATAAAACTATAGGATTTCAGATGACAACAGCGAGAGAAGAAGTTCCTTGTCCCTATTGCGGTCACTCGTACACACGGCGAGTAAAATTGCCGACCGTGGGCGAGGGTGAGATCTATCCCGAGCTTTCTCCCTGCCCACACTTGGTAGCCCATCCGGACGTGAGTCCTCACTGGAGCAAAGACCTCTTGGCAGCTTTCTTAAAGGATTACAGTTGGCGGTTTCGACAGTTGGAGATCGATGTTGAGACCGATGTTGAGAAATATGAGCAGAGAGAATTGGAGCGTCAACGAGCCCGTTTGGAGAGCATTATTAGGAAACGCATTGAAGAGGATGAAAAAGGATATGGTTTCTTCTTTCGGAAGAACATTGCGGACATGGAGAAAGCTGCTGGGGAGTTGAAACCCATTTTGATAGGACTAAAAAGAGCAGGTTCTTGATGCACGCCATACTAGGTAAGAAGGTAGGGATGACCCAGATCTTCGACGAGAGGGGGGAGATAGTCTCTGTTACCCTCGTCGAGGCGGGGCCTTGCTACATCACGCAAGTGAAAACCGGGGAAAACGATGGCTACACGGCGTTGCAATTGGGCTTCGGAGAGACGAAGCGGCTCAACAAGCCCCAGCGTGGCCATCTGAAAGAGTTGCCCCCCCTTCGCCATCTGCGGGAGGTGAGGGTTAAGGATGTGCAGGGTTACCAGGTGGGCCAAAAGTTCGACGCTAGTCTCTTCTCCGTGGGCGATCTGGTGGATGTAACCGGCATCTCCAAGGGGAAAGGGTTCGCCGGAGTGATGAAGCGGCACGGCTTCCGAGGGGGGCCGGCCACTCACGGGCAATCTGACCGGGCTAGGGCCCCCGGATCCATCGGCGCCATGACCACACCCGGCCGGGTCTTCAAGGGGATGCGCATGGCCGGTCGGATGGGGAACGAGCGGGTGACGGTCCAGAACCTGAAGGTGGTTCTGGTGGACCCAGAGCGGAACCTTTTGGGCGTACGGGGTTCCATCCCTGGTAGCCGAGGCGGCCTGGTGATGGTCCAGAAGGCGGTCAAGAGCAAGTAGAAAGATATGAAAGTTCCGCTTTATACCCTCTTGGGGAAGAGTAAGAAGCAGGTTGAGTTACCGGCTCATATCTTCGCCGCGCCGGTGAACGAGGCGGTGATGCACCAGGCGCTGGTTAGGCAGTTGGCTAACGCTCGCTTGGGGACGCACAAGACCAAGACCCGCGGCGAGGTGAGGGGCGGCGGGGCCAAGCCCTGGCGACAGAAGGGGACCGGACGGGCTCGCCATGGGAGCAGACGGGAGCCCCAGTGGCGGGGAGGAGGAACGGTCTTCGGCCCCCAGCCGCGAAGTTACCGCCAGAAGATGCCCAAAAAGATGAGACGTCTGGCCCTGAGGGGGGGCCTCACGGTCAAGGCAAAGGAGGGGAAGATCTTGGTCTTGGACGGGCTGGAGATGGAAGCGCCCAAGACCAAGGAGATGGTAACTATCTTGGAGAACCTGAAGGTGGAGGATAGCGCCCTTATCCTCCTCCCGGAGCGGAATGCCAACGTGGAGAGATCAGTGCGAAATATCCCAGAGGTCAAAACTTTGCGGGCTAACTATCTGAACTTGAGGGATCTTTTGAACTATGATTGGCTGATCATGCCCCTGGGGGCTCTTGAGGTGATCGAAGGGATCTTGGGGTGATATGATGGAGACCTATGAGGTTCTGCGACGCCCCATAGTCACCGAGAAGACCACCATGCAGATCGAGCAGGGAATCTACACCTTCGAGGTAGACCGCCGGGCGAACAAATTGCAGGTCAAAGAGGCGGTGGAGAAGGTTTTCGGTGTAGAGGTGGTCTCGGTCAATATCATCAATATGCCGGGAAAGCCGCGGAGATGGGGCCGGCATGTGGGCCGTACCCCTTCCTGGAAGAAGGCTATCGTGAAATTGGCTGAGGGGCAGCGGATCGAGCTCTTTGAGGGGGTCTAGTATGCCTATCAAGATCTATAAGCCCACCTCGCCCGGTCGGCGAGGGATGAGCGTCACCAGTTTTGAGGATATCACGCGCCAAGAACCCGAGCCCTCGCTCGTTGCTCCTTTGAAGAAGAAGGCGGGCCGAAGCCAGGGGAAGATCACCGTTCGCCATAAGGGCGGCGGGCATAAGCGCCGCTATAGGATCATCGATTTCAAGCGCGACAAGTTCGGGGTTCCCGCCCGCGTCGATTCCATCGAGTACGACCCCAACCGCTCCTCGCGGATCGCCCTTCTGGTCTATGCCGATGGGGAGAAGCGGTATATCCTAGCCCCTCTGGGGCTCAAGGTGGGCGATCGGGTGGAAGCGGGGCCCGAGGCTGATCTTAGAGTGGGGAACGCCTTGCCTATCGCTAATATCCCCGTGGGCACCACCATCCATAACCTCGAACTTCAGAGGGGGAGAGGGGGGCAGTTAGCCCGCTCGGCGGGCGCTTCGGCGCAACTTATGGCTAAAGAGGGTAACTATGCTCATATCCGCCTGCCCTCAGGGGAGGTGCGGTTGGTACATACCCGGTGTATGGCCACCATCGGCCAAGTGGGAAATACCGACTGGGGCAATGTGAGTTTGGGAAAAGCCGGTCGAGCCCGCTGGCTGGGAAGGCGGCCTGCCACCAGAGGCTCGGCGATGAGCCCCCGGGATCACCCCCATGGCGGGGGAGAGGGCAAGGCTCCCATCGGGATGCCCTCGCCCAAGAGCCCCTGGGGCAAGCCCACCCTGGGCAAGAAGACCCGGCGGCGCAAGGCTACGGATAAGTGGATCGTGAAGCGGCGGGGGAAGAAGAGGGTTTAGAGTCGGCCTCGGTTAGCCGATAGTGATGGAGGGTAGCATGGCTCGCTCGCTGAAGAAGGGACCGTATGTGGATCCTAAACTACTGAAAAGGATCGAAGCCATGAACGCTTCGGGAGATAAGCGGGTGATAAAGACCTGGTCTCGAGCCTCTACCATTTTTCCTCAGATGGTGGGACACACTATCGCCGTCCACGATGGGCGTCGTCATGTGCCTATCTACATCACTGAAAACATGGTGGGGCATAAGTTGGGGGAGTTCGCCCCTACCAGGACTTTCCGGGGCCACGGACACACCTCTCGAGAGAGGTCCACTCGCATCGGAAAGAGGATGTAGATGGGGATCGAGGCCAGGGCGGTGATAAAATATGTTCACATCTCTCCCCGGAAGGTGAGGCGAGTGGCGGATATGGTTCGTGGTCAGGGGGTGAACGAGGCTTTAACCTATCTCAAATTTCTGCCTCAAGGAGCGGCTAGGCCGGTGGCCAAGGCTATCAAGTCGGCAGCGGCGAATGTGGAGGATGTGCACGGCCTTTCCGCCGATGAATTGTACATCGCTCGGATCACAGCCGACGATGGCCCTCGCTTGAAGAGGTTTCGGGCAGGGCCTCGGGGACGGGCGAAGCCGATCTTGAAACGCTCCGCTCACATCACCGTAGTGGTCAGCGAGTGGGAATAGGTCAGGGAAGGAGGGGTTTTGGGCCGCAAGGTTCATCCGGAAGGGTTTAGGCTGGGGATCATCAAAGATTGGAAAGCCCGATGGTACGCCGAGGGGCGAGAATATGCTGCTCTCCTGAAGGAGGATCTGGCTATACGGGCGCTGATTCGGGAGGGGTTGTCGAGGGCTGGTATCTCCAAAATAGAGATCGAGCGCTTCCCCAATCAGGTCTCGCTGACCATTCACACGGCTAGGCCGGGTATCGTGATCGGCCGCAAAGGGACTACTGTCAACGCCCTTCGTCGTCAACTGGAGGAGTTGACGGGTAAAAGGATCCGCATCGAAGTCCAGGAGGTGGAGCATCCAGAGATCGATGCCCATCTCATCGCTGAGGGCCTGGCGGCTCAACTCTCAAAGAGGATCTCCCACAAGAGGGCTATGAAGCAGGCGATGGGTCGGGCTATGCGGCTGGGGGTGGAGGGGATAAAGATAGCCTGTGGCGGCCGGCTATCGGGCGCGGAGATGGCCCGTCGCGAGTGGGTGATGGAGGGGCGGGTCCCTCTGCACACCATAAGGGCCGACATCGATTACGCTCAAGATGAGGCACTCACTACCTTGGGAAGGATAGGGATCAAAGTCTGGGTCTACAAGGGCGAGGTGCTACCTGAAGCCCCGCGTAGGGAGCCATAGCCATGTTGATGCCCAAGCGGGTCAAGTATAGAAAAGCCCATCGGGGGAGACGGAAGGGCAAGGCCTCTCGAGGCAACCAGATCAACTTTGGGGAGTACGGTTTACAGGCTTTGGAGTCCTCCTGGGTGACCAGTCGCCAGATCGAGGCGGCTCGAAGGGCTGTCGTCCGTTACGTCAGGCGGGGGGGAAAGCTTTGGATCCGCGTCTTCCCTGACAAGCCGGTTACCAAGAAGCCGGCGGAGACCAGGATGGGGAGTGGGAAGGGAAGCGTAGATCACTGGGTGGCTGTGGTGAAGCCGGGGAGGATACTCCTGGAGATCGCCGGAGTGCGAGAGGAATCGGCCCGAGAGGCGATGCGTCTCGCTTCCCATAAACTCCCCATGAAGACCCAGTTTATCGCTAAGGCGGATTCACTCTTTGGATCGAGGTGACCAAGTGAAGGCTAGCGAGATGCGCGCTCTCACCATTGAAGAGTTGGAGCGGGAGTTGGAACGGTTAAGGGAGGAGGCGTTCAACCTCCGCTTCCAGTTGGCGACCAAACAGTTGAGTGATCATAACCGCTTGACCCAGGTAAAGAGAGATATCGCTCGCGTCAAGACCATCTTGAGAGAGAGGGAACCTTTCGGCTCCGAGGAGGAAGCATGAGGGGGCAGAAGAGGAGTATGGTCGGTCGCGTAGTAAGCGATAAGATGGATAAGACGGTGGTAGTGGAGGTGGAGAGGCTACGTCGACACCCTCTATACAAGAAGACGATGAGGGTGAGGAAGCGGTTTAAGGCTCACGATGCCACAAACGCCTGCCGAGTAGGGGATATGGTACGCATCAAGGAGAGCCGCCCTTTGAGCCGTGAGAAGCGGTGGGTGGTGGAGGAGATCTTAAAGGAGTGACCTGGCGGGGAGGGGAAACCCCCTGTCAAGTTGATCGGTATCAGGAGAGGGAGCGGGGTGATCCAGCAGGAGAGCAGACTCAAGGTGGCCGATAACACCGGTGCCCGAGAGATCCTGTGCATCAGAGTTCTAGGCGGCTCCAGGAGACGGTATGGAGGCGTAGGGGATATCATCGTGGCCACGGTGAAACAGGCTATCCCCTCCGGCTCTGTTCGGAAGGGCGATGTGGTGAAGGCGGTTATCGTCCGCACAGCCAAGGAGTATGGACGCCCTGACGGTTCTCATATAAAGTTCGACGAGAACGCGGCCGTGTTGGTAGACGAACATAAGAACCCTCGGGGGACCCGCATCTTCGGGCCCGTAGCCAGGGAGTTGCGGGATAAGGGTTTTATGAAGATAGTCTCTCTCGCGCCGGAGGTCTTATAGATGAATCGTATCAAGAAGGGAGATACGGTAGAGGTCGTCACCGGAGAGTTCCGAGGGGAGAGGGGCGCGGTACGGATCGTACTCCCTAAGGAAGGGCGGGTGGTGGTCTCGGGCATCAATCTAGTGAAACGCCACCAAAGGCCTACCGGTCGGGTGCGCACCCAGGCGGGGATCATAGAGTTCGAAGCCCCCCTGCGCCTCTCCAATGTGGCCCTGGTCTGCCCTCGTTGCAACCAAAGGACCAAGGTAGCGTTCCAGATCGATGGGGAGGGGAAGAAGTCCCGGCTCTGTAAGAAGTGTGGAGAGCCTATCGATTGAAGATGGCAGAGATCGTACCTAGGTTGAAGAAGAGGTATAGAGAGGAGATCGTTCCCGCTCTGATGAAGCGTTTCGGCTACCGGAATGTGATGGAGGCGCCCCGCCTGGAGAAGATCGTAGTCAATATCGGCTTGGGAGAGGGAAAGGACGATGCTAAAGCGCTGGACTCCGCTTCCCAAGATATCGCTACCATCACCGGTCAGAGGCCGGTCATAACCCGGGCCAAGAAGTCGATCGCTAGCTTCAAGTTGAGGGCTGGGCACCCCATCGGGCTGAAAGCCACGGTACGGGGTAACCGGATGTACGATTTTCTAGACCGCCTTTGCAATGTGGCCCTTGCTCGCCAGAGGGACTTCCGAGGGGTCTCGCCCGATTCCTTTGATGGGCGGGGGAACTACACCTTGGGTCTGGAGGAACAGTTGGTCTGGCCGGAGATAGATTATGATTCCATAGATAAGGTGCGGGGGATGGAGATCACCATCGTCACCACGGCTAAGACCGATGAGGAGGGCAGGGAACTTTTAAGGCTCTTGGGGATGCCCTTCAAACGTCCATAGCGGGGGGAGAGATCTGTGGCTAAGAAGTCGATGATCGCCAGGGAGAAGAAGAGAAAGTATAAGGTTCAAGTGAGGAACCGCTGTATGATCTGCGGGCGGCCTCGGGGTTATATGCGTCGTTTTAACCTCTGTCGCATCTGCTTCCGTCGTTTGGCCCTGGAGGGGAAAATCCCAGGGGTGGTTAAGTCAAGTTGGTAAAATGTAGGGAGCCATCATATGAGTACTGATCCTATCGCTGATATGTTAACCCGTATACGGAACGGTATCACCGCTCGACATGAGTGGGTCTTGGTGCCTGCTTCCAAGATGAAGATCGCCCTGGCGAAGATCCTCCAGGAGGAGGGGTACATCGAGAGGTTCGAGGTGACCAAGGATAAGCCCCAGCCTGTAATAAGGGTCTGGTTAAAATATACCGAGGATAAGGAGCCGGTGCTCACGGGGCTGAAAAGGGTCTCTAAGCCGGGTTGCCGGATCTACGCTAAGGCGGACAAGGTCCCTCGGGTGCTGAGTGGCATGGGGGTCGCTATCCTCTCCACCTCCCGGGGGGTGATGACCGACCAAGAAGCGCGACGGTTGGGGGCAGGCGGCGAGGTCTTATGTTATATCTGGTGAGGTAGTAGATGTCTAGGATAGGGCGTATGCCCATCGAGGTGCCAGCCGGCGTCCAGGTGGAGATCGAAGATGGCCGGGTCAAAGTCAGGGGGCCCAAGGGGGAACTCACTCGTCTCTTCCACCCCGACATGACCATCTCCTTGGAAGAGGGGCAGATCGTCGTTCGCCGGCCCACAGATAACCGCGAGCATCGCTCCCTACATGGCCTTACCCGAGCCCTTCTAGCCAACATGGTTCAAGGGGTGAGCGAGGGTTTCCGCAAGGAACTGGAGATCGTGGGGGTCGGCTATCGGGCCGAGATACAGGGCAAAAAAATGGTCCTCAATGTAGGCTATTCGCATCCTGTGGAGATAGTCCCCCCAGAAGGGATAACCATCACCGTAGGTAGGGGGGCAAAGCGGATCGCTGTGGAGGGGGTAGACAAGGAGTTGGTGGGCCAGATTGCAGCCCAGATCAGGACGGTCAGAAAGCCAGAGCCCTACAAGGGGAAAGGGATCCGGTATGTGGGCGAGCAGGTGCGGCGTAAGGCTGGGAAAGCGGGCAAGATCGGAGGCTTCTAATGGAAAGAAGCGAGGTCAAGAGGAAGGCTCGTCTTCGGCGGCACCGACGGGTGCGAAAGAAGGTGGAGGGGAGAGAGGAGCATCCTCGCCTCAGCGTCTTCAGGAGCGGTCGCCATATCTACGCCCAGATCATCGACGATACCCGAGGGCATACCTTGGCCTCCGCCTCCACTCTGGATAAGGAACTAAAAAACGAACTCGAGGGCCTGAAGAAGAGGGAACAGGCCAGGTTGGTAGGGGAGACCTTGGCTCGCCGGGCCAACTCCCGAGGGGTCACAAGAGTGGTCTTCGATCGAGGCGGCTATAGGTACCATGGAAGGGTCCGCTCCTTGGCGGAGGGGGCGCGGGAAGCCGGCCTAGAGTTCTAGAGGGGAGCCTAGTGGAAGAGAAACTTTTGGAAGAGAAGGTAGTCCACATCACTCGTGTGGCGAAGGTGGTGAAGGGAGGACGCCGTTTCGGCTTTCGGGCCGTGGTGGTAGTGGGCGACCACCGAGGGCAGGTAGGGGTGGGCGTTGGCCGAGCCCGCGGGGTGCCCGAGGCGATCCGCAAGGGGATCGAGAGGGCTAAGAGATCTATGATCGAGGTGCCTCTGGTGGGGACGACCATCCCTCACCAGGTCTTGTCCAAATACGGGGCGGCCAAGGTCCTTCTCAAGCCCGCTGCTCCGGGGACGGGAGTGATCGCTGGGGGAGGGGTTCGGGCCGTAGTGGAGGCAGCGGGGATAAAGGATATCCTTTCCAAGTCGTTGGGGAGCGCTAATATTCTTAATGTGATAAAAGCCACCCTCGAAGGGCTGCGGCAACTGAAGAGTGTGGAAGAAGAGGCTAAAAGAAGGGGCAAATCGAAGGAAGATGTGTCGCCTCACTGGGCAAGAGGCGGCTGATGGCTAAAAGGTTGCGCATAACCTGGGTGAAGAGCGCCATCGGCTACTCCCAGCGGCAGAAGGATAC
>DFBK01000031.1 GCA_002366595.1 Anaerolineales bacterium UBA3082 | reverse complement strand
GAGCCGCCAGTGTCGAAACCGTTCAGGTACATCGCCAATTCGGAAAAACCCTCGTTCAGCCAGGTCTCTTCATTGCGGTCATTGTACCAGTGGATCATATGCTGAAACTCATGGGCCAGGACGCCGTTATAGAAGTCGTTGCCTATGGTTACATTATCAGCGTTGATATAGAACATCTCCCTCTCGTTTGAGAACTCATGCACTATACGGGGGTACTCATCGGCGCTGGAGTAGTAGCCGGCCACCGAGTCTCCCAGCCCCCGGGCGTGGAGGATATTCAAGTGGGGGTCGCTATCCACTCCGGGCGTCCACTCGCTGCCGAAGAACTCGCGATCCGTGGGATAGGTCTTCTCCTCGAAGATATCCGCCGCTTCCTTAAGCCGCTCCAGGTCCACATCAACACCCTTCTCCACCCACATATAGAGATGGGGCGTGGCGTAGAGGAGCAGAGCGGTGATCTGGAAATTCTCATCGGTATCCACGTTGGAAACCCAGAAGATCTCCTCATGGCCGATCTCATAATCCGGGGCGCTCTCCCTGACCACCTTCGGGATCGGCCCCTCCACACGCTTGAGCCGTTCCGTCAGGGCGATGAGGTCTCGCGCCGGAACCTCTGTCGTCTCTAACAACTCCCAAGTCTCTACCCCCACTTGGGGGATAGGGGTAATCTCTATGGTGGGTGGAAGAGTGGGTATAGGCTCTGGCATCTCCAATGTCGGCGTAGGCCCTGGCATCTCCAGCGTGGGCCTGGGCCAGGTAGCCAGCCTATAGGCTACCGGAATGGCCGTGAGACAAGAGATGAGGCAGAGACAAAGCGCCACCGAAATTAGAACGAGGATAACGGTTGCTCTTTTCAACGTCTTCTCCTTCTTATTCTACGAATACTTGCAAGCGACAGATATTCATAGGCGGATAGTTTCCAGCGATATCCACCACCACCAAGCGGAGGGAATACACCCCAGGAGAGAGCCCGGAGGTATTCCAAGTTACCAGATGGCCGTTAGTGATTGGGGCTTTGGCGTCCTCCCGTTCGGGTCCTATAAAATGCCAATCATCCTCTGCAGGCTCGGCTCCCATAGCGAACTCGACTTTGTAGTACCAGAAGTCGGCTATATCCACGGTTCCCCATATCTCCACCCTCCCCTTCACCTTATCCCCCATCCCGGGGGAGGTGATCCTGACCTGGGGGTTAAGGCAGGCTGGGGCTGGAAGAGGCTGTGTAGGAGAGGGCAAAGGGGGGAAAAGAGGGGGAGTAGGTATCACCACTGCTGGCCTGGTGGGCCGTTCCAGGGTGGGAGTAGGCGTCATAGGGAGAGGAGACAAGGCAGGAGGAGGCGTAACGAGCATCGATTCCGGCAACTCTTCCCCGGGAAGCCCCCCTAGAGCCGGGGCCAAAGTAACTATAAGAGCCACCACCCCCATTACCAAGAGTAAGCCCCCTATAACCAAGGCGGAGTGGTAAGCCCGACTGGTAGCCGCCTCTTTCTCAGCGATATGAAGAGCGGCGCCCCTCTCCCGCCAGGCCACCACGATAGCCCGAAGATAGAAGAGCATCACCAACCCACAGGCCAGATATAGCCAGAAGGCGTTCTTAGCCAAGAACTCGATGAAAACGGTCATACTAGCGCCCTTTACCACAAAGGGGAACGAAGGCCTCTCGTCCCCCCTCACCAACCCCCAGCACCCCCCCTTGTCAGATCCTACCTAAGACCCCTTTGATCAAAGCCAGAAGTTTGGGGAGCGCCTTCTCCCCCGCTTCTAGTACCTCCTCGTGGAGCCCTTCTTCTTTCTTGATAGGGTGTCCCATCCCTTCCCATCCCTCGGGATCCCCGTGGGACGGGATCCCTTTGGGACGGGATCCTGTAAGGACCGCCATATTGCTGATGTGAGAGATGCCGAGGACTCGCATCCCTCCATGCCGGGCCACAACCACCTCCGGGACGGTGGACATCCCCACCGCATCCGCTCCCATGAGGCGAAGGAACCGGATCTCCGCCGGTGTCTCAAAGGTGGGACCTCCCACCATAACATATACCCCTTGCCGCAACTCAAGCCCCAGTTCGTGTCCCACCTCCAGGGCGATCTTACGCAGTTCTTTATCGTAAGCCCCAGACATATCCACGAACCGGGGTCCCAACCGCCCATCATTGGGGCCGAATAGAGGGCTGTGACCAGCCATCCCCACCAGGCTGATGTGATCGGTGATGAGCATTAGATCACCGGCTTTGAAACTCTCGTTCAGGCCACCAGCAGCGTTGGTGACGATGAGGGTATCGGCTCCTAGCGCTCGCATCACTCGTACAGGAAGAGTGATCTGTTCCAGCGAGTAACCCTCGTAAAAGTGGGCCCGCCCCTGCATCACCACCACCGCTTTTCCAGCCAGATAACCCAAAAACATTTCCCCCGGATGCCCCTCCACGGTGGCCGGGGGGAAATCGGGTATCTCCTCATAGGGGATAACCAGCGGCTCTTCCACCTCGCGAGCCAAGCCGCTCAGCCCAGAGCCGGTGATAATCCCCACCTGAGGTTTAAGGGGCGCTCGAATCTGGCCCGCTACCCTCTCCACTTCCTCAAAGTCATAGATCATAACTTCTCCAGAAGTTCCCCCTTCTCCCTCTGGAACTCCTCCTCGGTGATGATCCCCCTCTGGCGCAACTCATCCAGTTCCGCGATCAAGCCAGGGATATCATGGGCGCTGGGGGCCTCTTTGACCCGCTCCGCTTCGGCTCTGAACAACTCCAAGCGACTTAAACCCTCCTTTTGGTTGAGCATCTCCGTTTTGAACCTCACCGGTCGGGCCACCCGCTCAAAGAGGTTCACCCCTATCTCGCTGGCGGTGAGGATCTGCACAGTGCCATAATTTAAGAGCCTCCCAAAAAACGACTGCTCCAATACCACGTCGTTCACTTTCTCTAAGGAAGAGTCTATGGAATGCTTGTTAATGACCCCCTCTAGTTGGATCACCCGCCGGTTGGTAACTACGTATACCTCATTCCACCAGTTGAGGAGGTCAAGGGCCAACTTCCCTAAAGGAAAGACCAAGAGCAAGAGGGCTAACAAGACCAAAGGGCCAACTCGACTCACAAGAAGGACGCTCCCCACGATTATGAGCAGCGAAAGCAAAGAATTGATGAGGATGGTGGGCAGGACTACCAGCCAATGCTGTCGCGTCTTGAAGACTATCCCCTCATGCCGCCCCATCAGGCTCTCCAGATAACCCATCTCCTCTCCCTTCTACTCTTTGGCTCGGGGATGCGATCTGTCGTACACCTCTCGCAGCCGCTCGCTGGACACATGGGTATAGATTTGAGTGGTGGAGACGCTGGCGTGTCCCAGAAGTTGTTGGACGTTTATCAGGTCCGCATCGCCGTCCAACATGTGGGTGGCGAAGGAGTGGCGCAAGGTATGAGGCGTCACCCCCTCAGGGAGCCCAGCCTCCTTCACATACCCCTTAACTATGAGCCATAGCCCCTGTCGGGTCAATTTCCTTCCCCGCTGGTTAAGGAAGAGGGCCCTCTCCCCCGGGTTTTCCGGTTTCAGGAACTCCCTCCTGCCCCTCTCCACATACTCCCGCAAGGCCTCCACAGCCTGAGCGTAGATGGGGATTATCCGCTCTTTCGAGCCCTTTCCCCAACAGCGAACCGAGGCGGAAGCCAGGTTCAGATCGTCCAGGTTCAAAGATACAGCCTCGCTGGCCCTCATGCCGGTAGCGTAGAGCAGGTGCAAAAGAGCGTGGTCGCGCAGCCCCTTGGCGCCACCCCCTTTGCTCGGCTGGGCGAGAAGGGTTTTCACCTCCTCGAAGGAGATGACCCTGGGGAGCCGCTTCTCCACCCGGGGGGAGTCGAGGGTGGCTGTGGGATCATCGCTAATGTGGCCCTCCCGCCACAAGAAGTGGAAGAAGGACTTAATGGCCGCTACCTTGCGGGCCACGGTGGACGAAGCGTACTGTCGCTCCTCCTTCAGACGCATAATGTAGGAGATAATGTCTGACTTCTCCACCCCCGCCCAAACCCACCTCCTCCCTTCCGCCAGAGCCATCAAGTGGTCGAGAAATTGGGTAAGGTCGATCTTATAGGCGGACAAGGTGTTAGGAGAATACCCCTTCTCCACGGAGAGATGCTCCAGAAAGTCATCGATCCTCTCCCTTACTTTCGTCTCCTCCATGGGCCTCTCCTTAGTCCTGCTTTATGGCAGTCTCATTTTAACACAACTTTCCATAAAATCAACTCCCCCCAAATATACATGGCCTCAGCCAGGGCTGCAACTCTATCGCCCTGCCAAAACCCCTTCGTGGCAAAAGTCCCCTGTAACATAAGAGTGACCAGCAACCCAGCCACTCGTACCTCTCGGCCTTCTAAGACCTCTAAACGATGAACATCGCATCCCCGAAACTGTAGAAACGGTAACCCCGCGTGATCGCCTCTCGGTAAGCCTCATCGATCAACCCCTTCCCCGCGAAGGCGGATACCAAGAGAAGCAAGGTCGAGCGGGGCAGGTGGAAGTTGGTGATCAGGGCATCCACCACCTGAAACCGATAGCCAGGGTAGATATAGAGATCCGTCCAGCCCCTATAGGGGGTTATCCCCTCCTCGCTATACGCCGTCTCCAAGACCCGGACAGTGGTCGTCCCTACCGCTATCACCCGTCGCTTCTCTCCCTTAGCCTGGTTGAGAGCCTCCGCCACCGAGGGGGAGAGTTCGCCATACTCCGCCTCTAGCGTGTGCTCCTCCACCTCCTCGGTTCTCACCGGCCGGAAGGTGCCGGGGCCGATGTGCAGAGTAACAAAAAGATTTTGCACCCCTTTAGCCCTTACCTTCTCCAGGAGTTGAGGGGTGAAATGGAGCCCCGCGGTAGGCGCGGCCACCGAACCCTCTCGGCGAGCGTATACCGTCTGATACCGCTCCCCCTCTTCCAATGGCTCGTGGATATAAGGCGGGAGAGGGATCTCGCCTAGTTGGCAAAGATCCACACGAGAATCGAACTCAAACAAGCGCCCCCTTTCCGTGACTTCAAGAACCTTGGCTCGAACTGAGGAGGGGGGAACACCGAACTCCACCTCGCTTCCCACCCTAACTTTCCGCCCTCTCACTAAACCTTCCCAGAGCCTATCTCCCCGCTTTTTGGTGAGCAACAACTCCACCTTTCCCCCTGTGGGCACCTTGTGGCCTCGAAGGCGCGCCGAGATGACCCGACTATCGTTGGCTACTAAGAGGTCGCCGGAGCGAAGATAGTCGGCGATATCCCGGAAACGGCGATCTTCAATCTTCCCCTCCGCCCGACTGATGACCATAAGTCGGGAGGCGTCCCGGGGCTCGAGAGGGTGCTGAGCGATCAAATGAGGAGGTATCTCGTAATCGAATTCCTCGATTTTCATTGGACTACCACTAAAAGCGGCAAATCAACTACCTTTGGAGGAAGTGTGCCAAAAGGTTAAGGATCAAGGTGGCCAAGAGGCTGAGAAGAAGACAGGTGACTAAAGGGATATATATCTCCGCTTGACCCCGCCGGATATGGATATCCCCTGGAAGCCGCCCTAGAAAGGGGATGCGGCCTGCCAAGATCAAAGCCAAACCGAAAACGATGAGCACTACCCCCAAGATGACCAACATCCGGCCGATATTCGCCATCACCCCTCAATCCCGACGGCGGTAGATGGTCAAAAACCCGCGCAGGGCCTCATCCTTCGTCCATTCCCAATCGTCGGCCCTCTCGTACACAGGTGAGCCATCCAGGAAGTTGCCATAAACGATAATCAGATCCGGTCGCCGCCACATGATATAATCGAAATCGAACTTCTCATGGCCCGGGGTTCCCTGGCCCATGGTCTCCACCTTCATATGAGCCGTATGCTCGTCGTTCACCCCAAACATATCTAGGGTCCTCATCTCAGAGTAGTAGGGGATTTGGCCGGCCGCATCAACAGCGATGAAGGTATCGAGAGGGAGGTGCTCCCGCAGCCATCTCCCCAAGGTAACCCTGGCCCGGGTCGCCTCCTTAGCCTGGAAGCGACGGATGAAAAGCTCATGCTCTCCGCCCAGAGAGGAGAAATTAAAGAGGGTCAACACCCCTCCCAGGACAAGGAGGCCACCAACCCCTCTAAAATACCCCTCTCGGCCCCTCCCTCTCAGCCTAGTTTGGAGGCTCATGTAAGCCTCGCCGACCCCCATAGCCACCAGGAGGTAGAGAGCAGGGAGGATGGGAACGAAGAAACGGCCCACCGACCAATCCCCTCTCACATAGACGATATAAGAGAGATAGACTGAAACTACAAAAACCAGGTAACTCCAAGCGAAACCCACCTTCCGCTTGAGAAGGGGCACCAGGATCAAAAGCATGAGCAACCATCCAAGGTGCACCCTCAAGAAGGTACGCAAGTGGGCGAACCCTCGTGCTACCTGAGCGCTCACCCCTTCGGTAGTCACCTTAGCGTAGAAGGTATTGGGGAGGAGATAACCATAGTAGTTGTAGCGCCACAGGAAGTAAGGCCCATATAGCCCTAGAAAGGAGAAAACCCGAAGCAGGTCAGGCCAGGCGAGGAGCCTTCGCTCCACGAATAGCCGATGAAACGCCCGATGGAGCAACGTGACCACGAAGACCAAGACCCCCTCAGGGCGAGTCAGGGCCGCTAGGGCGAAGAGCAGGCCCGAAAGGAGCGCCAGCCTTTCGTCTTCCCCCTCCTGGAGATAGGCGAAGATGCCAGAGAGCAACAAGAAGGTGAAGATGGCCGTCTCCATCCCCCCCACAGACCAGAGGGCGAAAGAACCATCGGCAGCCAGGAGGAGCAGAGAGAGACCAAGCACCAGGGGCTTCTGAGCGAACTTGCCATAGATTAAGACCATAGTTCCCAGGGCGAAGAGGCCTCCTAGAGCCATGGCCAGGGGCCCAGGTTCGACCCCCACCAAGATGAATAGAGCGAGGAGCATCGTCCAGAGAAAGTTCGTATACCCCTCTACCCTCTCGCCGATGTTGAAGACCAGTCCGTGCCCTAGGGCGAAGTTTTGCGCGTACCGGAAGGAGATGTAAGCGTCATCCACGGCGTCATAGCCCAACTCTCTAAGATAGAAAGCCTGGTGGACTAAAAGAACCAGGATGGCGATGACTAAATAGGTCAAAGGCGCGTTTGCTACCCTAGCCACTCTCTGCACGGGACGCATCTCCGTCCGAAGATCCCTTGCTTTTATACCTCTCCCACTCACTGTAGATGCAGCCACAATAGTTTTGCCTATAGAGGTTATGCTCCTTCGTCAGACGCCCCCGCTCAGCCCAACCCCGCCGAAAGTTCTCGAAATAGAACTCCACATTGTACTTTGGGCCCAACTCTTCGCCGATCTCCCGTATCAGCGCTTGGTCCTGATGGGGGCTGATGAGCAGAGTGGTGGTGAAGGCGTCGTACCCTTCCTGGGCGGCCACCTCCGCCGTCTTCTCCAATCGCATATGATAATCGATAGAGCAACGATCTCCCTTAGTCTCGTGGCCCGAGACCCGGTGGAGGAACTCCACCATTTCATAGTTCGGCCACCAGATCATAGGAAGACTCACTCTTCGAGCGTACTCCTTTATGCACTCCCGCCTTCTCTCGTGCTCGGAGAAAGGATGGACGTTCGGGTTATACCAGAAACCGGTGACGGAGAACCCCTCCTCCCGAAGGCGACCTATAGGGTAGGTGCTGCAGGGGCCACAGCAGATGTGGAGCAGTATCTTTTTGCCCTCACCTTTTTTGAGAGGCCCCGCTTCCTTCGGTTTTGGCCGCCACTCGACCTCGTAGGATAAGCGTATGGTCGGGGGCTCGCCCTCGACCATAGTCGCCTTCCCTTCCTTCAGGAGCCTCTCTGCCTTCTCTCCCGAGCAGGGGGAAAGTTCACGACCTCTTGAATCTACTACGCGCATCTCAAAATAGCGTCGGCGGCCCTTCCTCGTAGGGGAGGCCCAGGTGCTCGTAGGCCAGTTTGGTAGCCACCCGCCCTCTTGGCGTCCGGTCGATGAACCCCAACTGCAAAAGATAGGGCTCATAGACATCCATGATGGTATCCGCCTCCTCGCTGATGGAGGCGGCGATGGTATCGACCCCCACCGGCCCGCCGTTGAATTTATGAATTATGGTCTCGATGACCCTCCGGTCGACCTCGTCTAAACCTAGAGAATCCACCTCCAGAAGTTTCAACGCTTGGCGGGCCACCTCAGCGGTGATCACCCCATCGGCCCGTACCTGGGCATAATCCCTCACCCTTCTCAGAAGTCGATTGGCCACCCGAGGGGTCCCTCGCCCCCGCCTAGCGATCTCCTGGCACCCCCCCTCCTCGATCTCCACACCCAGGATCTTCGCCGAACGGCGCACGATCTGCTCCATGGCTGAAATGGTGTAGAAGCCCAAGCGGTAGAGCACGCCGAAGCGAGCCCTTAAAGGGGAGGTCATAAGGGCCATACGGGTGGTAGCCCCTATCACCGTGAAAGGCCTCAGTCGAAGTCGAAGGGTATGGGCCTTGAGCCCCTTTCCCATAATTATGTCCAGACACCGGTCCTCCATGGCCGGATAGAGCATCTCCTCCACCGGCCGGGGGAGGCGGTGGGCCTCGTCGATGAAAAGGATGTCTCGTTCGCCCAACCGGCTCACTATGGCCGCGAAGTCGCGGACCCGCTCCACAGCCGGCCCTGAGGTGACGGTGATCTTTACCCCCATCTCGTGAGCGATGATATTGGCTAGAGTCGTCTTGCCTAACCCTGGAGGGCCACAAAAGAGCACATGCTCTACCGCCTCTCCTCTCCCCTGAGCAGCCTCCAAGAGTATCCTAATATTCTCCTTCACCCTCTCCTGGCCGATGAACTCCTGCAAGGTCTTAGGGCGGAGAAGGGCCTCCACCGCTACCTCGTCGGTCCTCGACTTTGGAGAGACGGTTCTTTCCAACAATTTGACCTCTTCTGTTTCATTATACCAAAGATAGGGTAGATGGCAAGCCTCTCTCCCATAGGGTGAAGAAACCAGAAATGATTGATTTTTCACTAAAAACCACGAAAAGGAGTGCTTTTCACCTGTTTAGGGTCATAAATTTCCTCTCCTCTCCTCAAACTTTGCCCAATCCTCTTTGACGGATCCGCGGAAAAGTAGTATATATCATTAGATCGGAGATGATAAAGAGGGCATCGCTTCTCTACTACTTGTAAGCGGTGCCTTTCCTACCCAAGGGGCTCCAGGGGGGAGATCAGATGAGCGATGATATAGAGAGGTTGAAGGCCGAGCGGAACCAGATAGCAGCCGAGATAAGGCGCCTCCAGTATAGCATCAGAAGCAAGGTGGAGACGGATCTGGAGGAGGGAGATCCTGCTCTCTATGAACGGGAGAAGAACCTGGCTCTCCTGCGAAATTTGCAGCGAGAACTGGAGGCGGTGGAGTACGCCCTCTCCCTAGCGGAAAGGGGAGTCTATGGCATCTGCGAGAATTGTGGGGAAAGAATCGACCCTGCTCGGCTGAAGGCCATACCCCAAGCCACGCTATGTCTCAAATGCAAAACGGAATTAGAGAGAAAGAGGCGGATATGATTTCTCGCCCACCCCATGGAGCAGAATTCTCCATTACCAGCAAGGCTACCCCATGGGATAGCGCCCAAAGCATATCATCCCCTGCGAGAAAGGCTCTTCTCTAATAGCCGAGATTGTTGAAAAACACCTCCTCGTTTAGCAGAGTGGGAAAGAAGTTGATGCGCAGTGTGTCTTCCTGCCTTGTGT
>DFBK01000005.1 GCA_002366595.1 Anaerolineales bacterium UBA3082 | reverse complement strand
GGTCAGGGGAAGGAGAAGGCCGGCTATAGCCCCGATGAGCAGGGAGGCCCAAGGGGGAACGAAGGGGAAGGAAGCGCTGGCGGCCACCAGCCCCGCCACTCCGCCGCGGAGGGAGATAAGAGCCTCTGGAGTCCCGGTGGTGAACCAACTGTAGATGGCGGCTACCAACAGCCCCCCCGCAGCGGAAAGCATCAGGTTGAGTGCAACTTGGGCGAAAGGCAACGTTTCGTCGAGGAGGGGGTTCCCCAAGGCCACCCCTAGCCAGCCTATCAGGAGAAGGAAAGTGCTCAGGAGGGCTAGCAAGGGGAGATGAACCGGGGGAGGAGCCACGGGCCTTCGACGCCTCCTGAGTCGGGTGCCAAAGACCACTATCCCCGCCAGGGCTACCCCGGCCCCTAATAGATGTACCGTACCCGAGCCGGCGAAGTCGATGAACCCATGGCCCAAGCCGGTGTTCTTCCCCAGTTGTGAGAGCCAGCCCCCACCCCAAACCCAGTTGCCGAAGAGGGGGTAGAGGAGACCACCGGTGAAGAAAGAGATGAGCAAGAGGAGGGGGAATTTCATCTTCTTAGCTAGGGAGAGGAGGGGGATAGCCGTTGCCGTGGCTACTAAGGCGGCTTGGAAAAGGAAGAGGGAAACCAGATCCCGGCCAAAGTTGCCTCGTAAGACCCCGAAGCCATCCAAACCTATGACCCCCCAGCCAGGCCCCCAGGCCACATCCAGAGGCGACCATTCTCGCATCAGGCTCTCCGCCCCAGGTAGATCGGAGACCACTCCTAGCCCCCCGAACTGAAGGCCGAATCCCACCAAGGCGTAGGCTACTGTCGCCAAGGGGATGGCCAAAAGCCCCATCAGGGCCGTATCCTTCGCCTCCTTTTCCCTTGAGGAGGCGGCCGCTACCATAGTTATCCCTGCGGGCAGAAGGAAGGCCAAGGCGGTAAGAATTAGTGTTTTTTCCATTTATTAGTCCTCTTTGTAGAAAGCCAGTCCCAAGGCTCCAGGCCCTGTATGGACGCCCAAGACGGCGGGAATTTCTGCGATGTGGAGTTCGGCGCAGTTGAAGCGGGTAGTCATTTGCTCTCTTAGCCTCTTCGCCTCTTCCAAGACATCGCCGTGCAGAATAGCCACATGCATTAGACTATCGTCCACCCTCTTTTTCGCCTCTTCTATCATCCTCTCCAGCGCTTTTCTCTTGGTCCTCACCCTGGCGAAGACAGTAATCCGACTATCTTTCACCTCCAGGACAGGGTTGATTCGCAGAAGGGAGCCTGCTAAGGCCGCGATGGCCGGGATACGCCCGCTCCGATGAGCATACTCCAGGGTCTCCAGGACAGCCAAGAGGTTCACCCTGGGGATAATCGCCTTGGCCGCCTCCACCACTTCAGTAAAGGTCGCCCCCGCTTGGGCGGCCCTGGCCGCAGCCAAGACGACAAAGCCATGGGCCATGGAGAGGTTGCGGGAGTCGATAACTTGGATAGGGAAACCCTCCAGCGACTTGGCGGCGTTGAAGCCTGAGCTATAGACGCCGCTGAGGTCGGCGGAGACCAAGATGGAGACGATGGCCTCCACCTCTCGGCTCAGTTCCTTGAACATCTGCATGAACTCACCCATCGAGGGCTGGGAGGTGCCGAGGCGATAACCTTCCCGGAGCCACTGGTAGACTTGTTTGGGGGTGGTGTCCACCCCGTCCCGGAAGGCTTCCTGGCCCCGATGGATCCAGGTGGGGACCACGTAGATACCGTATCTCTGCACCAACTCCTGGGGCAAACAGACGGTGCTATCGGTGACGATGGCGATTTTGGGCATCGGGCCCTCTGGTTAGAGTTTACAATAAGAACCCGCAAGCGGGCAAGTAGTTATGGTAGACGGTTTGCTCCCTCCCGCTTATGAGGCCCATGCCTCCCTCTTTCGGGAGCCCACAAGGGGCTCCCCTACACATAATGGTTGTAGGGGCGGGGCCTGTCCTGAAGGTTACTCGAAGGGCTTGTCCCCGCCCGCACCGGAAGAACTTAACCGGCTGTCCCTCGGGATCCTAAAGGGAAAGCCTCGATTCCTCTTCGAGCATTAGGAATGGAGCCTTTAGGCGGTATACGCTGGGCTTGATGCAGCCCTTTCAGATGGCGCTAGACGATACCATCTGACACCTACCTGGCTGTCAATTAACCTATTCCATCGGCATCATTGTGTTTATGCTTCCCAGTTTCTCAGCGATTACTTTCACGGCGCATTCGCCATGAATGTACCATTAACAGTCCTCTCGACATCGGTTTGCTGGAGTTTGCGCTAGAACTGCTTTTCCTGGCATTGCCACGCCAGCATTTAGGAGGGGACACGCTCGTTCAACTTGAGACATCTCAGCCATTTAGCTCCTCCTTTCCACCAACGCCCCCGATGCTGTCCAATTTTCGCCACTCTTCTATCCGTTTCTTGATCTCTCTCTCGTACCCCTGCTCCGAGGGCTCATAGTATCTCTTGCCCTGCAACTCGTCGGGCAGGTACTGTTGTTTGACATAGTGGCCGGGATAACTGTGGGGGTATTTGTACCCTTCGCCGTGTCCCAGGGCTTTCCTATCCCGGTGGGCGTCTTTCAGGTGGTCGGGCACCTCGGTCTTGCCCTCTTCCTCCACATCGGCCAGGGCCTTGAAGTAGGCTCCCGTGGAGTTGCTCTTGGGTGCCGTAGCCAGGTAGATGGCCGCCTGGGCTAGGTTGTACTGGGCCTCCGGCAGCCCTACCCACTCCAAGGCTTGGGCCGCGGAGGTGGCCACGACCAGAGCCTGGGGGTCGGCGTTGCCTATATCCTCCGAGGCGAAGATGATCATCCGGCGAGCGATAAACTCCGGGCTCTCCCCGGCGTAGATCATCTTTGCCAACCAGTAGAGGGCCGCATCGGGGTCGGAACCCCGCAGACTCTTGATGAAGGCGGAGATGGTATCGTAGTGGGCCTCCCCGTCCTTATCATAGAGTAGCGCCCGTCTCTGGATCGAATCCTGGGCCACATCGATATCTACACGGATCACACCATCTGTATTGGGAGGGGTGGTCTCCACCGCCAACTCCAGGGCGTTTAGGGCCACCCGGGCATCGCCCCCCGCCACGCGGATCAGATGGGCTAGCGCCTCCTCGTCCACCTCCACCAAAAGTGTGCCGTAGCCCCGCTCGCCATCGGCCAAGGCCGAATGCAGGATGGTTTCCATCTCTGAGTCGCTCAAGGGTTTGAGTTGAAAGACCCGGGAACGGGAGACCAAGGGGGAGATCACCTCGAAATAGGGGTTCTCGGTGGTGATGCCGATGAGGATGATGGTTCCATCCTCCACATGGGGGAGTAGCGCGTCCTGTTGGGCCTTATTGAAATGGTGGATCTCGTCTATGAGGAGTATCGTCCGCTGGCCATACATGCTTTGTCGGTTCTTGGCTTCGGCGATCAGTTGGCGGATCTCCTTCACCCCAGCCAGGACAGCGCTGATGCCGGTGAAGTGAGATCGGGTGGTGTTGGCGATGACGTTAGCCAAAGAGGTCTTCCCCGAGCCCGGCGGTCCCCAAAGAATAAGGGAAGAGATTTGGTCGGCCTCGATGGCCCGGCGCAAGAGTCTCCCCGGCCCCACTATCTCCTCTTGCCCCACGAACTCCTCCAAAGTGCGGGGCCGGATGCGAACCGCCAGGGGAGCCTGCTTGGCTATCTCCTCTCGGCGGCCATATTCGAAAAGATCGCTCATTTTAAGACCTCGATAACTATCCGCGCCGGGCTCCCTAAAGTCGAGACCTCGTAGGGCGCGGCCAATTTCAAGCCGATGGAGAAGCCGAGCATCGCATCGTCATAGGTGGGATAGAGGCCGATCTTAGTGACCAAAGGGTTATCGGGAAGGACGAGGGGCAACTTCTCATTCAGCGGATAGTCGTAGGCGTAGAGGTCGCTGATGGTGATGTCGATGCGGGCTTCCCCCCAGGAGGGGTCATAAGCCTCCTGGTCAGGGGCTACGGGAAAAAGCATCTGGTCGTTATAAACTTCAACCAATTGAAAGTAGGGGATACCCTCTTCGCCCCCTCCCATCTCCAAAACTAGCCGTACCCTATCGGGCTGAACTTCATATCGGATATCGGTCAGGTTCCAGATATACCCCCAGATGCCCCCTTCATATACCTGGCCGATATAGGCAGGAGGGGTGGGCGTTGGCGGTTCCTGCAGTCTGGCCACACACCCGGCCAACAAAAGTAGAGGTAGAAGAAGGCAACCAACCACAAAGTTGCGAGACATCTTACCTTCATCTTACGCCTTTTGGTCGCTTTTGGCAAGGGGGTTAGAATTGCGTTCTCAAAGAGTTCAAGGGGAAGTGAAAAGGGGTAGAAAAGGAGCGGTGTAGCCTGGGAAAATCAGAAAACCGTCGCACCTTCTGCGGCCTCGGCAGGCGATGGGCAACGTGGGGGTCTCACTGGCTGCCGCCCTGATGCTTTAGGGCTCCTTCTTCATATATTTTCAGAAATACCTCTACCATTTGGGGGTCCCACTGGCTGCCTACGCCCTTTTGCAGTTCTGCCAGGGCTTCCTCCTCGGTGCGAGCCATGCGATAGGGTCTTTCGGAGGTCATAGCCTCGAAGCCATCGGCCACCGCCAGGATGCGGGCCAAGAGGGGTATCTCCTCCCCCTTTAACCCATCGGGGTAGCCGTTTCCGTCATACCATTCGTGATGATGCCTGATATCGGGTACAAGGTGGGCTAAGGCTTCGATCTTCCCCACGATCTCCGCGGAGATGACCGGATGAGCCTTGACCATGAGGAACTCAGCGGAGGTGAGCTGGGCGGGTTTGTTCAGCACGCCATCTGGGATACCGATCTTGCCGATATCATGGAGGAGCCCAGCGACTCGCAAATCTTCACGTTCGTCACTAGAGAGCCGCATTTTCTGGGCGATGGCTATAGCGAACTGAGTGACCTTTTCGGAGTGGCCGCTGGTATAAGGGTCTTTGGCTTCCATGGCCGCAGCCAGGGCGGAGATGGTCTCTAGGCTCTGGTTTTTGAGTCTCTCATAGGCTCGGGCGTTCTCGATAGCGATGGCTACCTGGTTGGCGATGGTCTGGGCCAGCTCGATCTCCTCGGTGCTGAAGCGACGGGGCTTGCCCACGGCGTCCAGGCCGATGCTGCCCATCACCTCACCCTTGACCACCAGAGGCAGAATAAGCATGGAGTGGATGTCCAGCCGACGCATGGTCTCCCGCACCGGGGCCATAAGGGGGTCACTTTGCGTGTCCTCGATCAGCAACGGCTGTGGGTGGGCGATGATCCGCTCGGCAGCCAGATAGCCCTGCACCGGGAACTGTTCGCCCGTGGCTCCGGTGGACGGATACTCCGCCGCCACCCGGCCGCAGGTGTGCGCCGGGTCGAAGAGCAGGACGCCGCTGTGGTCCACCCCGAGCAGCCGCACCATCTGCTCGGTGACGGTGCTCAGGATGTGGTCCATCTCCAGCGAGGAACCGGCCAGGCTGGACACGCGATACACCGCTTCCAGGTTGCGGGCCTTCTCCGCCAACTGCGTTGCGCTCTGCCGGGCTTGCTTGTATAGCCGCGCGTTCTCGATGGCTATAGCGGTTTGGCTGGCTATGGTAGAGAGGAGGCGGAGATGGCTCTCGTCATAGGCGTTCTCCTTTTGATAGTCCTGAATAGCGAGGACTCCGATGGCTCCACCTTCTGACAACATAGGCGCGCCCAGCCAACTCTTGGAGAGCCTACCTATGGGTTCGATATTTAGTTCCTTCAACTGCGAGACGAGGTCACGGTTGATCATCAATGGTCTCGCCGAGTTAATCACATATTCTGTCATTCCGCGTCTTGCGGGTCGCTTCTCTGGTCTGCGTCTCTCTCCTTCCTCGAAAAACAAGGGGAAACTCACCTCGTTCTTCTTCGTATTGTAGAGGGCTATATAGAGGTTGGAAGTGTCGATGACTCGGCTTGTCTCTCGGCTAATCAATTCTAAGAGGTCGTCCAATCGCATCACAGAACTGACTGCTGGGCCTATCTCGTTGAGCACTGCCAGTTCTTCTGCCCTGCGTTTTGTCTCCTCATACATCTGTGCGTTCTCGATGGCTACTGCGATCTGGTTGGCTATGGTCATGAGCAAAGATTTCTCCTCCGGGGAGAAGTGGTGGTCGTGGCCAGTCCCTAAAGCCATGAAGCCGATGGACTTATCTTTGACCTTGAGAGATAGATAGGCGCCGGCCCGGAACCCCTTGATGAGGGCTTCTCGGCCCCGTACTCGAGGGTCATGGGGCAGGTTCTCAAAGAACATGGCCTCTCCCGATTTCACGCTTCGCCAACGGAGACCATCCCCGGCCCTGGCCTGGGCAAAAGTGGCCAGGAAATCTTGGGGCACGCCCCGATGGATTATGGGGACTATCAGTTCTCTAGCCTCATCCACCAAGCCGAAGCCCCCCGCCTCGAAACCAGTGATCTCCAAAACCTTATCCAAGGCCTGGTGGAGGACCTCACCCAGATCAAGAGACCTGCTTACTGCCTCCGCTATGGCGTTGAGGGCGGCCAGTTCCTCGCTGCGCCGGCGAATCTCCTCCTCTGCCTGCTTGCGCTCGGTTTCTAACGCTTCCAATTCAGTAATTCGTTGTCGCAATTCTACCAATGCATTTATGAGTTGCTCTTTCGTCTTCTTCTCGTCTTCCATCTTGTATACCCCCAAAACAGGCAGCGATTTAAGTCTATTACTATCAGTCACTCCAACCGTTTACCGTTCGATGACCTCGGAATCCGCATAACCCTTAGTATTTTACTATTTTTGACCTTTTTGTCAATAGGACAAACCGCTTATGGAAACCAGGAGAAAGCGGAATGAGAGATTGACAGAGGCTGCCTGTCGGCCTATGATATCTGGGGGGGTGAAACCGCCGCTGATGGGCACTTTCTTCCCTGAGGAGTTTTATGATGGAAGACCCTGAAGACAAGTATGTAAAGGTGGGGGAGGTCAATACCCGCTATTGGGTCTTGGGCCAAGGGAGTCCGCTCCTTCTGATTCACGGCCTGGGAGCCTCCTGCGAGTATTGGCGATATAATGTCCGGGCCCTCTCCCAAGGCTGCCGGGTCTATGCTTTCGATCTGCCGGGCTTCGGCCGCTCGGATAAGAGGATAGATGATTATTCCCTTGATTTTGCGGGGGAGTTCGTGGCCGCCTTTTTGGATGCGCAGGGGGTGGATCGGGCCAGTCTGGTAGGCAACTCCCTGGGTGGTGGGGTCTCCCTCCAGTTCGCCGTCCAATACCCCCATCGGCTGGAGAAACTGGTTTTGGTAGATAGCGGGGGGTTGGGCAGTGAACTACCCCTCTCTTTTCGCTTGCTTAAGATACCGCTCCTGGGAGAGTTTATGGCTTGGGCCTGGGGTACCAGACCAGGCATGAGACTCACTCTAAGGTCTATCGTCTACAAGCCCCGGGTGATGACGGACGAATTTGTGGATCAGATGGCGGAGTTGGCCAGGCTCCCCGGAGCCAGGGAGATGCTCCTCTCGGTGGCCCGGATGGGGATCGACTTCCGGGGCCAAAATATGAAACTCTTGGAACCCTTCCTAAGTCGAGTTCCGGAGATCGAGGCCCCCACCCTCATCATCTGGGGCGCTCAAGACCCGATCCTCCCCCTGGCCCACGCTCAAATCGCTCATCAGATGATAAGGAACTCCCGACTCCACATCCTCGACCGTTGCGGCCACCTGCCCCAGATAGAGAAGCCAGAGGAGTTCAACCAGTTGGTGTTGGGCTTTCTAGGAAGTAATTGAGGGGAGGTGAAGGAGTTAGGGCTGGCTTGAGGCCACCAAATAGGCGCATCCACAAGCGGCTGCAGGCGAGTAGAAAAGAGGAGGCTCTCCGAGGAAGAGCCTCCTCTCCTCAGGATGCCGAGGCCGTAAAGTTCATCTTATCATCCTGGTCGATGACAACTCCACTCAGAAGAGACCAGACTATCT
>DFBK01000034.1 GCA_002366595.1 Anaerolineales bacterium UBA3082 | reverse complement strand
TTGCAGGAGACGCAGGAGGCGATAGGGGAGGTCCTAGCCGGTGTTCGGTCCGTGGAACTCTCTCCCCAGAACGCCTATATCCGCCGCAGGCAGCATGAGATGGCTAGGGAAGCGAACCTCCTCTCCCGTAGCCGAGGGAAGGAGCCCCGCCGGCGGGTGAAGATATATCAGAACAAGGAAGGATGAATTCCTCCATGAAGCGAAACCCTCCCCGCGCAGGCGTTCTCTTCGCCTTCGAAGGGATAGACCAGTCGGGGAAAAAGACCCTCTCCGCTCTGTTGATGGAGCGGCTAAAGCAAGTTGGCATCCAGGGAGAGATAATCTCTTTCCCTGATTACACCACGCCCATCGGTAGGGAGCTCAAGTTCTATTTAGCAGGAGAGAGGGAGTATCCACCCCAAACCCGCCATCTCCTCTTCGCCGCCAACCGATGGGAGCGGAAGAGGGATATAGAGTCCTGGCTCCAGGGGGAAAAGGTGGTCTTGGCCAACAGGTATGTCGCCTCCGGGGTGGCTTACGGGATGGCCCACGGTTTGGAGAAAGATTGGCTGTGGAATCTGGAGGAGGGTTTACCGAAGCCGGATCAGACCTTCCTCATCGATATCCCTCCCCAGGTCTCTTTTGCTCGGAAGATGAAAGAGCGGGACCTCTATGAGGAGCAAACAGATCTCTTAAAAAGAGCCAGGGAAGCCTATCTAGACCTGGCTTCGGAGGGCCACTGGGCGGTCTTGGATGGGACGAGAGAGATGGAGAGTGTGTTTAGCGATCTGTTCGGCGGGGTGATGGAGATCTTATCTTCGAGGGGGTACAAAATCAGGCCGTCTCCTCGAACTCACCCGTAGATCTCTCTATCTCCTCCGGGCCCTCTCCGGCCTCTAGCCTATCTACCATCTCGTCGAACTCGGGGCCTAGATCCTCTCCCGTCTCTCGGCTCATCTTTCGCATCCAGCGGGCTAGGCTTCTCGGATCGTTCTCGTCCAAGCCAGAGAGGCTTGAGGGGTCAGCGAGGCTCTCCAACCTGTTCTCTTCGGACCTCAAGATAGCCACTTTGGAGATGAGCCGCTTTAACTCCTGGCTACCGCAGGCGGTGCAGCGGGGAGGGCTCTCATCGGATAGGCTTCTGAGAAGAGAGATGCGCCGGCCACAATTCTGGCATCTGTATTCGTAGATAGGCATCTTACTAAATCCTATATCAAGGATGCACCATCTATTATAGTCGGGACGAACTCATAAATCAACCTTTACGTAAAGTATCCCTGTCCTTACAGGATCTCCCCAGATACCGGGGACGGTGCCGGTGGGATGGGAAAGGAGAAAGGCGGTGACAGATCTTCTACATGTGGGTTTCGGAGCCAACATCGTTGCCCCGCGGATCCTGGCCATCTGCGACCCGGACTCTGCTCCTCTCAAGCGGATGGTCCGGCGAGCCAAGGAGGAGGGCTCGGTTATCGATGTTACCTATGGCCGAAAGGTGAAGACGGTGATAGTCCTGGATACAGGACATATCGTCCTGGCGGCTCTCCAACCAGAGACTATAGCCGGTCGACTTCAGCGCGAGGCCTCACCCCGGGGGCCCAGGAAAGAGAATAGAAGGGCTCGTTCTGAAGGGCTGGAGACTAAGGAGTAGAGGGAAAGATGGCAAAGGTTACAGGCTTCGAGGAGGAACTCCTCTCTTACTTCGAGAGCCCCCCTCTCCTCATCATCCTTTCTGGCCCTTCGGGGGTGGGGAAGGATTCGGTGCGGAAGCGGATGGAAGAACTGGAGTGCCCCGTCCATTTCGTGGTCACGGCCACAGACCGTCCCCGCCGAGAGGAGGAGATAGATGGGGTGGATTACCATTTTCTCTCCAGGGAGGAGTTCGAGAGGATGGTAGAGGAGGGAGAGTTCCTGGAGCATGCTATCGTCTACGGCCAATACAAGGGGATCCCCAAGAAGAGTGTGCGTCAGGCCCTGGCGCGGGGCGAGGATGTCCTTTTGCGGATCGACGTCCAAGGGGCCAAGACCATAAGGGAGATCGCTCCAGAGGCGTTACTGGTCTTCCTTTCCGCCTCCTCTATGAGGGAGTTGATAAAGCGGCTCAAGGAGCGGAAGACGGAGAGCGCGGAGGAGATGATGGAGAGGGTGGCCACAGTGCAGAGGGAGATGAGGTATCTTCCGGAGTTCGACTATGTGGTCATCAATCGCGAGGGCAGGCTCGACGAGGCGGTGGAGGAGATCATGGCTATCATCCGCGCCGAGAAGTGCCGCGTCCATCCCCGCCGCGTCTCTATCTAGGGAGGAGTTGTGTCATGGCTAAAGATGTGCGCCGTTCCACTATCGCTGGCTCCTGGTACCCGGGGAGCCCCGAGAGGCTAGGGGAGACGGTAGATAGGCTCCTAGCCAACGCTGGAAGCGGCCAGATTAAAGGGGAACTGGTAGGGCTTATCGCCCCTCACGCCGGCTATCAATATTCGGGTCAGGTAGCAGCCTATGCCTACGTTGAGTTGCAAGGCAGGGAATATGAGAAGGTCGTTCTCATGGCCCCTAGCCACCGGGTCTATGTGGGGGAGTTCGCGGTCACCAGTTACGCCTACTATGAGACGCCCCTGGGCTTAGTGCCCGTGGATGGCGACCTGGTGGCCCAGTTGGAGGTGCAAATCCCTCTGAACAAGACCGATGAGAACATAGAACATGCGCTGGAGATCCAACTCCCCTTCTTGCAACGGACGCTAGGGGAGTTTTCTTTACTCCCCATCCTGATGGGGGGGCAATCCTGGGCTTCTAGCCAAGAGTTGAGTGAAGGGTTAGCCAAGGTTCTCCCTGGCCAGAACGCCCTTTTAGTGGCCTCCACCGACCTCTCCCATTTCCACGATTACCGCACCGCGGTGGAGTTGGACAAGAAGGTCTTGGCTCGGATAGAGGCTTTCGATCCCGAGGGGCTAAGCCAGGGCTTAGCGGCCCGGAGGTGCGAGGCTTGCGGCGGGGGGCCGGTGATGGCCATGATGCTCGCTGCTCGCGCCCTGGGAGCGGACAAGGCGAAGGTCCTAGAGTACAAGAACTCCGGCGATGTGACGGGGGATAAGTTCCGAGTAGTGGGCTACGCTGCGGCGGCGCTATGCCGGGCAAGTTAATACGTGGTACGGATTAGAGAAGGAACTTGAGCTAACAGCTTAGACTCTATATACTATTAAGTAAGGAAATCGTTCTTTTTGCTTCGAGATGAGGAGGCTTGCCAAAATGGGTAGAAGATATAAGAACTCTCCAATCGTTGAAGCACTATGCGAGTTTCAATTCGAGCCTGGTCTCCCTTGGGATCTGACTATCCCTGGTCTCGTTTATGAGGAGATACGCGAGGGGTTTCCCAAAAAGCGCCAGACCAAACAACTTCAGGTCGAGCTTTCAGCAACAGTCGAGGAAGGAATTGCTCAGAAAGTAGGTACATCTGACCGGATGCAATTCTTGCGAGAGGATGAGAAGGCTTTGGTACAAGTGGGGCCGAATCTACTAGTCATTAACCACCTAAAGCCATATCCGACATGGGATAAGTTCTTGCCTTTGATCCAGAAGGGCTTTGAGGTCTACCGTGAAGTGGTGAGCCCAGAGGCCATCCGTCGCATTGGCTTACGCTACATAAACCGCATCGAAATCCCCGGTCAGCGCATCGAGTTGCAAGACTATTTCGACTTTCGACCTTTCGTCGGCGGCAAGTTGCCTCAAGACTTCGGACCATTCATTGTGGGTGTCCAAGTCCCATATGAGGATTCAAGAGACGTGTTAAGAGTCCAACTTGCAAGTGCGAGGGTTGACATTCCGGATACAATTGCCATCATGCTCGATCTTGACTACTTTCTGGCCCAGCCTGGAGAGGTGGCCCTTGATAAGGTCATCGATTGGGTGAAAGTTGCGCATGATCGTGTTGAAGTTGCCTTTGAAGGCTGTATCACGGACCAATTGAGGCAGATCTTCGAGGAGGTAAAGGCATAGATGCCGTACTCTACGGGTGTTAAAGGATCAGCGAAAGCCCCGTTTCTACCTGCTGTATTTCCTCTGCGCAAGGAAGCGCGGTGGGGACAGGAAATCGCCAAGGCTGAGGCCGATGTAGTAAGCGTACCGGGCTCTGCATCTGTGTCAGAACCTCTAGAGATAGGACTAATTTGGGAAGAAAGCGGCGCGTCTATTGTGCGCATTTGGGATCGCGAAGTCCAGATGCTTGAGCAACTGTATGTTTTCAGGAAGCGGATGGAGGTGTTACGATTCCTTGATGTGCACCCTTTCCTCGTCCCACTATTGTTAGAGGCTTACGCCAAAATCGGGAAGTATTTTGAGCCATACCACCAGGTCTTTCTTGAAGTCATCAGTGATCCAGAAGCGACCAATGATCGCCAACTGTTCGCTTTCATTGGGACACGCCTTTCGCCAGACGAGGCTCTCGATAGCCTTGAGTGCTTCGATGAGGAGTGGTGGCTGGACAGTCTGGATGAAGCGCAGGGCAAGCTGTGTATTGATGTGGAGTTTCTATGAGTTTTGACTGGACTGAGTATCTTGCTCTGGCACAGGATCTTGCAGGGCAACGAGTGACTCCCCCCACCGTGGAAGCCAAGTTGCGCTCTGCAATGAGCAGGGCTTACTACGCGGCCTTCTGCAAGGCGCGAAACCACTTGCGTGATAAAGAAGGCCATTTGATCCCCGCTACTGGCGAAGCGCACAGAATCGTTTCAGACCTGTTCCAGCGTAGCCGTCATAGATCGCGAAAGAAGATAGGTGCAAATTTGAATCGCCTGCGGGAAAATCGAAGAAAAGCAGACTATGATGATTTCATCAGAAATCTCCCCAATATGACTACCAAAGCTTTGGCAGAGTGCAGCAAGATAATCACCGAATTGGGTAGACTTTGACCCTTCAAGATAGACGCAGTTGGGACCTTCCTTGCCGCGGTTACCCCCGCTAAAGTCTTTGAGCTAGTGTCCCCTGCAGGACAGGAAAGTGAAATTCGCAGAAATCGCCGTTAACGCCCCTCTCCGAGGGCGGCCAAAAACCGACGAGGGGCTCGCGCCCGGCTATTCCCACCTGGCTCCCACCTTCCACTACTCCATCCCCTCCCACCTCGAAGGCCTGGTGGCTCCGGGGCAACTAGTGTGCGTCCCCTTCGGCCCCCGCACGATGCAGGGGGTTGTCCTGGCTATAAGCGATACCTCCCCGGTGGAGGAGACCCGCGACATCGAGGAGATCGCCACGCCCCAGCCGGTCCTCCTCCCTTTCCAGATAGAACTGGCCCGCTGGATAAGCCGCCAGTACCTCTCTCCCCTGATAGATGCCCTTCTCCTCATGCTCCCCCCAGGCTTGGGCCGCCGGACCCGGATGATGATAAGCCTCTCCCCCGATATGGCTTTGCCCTCTCACCTGACAAAAAAGGAGAAGGCTATTCTCGACTACCTAAAACGGGAAGGGGAGACAAGGCTCGATCTCCTCCCTCGAAGGCTCAAGATACCGGAGACAAGAGAGGCCATCGAGGGGCTCGTGGGGCAGGGGCTAATCCTCAAGCGTTCCCATCTCGAGCCCCCCAGGGTGAGGCCCAAGAGGAAGAAGGTGGCCTGGCTCAAGGTGGAGGTTGACGATGAACTTATGGCGTCCTTGAAGCGGGCCCCAAAGCAGAGGGCTACCCTGGGATATCTGGCCCAAAACGATGGGGCCTCCGTCTCCGGGATATACAGCCAAGTGGGGGGAAGCAGCAGCGTCCTCAAGGCCCTGGAGGAGAAAGGGCTAATCGAACTCCTAGAAGAGGAGGTATGGCGAGACCCTCTAGCCGGCCGAGCCTTCGTCTTGACCCGCCATCCCAAACTCACCCCTCCCCAAGAGGTCGCCTACAAAGCCATCTCCCAGAGCCTCGACTCCCCCACCTCTCAGGTCTTCCTCCTCCATGGGGTGACGGGCAGCGGAAAGACGGAGATATATCTGCGGGTGATAGAGGATGTCTTGGCCCGGGGGGAGCAGGCCATCTGTCTCGTACCTGAGATCGCCCTCACCCCCCAGACCATCCGCCGCTTCGGGGCCCGTTTTCCACATCGGATAGCCGTCCTCCATAGCAAACTCTCCTTGGGAGAGCGGTATGACACCTGGCGACGGGCCAGGGACGGCCAGGTCGATATCGTCATCGGCTCCCGTTCCGCCGTCTTCGCTCCCTTGCCTAATCTGGGCCTCATCGTCATGGACGAGGAGCATGAGTGGTCGTATAAACAGGAGAAGACCCCCCGCTATCATGCGCGGGATGTGGCTATAAAAGTTGGGGAGTTGACGGGGGCGAAGGTGGTTCTGGGGAGCGCCACCCCCGATCTAGGCACCTACTACCGCGCGGAGAGGGGAGAGTACCATCTCTTGACCCTCCCCCAGCGGATCATGGGCCACAGAAAAGGGCTGGAGGAGCAGAAGGCCAAGTACGGCGTCCCCGATACCAGATATGCGGTGCGGGAACTGGAGGAGGGGTACGAGGCTAGATATATGGATCTCCCGCCTGTCCAGGTGGTGGATCTGCGCCAAGAACTTCGGGCTGGCAATCGGGGCATCTTCAGCCGTGCTCTTCAGGCGGCTATGAGGGAAGCCTTAGCTGCGGGCGAGCAGGTGATCTTATTCCTCAACCGTCGGGGGGCGGCTACCTTCGTTATGTGTCGCGATTGCGGCCATGTGATTAAGTGCCCCCGCTGTCAGGTACCACTGACCTATCACTCCGCGGGGGAAGACCTGGTCTGCCACCACTGCAACCGCAGAAGCAGACCACCCACGGTCTGCCCTAATTGCCAGAGCAAGCGGATTAAATACTTCGGCATCGGCACCCAAAGGGTGGAGGTGGAGGTGGAGCGGCTCTTCCCCCAGGCTCGCACCATACGCTGGGATAGGGATACCACGGGGCGAAAGGGGGCCCACGAGGCCATCTTGGAGCGCTTCATCAGCCGCCAAGCCGATGTGATGGTCGGCACCCAGATGGTGGCTAAGGGGCTGGATCTGCCCCTGGTCACCCTGGTGGGGGTGGTCACGGCGGATACCGCCTTACACCTTCCCGACTTTAGAGCCGGGGAGCGGACCTTTCAACTTCTGACCCAGGTAGCCGGGCGCGCCGGGAGGAGCATCTTGGGCGGAAAAGTCATTGTCCAGACCTATACCCCCAACCATTACGCCATCCAAGCGGCCAGCGGCCACGACTATGAGGCTTTCTATCGCCAGGAACTCGCCTTCCGCCGGGAGCAGGGCTACCCGCCCTATAAGAGGCTGGTGAGGCTCATCCGCGTGGGGAGGAGTTACCAGCGCTGCCAGGAGGATGCGGAGAGGCTCCATCGCATTCTCCAGAACAAGATAGCGCGGCTGGGCTTGCCTGGGGTAGACCTCATCGGCCCGGCACCGGCCTTCCACGCTCGCCTGCGAGGGAACTACCGTTGGCATATCATCGTCCGGGCCCAGGACCCCTACCCCCTCTTAAAGGATATGCCCCTCCCCCGAGGCTGGCGGGTGGACGTGGACCCGGTCAGCGTGCTGTAAGCAAATGTAGGGCAGGTTTCCATACCTGCCCATGTCTCTGTAGCGTCAGAACTTCAGCCCGACGTATCGTTGCATTGAGATACTATGTGCGTCATGGTATAATGGTTTGTGATGCTCCGATTTGATCGAGCCATATACCTGCCAAGCGAGGACGTCCACCAGTCTCACGCACTGGATTCTGTGCAGGGGGGAACAATGCCACTGGATGACGCAAAACGTGAACAAGTTAGGAAAATCTTCGAGAAGTTCTTGGTGAATCGTGCAAGGACCATACGTAAACTAAAGATCGAAAGATTCGACATCAATCCCTTCCTTATTCGCCTTCTAGCACAGGAACTCGATCTCAACAACTCGAGAGCCATAGTCAGATGGCTGGTCAATCAAAGGTTTGAGCGAGGGACGGTTACTTCGTTCGGCACCGCTCTTCAGAATGCAGCGAAATTGTTCTCTGAAGGCACCGGTGTGGAGGGGGCCGACATTCTGAAGACGAAGGGAGACATACATTACCATATTCAAATCAAAAGTGGTCCCAACACGATCCCAAAGGATTTGGGGGTAAGAATTGCTCACTTGCTCCGTTCTGCCCAGAGGCGAAACGTAGGATCGGTGGCCCTTTACGGCATGTGCTATGGCAATGTGAGGCGGGTGAGCAGTATTGTGAGAAAGTACGTTCAAGAGGAGGGTGGCGTTGATTGGATATCGGGAAGACAATTCTGGGAATTCATCTCAGGTGATCCCGATTGCATAGATGACCTCTTTGAGATTGCTGCCGAAGTTGGCAAGAGCTTCAAGGACCCGAAAGGACTAACCCTCTCCGAGATCATTGAAGCCAAGATCGACGAGCTTACCAGGGAATTTGAAAAGCTGTATGGCCGGAGCGGCGACACCATGTGGGAGTGCTTATTGGAGCGGAATTCTTGAGGGCATCGTGAAACTTGTCGAAAAAACTTTACCAGTTGAACAACTCAATCGTGTAGCGATGGCTGAAGGTAATGCGAAAAGGCCCATCTATCGGATGCACAAGTGGTGGGCTCGCCGGCTAGGTAGCGTCTTCCGCCTGATCACACTTTCCGCTTTTAGCGACCATAAAGGTCCTGAAGATCTTGTCTGGCGTCGGTTTTGCGAAGGAGCAGACCTTCAAGGGAAGATGGTGTTGGACCCATTCATGGGCGGCGGTACCACTATTGCGGAAGCGCTTCGCTTAGGTTGCAAAGTTGTTGGTGTTGACATTAATCCGGTAGCATGGTTTGTCACGAAGAAAGAGATCGAGCCTGTTGATCTGGGTGCTTTGAACTCTGCCTTTGAGCACTTAGAAGCTAAAGCCTCTCAATTCATCAGACAATACTACCAGACCAGGTGTCCATGTGGTCGAGAGGCCGAGGTGATGTATTTCTTCTGGGTCAAAATTGCGACGTGTAGTGGATGTGGCGCCGAGGTGAAACTATTCCCAAACTTCGAACTCTCCCGTCGCAATAACATCAACGTCTCCTTTTGTCCTCATTGCTTTCAGATTGTCGAGACTAAAGGATACGACCCTGAAACCCGCTGTCCCGAATGTGGGGAGATTTTTGATCCTCGCCAAGGAGTATCTTCGAGAGGCTTTTTCCGCTGTCCCGAGTGTGGGGAGAAGCAACGGATTATAGATGCGGTTCAGCGCAGAGGAACAAAGTTGCGGGAAGAGCTCCATGCTCTCGAAGGATACTGCCGGACGTGCGGTCGGTTCTTTAAGAGAGTCGACAGCTACGACACAGCCCTGTGGGAAAGGGCAAAGGAAGAGTTTGTCCGGAGTAGGTATAAGTTGCTTGTGCCGGAGCAGCGTATCCCAGTCGAAGGACGCAGTGACCCACGCCCTGTCAATCATGGCTATGAGTACTTTTGGCAGATGTTTAATGAGCGACAGCTACTTTGCTTATCAAGGCTGTTGGAAGAAATCGTTGCATTGCCAGACCAGAACATCCGTGAACTAATGCTTATCGCCTTTTCTGACTGTTTGCAGACGAACACTATGTTTTGCAAATACGAAATTCGATGGCACAAAATCTCACCTCTCTTCGGGTTTCATGCCTACCATCCTATTGAGCGCCCGACCGAGAACAACGTGTGGGGCACAGTTTATGGGCGTGGCACCTTTGTCAAGTGCTTTCGGAAAGTTCGGCGCGCAAAGGAGTATTGCCAACAGCCCTATGAGCGGCTCTTTGACCTCAGGGGGAGGCGATTCAGCAAGCGGACGGGCGCGGAATCCATCGAAGGGCAACCAGTAGAAACCTTTGACAAGCTGCTAAATGCAGATAAGGTTGCTTTGCTCAAGTGTAGCAACTCGGAAGACCTATCTTTCATACCCGACGGAGTGATAGATGCGGTTATTACGGACCCACCGTATTTTGATAATGTGCAGTACTCTGAGTTGGCCGACTTCTTTTATGTGTGGCTACGATTGGCACTGCAAGATGTATACCCTTGGTTTCGGCCTGAACTCTCCCGCCGCCCCGAAGAGATTGTTAAGAGCGATAACCTAGGGAAGACAACTGCCTTCTTTAGAGAAGGTCTGACACGTGTGTTCAAGGAATGCCATCGGGTTCTCAAGGACGAAAGTCTGATGATCTTCACTTTTCACCACAATAAGACGTGGGCGTGGGAGAGCATTGCTGAGACCTTGTTGGATGCCGGATTCTATATTTCTGCCAGTCCGCTTGTGCGCTCGGAAGGCAAAAGCGGTTTTCACAGTAGTGGTGGGAACATCCGTTATGATGCAATTCTTGTCTGTCGCAAACAACCCAGTGGGTGGAATGAAGGCAAGACAAGTAACCTGGAAGAACAGATATTAAGCGATGCTGTCTATTGGACACGTAGGACGCTTGAATCTGGCATGGCGATCAACGCAGTAGACGTTTTCACCATAGTTATGGCGAAGAGCATCGAGTATCTCACCAAAGTCTACGGATCACCAGGCTTTCGAAACAGACCTGCCAGTATCGCTACCAGTCTAGCAGAGATGAAACAAGTAGTAGACGTTGTTGCTGAGCAATCCCGCGCCGAGTTTGAATCATCCCTTAGGGTCCAGAATCTAGAAGTCAAACAGTTGGCCTTATATCTAAGAGAATCAAGACGCCGCTATAGCAGCTAAACTTGTCTTTAGGCGGCCCGGCTAAAGCCTCCATTCCATATCCCCCCCTGAAAAACCTGCCACTCACCTGTCCTGCCTGCCCTGGCACGTGGCAGGCCAGGGAGCGACGCGAAGGGCCTTTTCACCTTTTCATCCTAAGCCTGTTATAATAAGGTTATGAAGTTCCTAGTGGACTCCATGCTGGGCCGGCTGGCCAAGTGGCTCCGCATCCTGGGCTACGACGCCCTCTACTTCTCCTCCCTGGACGATAACGACCTGGTGCGCATCGCCCGCGCCCAAGGACGAATGGTCCTCACCCGCGACCGGGAGATGCTTAGACGGAGGGGGGTAGATTGCCTCTTCATCGAAAGCGACGACTTCAGGGAGCAGATTCGCCAACTCCTCCACGATTTGAACCTGAACCTAGACAGGTCTTTCAGCCGTTGCTCGGTCTGCAACAGCCCATTGCAAGGGGTAGCCAAGGAAGCGGTCTGGGGGCGGGTCCCCCCTTACGTCTTCCGGACGCAGGAGCGGTTCAGCCTCTGTCCCCAGTGCGGTAAGATCTACTGGCGAGGCACCCATTGGCAGAGGATGAGGGAAAGGCTCAAGAGGCTGGAAGAGGAAACGCTCTGAGGGCCGATTTGAAGTGCCCCTCCCTTGTGATATACTAGATTTTGGAGATGGCTGTGGCCTTCGCACCGGGTAAGGTGATCCTTTTCGGCGAACATGCCGTGGTCTATGGCCGACCGGCCATAGCGGTACCCGTGACCCAGGTAGGGGCGCGGGTGACCGTGGAAAGGGGCGTGGATGGTGTCTTAATTCAAGCGAAGGATCTGGGCCTCAGCCATACCTTGGGAGAATCGCCGGTTGACGAGGCTCTGGAGCCGGTCGCCTCTCTGGTGGAGAGTACCCTTGAGTACCTAGGGGTTCGTTGTCCGCCTCCCCTGGTCATCACCATCACCTCCACCATCCCCATAGCCCGTGGCCTGGGGAGCGGGGCGGCGGTCTCTACCGCCTTGGTTCGAGGGTTAAGCGAGCATTTCGGTCGAGAATTGGGCCCTGAGGAGGTCTCCGTTCTGGTTTATGAGGCGGAAAAGTTCCATCATGGCACCCCCAGCGGCATCGATAATACGGTGATTTCCTATGAGCGGCCCATCTACTTTGTAAGGGGCGAGTTCCCTCAGATCTTCAAGGTGGGGAAACCTTTCCTCTTGGCCATCGGCGATTCGGGGGTAAAAAGCCCCACCAAGGTGGTGGTAGGGGAGGTGCGCCGCCGATGGGAGAGGGAGCCTTCCAGATATGAAACCCTTTTCGACCAGATAGGCCGGATCGCGGAGAGAGCGAAGGAAGAGATGGAAGAGGGTAACCTGGAGCGATTGGGGTCACTGATGGACGAAAACCAGGCTCTTCTTCAAGACCTAGGGGTTTCTTCTCCCCAACTGGATGGTTTGGTTAAAGTGGCTAGGGAGGCCGGTGCCCTGGGGGGCAAACTCTCGGGAGCAGGACGGGGCGGAAGCGTCATCGCCTTGATCGAGGAGAGAACCCGAGAGGCGGTAACGACCGCCTGGGAGCGAGGGGGTGCCCAGAGGGTGATCGCGACCGAGGTGTCATCATGATCCAGAAAGTGGACCTAACCGCCGTGGCCGAGAAACTGACGGAGCCGTATATGCTCGTGGAGTTAGCCCAGGTGGAGGAGTTTGCGGCCCGGCTCTTTCTCTGTAAGGGGGGTATAGCCTGGCACAAGCATATCGACGAGGATGAACTCTTCTTTGTCTACGAAGGGGAGATCTCGTTAGAGAGCGAATGGGGTAATCATACCCTCCGCGCTGGGGAGTTGGCCGTAGTGCCCAAGGGGGTGACCCATCGCTCGACCTCTTCTATCCGGTCTGTGGTCCTCCTTTTCGAGCGGAGGCTCTTCTCCGATCGGCAAGATGGCAAAAGGAGGCTCTTCGTCCTCCGAGGCCAGGGTACGCTGGATAAAGTGAGCGTTAAGGAAGCGGCGGAAGGTTTGGCTCCCTTTTCACCCCTGGACTTGGCCTCAGTAGATGGTTTCGTGGCTAAGGCGGTGGTCTACCAAGGGAGATCAGATGGGGGACGGAACCCCCAAACTTTCCTTCTTTTCCTTCTGGAGGGGGAAGTGGAGTTGGAGACCGACGAGGGGCGGGCGAAGATCAAGTGCGGGGAGATAGCCAGGATGCCCAAGGGCCTCTCTCATAGATTACTGGCTGAGGAACGCGCGGTGGCTCTGCTTCTTTCGCGCAAGCCTCGGACTGGTGGGGGAGGGGGATGAAGGGGACTGCTGTCGCCAGGGCGAACATCGCTTTCATCAAATATTGGGGGAACTTAAACGACGATTTACGGCTGCCGATGAACGGCAGCATATCCATGACCCTGGATAGGCTACGCACGGTGACCACCGTGGAGTTCTCTCCTGCGCTGGCGGAAGACGAGATCGAGGTTGATGGGGAGGAGCCATCTCCGGCTGCCAAGGCCCGGATCGTGGCCCATCTCGATCGCCTGCGTACCCTAGCGGGGAAGCCTCTCAAAGCCCAGGTGGTCTCAGTTAACGATTTTCCCACCGGGGTGGGGCTGGCCTCTTCAGCCTCTGGCTTCGCCGCCCTCACTTTGGCCGCCGCTGCGGCTTTAGAGATGGAGTTAGAGGATAGGGAACTTTCTCTTTTGGCGCGCTTGGGCTCAGGCTCAGCAACCCGCTCCATATGGGGAGGATATGTGGAGTGGGTGGCGGGGGCCAAACATGAGGATTCCTTCGCTTCACAGATCGCCCCTCCGGAGCATTGGGAGATCTGCGATTGCATCGCCCTGGTCTCCACGGAGGCCAAAGAGGTAGCCTCTTCCGAAGGCCACAAGTTGGCCCAGAGTAGTCCCCTATATTCGGCTAGGCTCTCCCAGGTGAGGGAGGACTTAGACCGGGTGAGGGAAGCCATTCTGATTCGTGATTTCGAGAGTCTGGGTTCCGTGGCCGAGAGGGAGACCCTCTCCTTGCACGCCATCATGATGACCTCGCAGCCTAGCCTTCTCTACTGGACACCGGCCACGGTGAGGGTCATGAAAGAGGTTCGCAACTGGAGGGAGGAGGGACGTTCTGTCTACTTCACCATCGACGCGGGCCCAAATGTCCATCTCTTGACTTTACCCCCTTATGTGGGAGAGATAGAGAGGGCGCTGGGGGAGGTGGAAGGGGTAAAGCAAGTCATAGTATGCCGGCCTGGCCAGGGGGCTAGGCTCATCGAGGAGCACCTCTTCTAGGGAGGTATCTTGGGGGAACTCATCTTTCTGAAACTGGGCGGTTCTCTCATCACGGAGAAATCGGTGCGGGAGACGGCTCGCCGGGAGGTGATCGAGCGGGCGGCCCGAGAGGTCAAGGAGGCGCTTGGAGAGGGGGCTTTTCGACTCCTTCTGGGACACGGCAGCGGTTCATTCGGCCACTATCCCGCCCGGAAGTACGGTGTCCATAAAGGGTTGAAAGAGGAGTGGTGGGGGTTCGCCGAGACAGGGGCGGTTGCCGCGCGCCTCAACCGGCTGGTGACCGATATCTTCTTAGGGACGGGGGTACCTGTCATATCCTTCCAGCCTTCCGCGTCCGCTCGATGTCGGGGTGGGGAGTTGATCCACCTGGAGATCGAACCTATCGGGGAGGCTCTCGCTCAGGGGCTCGTTCCTTTGGTCTATGGTGATGTGGCCTTCGACGAGGAACAAGGGAGCGCCATCATATCGACGGAGGAGATATTCGCCTACCTCTCATCGCATCTCTTGCCCCAGCGGATAATCCTGGCTGGGGAGGTGGAGGGGGTCTATGCTGGCGACCCAGAGGTGGACCCCGAGGCTCGCTTGCTAGAGCGGATCTCCCCTGCCGACCTGCCCCAACTGGAGGGCGTGTTGGCCGGTTCGCCTACGGTCGATGTGACCGGAGGCATGTTAGGCAAAGTGCGTATTATGTGTCGAATTGTGGAAAGACAGCCCTCTCTGGAAGTGCGCTTCATCTCTGGAAAGGAGGAGGGCTTCATCAAGCGGGTGCTTCTTCATCCCAGAGCGCGTCTAGGAACCGTTCTTCGGGCGTAAATAAAGCGGGGTTCGATGCCCCAGGAGCATCTTTGGTCTCTTAAAAGCACAGGCCATGGCTTGAAGAGTAGTTAATGATCACCATCGATGGCTCTTATGGGGAGGGGGGAGGGCAGATACTCCGCACCTCCCTCACTTTGGCTGCGGTCACCGGCAAGCCGTTAAAGATGGTAAATATCCGGGTGAGGAGGAAGAACCCCGGGCTGGCGGCCCAGCATTTAACCGCTGTCCTAGCCGCTGCCGCCGTATGCGACGCTCGGGTAGAGGGCGCACATCTGGGATCTCAAACCCTC
>DFBK01000075.1 GCA_002366595.1 Anaerolineales bacterium UBA3082 | reverse complement strand
TCTCCAGAGCAGGCTTAGCCTGCTCCGGAACACGGTCATAGACCCTTTGAAGCACCTCCTGCTGGCGCTCCGTAAGATGGACCAACTTCTCAAAGAGGGTCTCGCGATTCCCCTCCGGGGCTACCTCTATCTCCTCCAACGTTTCTTCTGTTTCCGTGGCCAGTTCCACCAAGATGCTTTCCTCCACCTCCTCGCCTCTGTCATCCAACGCTTCTATCTCCTCCGTCCTACGCCTTGTGAACTCCAAGCGGAGATGAGTCTTCCNNCGACGGGTCACGAACCACCAGGAGCCGTAGCCTTTCGGTCCCCTTCTTTACAGGATATAAGGGGTCTCCGGGTATACTGCTCTGCGCTGCGATGGCGGTACCGGCGCTGGCTAGCACCAGGGCTAGGATCACGGCCAGGACGGCTGCCCATCTCCTCACCCTTCCAAGGGAAAAGATGGAATTCAAGTAGCGCTCCCAGAAAGAGCGCCTCCTGGCCCGCTGGAGAGCCCTCGCCCTCTCAACCAGCCGTTTTTCTAAGTCGCCCACGAAGGCCTCTGTTGGCGGAGTTGAGATATCCTGGATGCGACTAGCAAGTTCGAGAAGAGATTCTAACTCTTCGGCTGAAGGCTCCAACTTTTCGCCCTTGCGAAGGCGCTCTAAACTTTCGTCCAGTAACGACTCAAGGCCCTTTTTCACCATCCGTTCACTACGCCTCTCGACGAAGTCTTTCCTCGAGACCTCTTAATCCCAAGAGATGACCACCGGTTCCAAAAACCCTCCCCTGCTTCTCTCCATCACCTTTCTTTCTCCAAGAACCGCCTCAGCGAGGTCAAGGCCCGATGCTGAAGAGACTTTACCGCCCCTTCGCTCTTCCCCAACAACCGCCCCACTTCCGCATTGGTGAGCCCTTCTCCAAACTTGAGAACTATCACCTGTTGTTGCTCCTCCGTCAAGCGCCCGAAGGCCTGGCGAAGGCGCTCCCCAGCCAACGCCGCCTCCGTCATAGCCAAGGGACCTTCACCAAGAGCACTAAGCCTCTCGCTCAGGGAGACGGTTTCTTTCCTGGCCTGATGGCGAAAGTAGTCCACCACTCGATCATGGGCGATGCGGAAGAGCCAGGCGGCGAAAGGCACCCCTCGATAGTTGAACGACTCTATCCCCTCCAGCATTTTAAGGAAGACATCAGCGGTCAAATCCTCGGCCAGATCCTCCCGACCAACGCGTAGATGGATATACCGATATATGGCGCCCACATGGCGGCGATAGAGCATGGCAAGAGCCTGGGGATCGCACTCCCTAGCCCGCCGGATAAGCCGTTCCTCATCTGGCACTTTCCAAACTCGCTATCCGTTATCCTATACCGCTGCAGAGTGTGAAAAGATACGGATATTGCCCCTTTGCTGAGCAGATCAATAGTTCGTACCCGTATCCTTTCACCCTGTCATACGGCATTAAATATGAAAAGTCCCAGGTTTCTGGCATAGTCTTTTTAACATTATAGCACGGATCAAATACTTAGACAGGAGAGGAAGATGACGAGAAAGAAGATCTTAACTCTGGCACTCTTTGTGGGAGCGCTGCTTCTCCTTACGGCGACGAGAGTGTTAGCGGCCTCCCCTGCGGTCAGCAACCCCCACCTTACTCTCCAAGGGCCGACGCCCACACTCACTGTAACTAACCCCGTGGCCGCCATGATCGCCGAGTTCTCCGGCCTCGACTACACGCAAGTGCAGGCCTGGCACGATGAAGGGATAAGCTACGGCGAGATCGCCATGGCCCTTTTTCTAGCCCAATCTAGTAACACAAGCGCAGAAGAGATCATTGCCGACCACCAAGAGGGACTAGGGTGGGGGGAGATAGCCAAGGAGTTAGATCTGACCCCGGGCAACAGAGGCCGCAACCTGGGAGCGATCATGTCCAGACGAACCGTGACAGACACCGGGACCCTCCAACTACAAATAAAAAGAGGCAGGGACCGACCGGGGGTCCCTCGTGGCTGGGAGCAAGGAAAGGGACATGGGCTGGGAAGAGGTCACAACAAGTAGCCCACTTTTCCTAAAAGACGGACATGGATCTACTCCCATGTCCGTTTATTCTTCTCCGAGAAGTAGAGTTCTCATGTCACTCGCGGCACCCGAGCCAAGATCTCAGAAACCACCTCGTAGTTAATGGTGCCTAATTTATCCGCCACCTCTTCGGCGGTAATCTTCTCTTCCCCTTGCTGGCCGATGAGGACCACCTCATCCCCCTGACGAACCCCGGGGATATCGGTGACATCGATCATGCTCATATCCATACATACCCGCCCCACCACTGGCGCCCGCTGGCCCCGTACCAAAACCTCGCCCCAAGTTCTGGGACCCCTGCGGAAACCATCGGCGTAGCCCACAGGGATGACAGCGATGGAGGAGGGCCTCTCGGTGCGGTAGGTGCAGCCATAACTTATGTAACTCCCTTCCGGCAGCCGTTTCACCTGGGCGATCTGGGTTTTGAAAGAGAGAACCGGTCTAAAACTATCAGGACAAGGGACCTCTGAGGAAGGGGCAAGCCCATAGATCGCTATCCCTGGCCGCACCAGATTAAAGTAGGATTCAGGGAGAGTGAAGATGGCGGCGCTATGAGCCGCATGGATGAGGGGGATATGGATGTCGTTAGCCTCCAACTCCCTCACTACCCCTTTGAAAGCCCCCAGTTGGCGGAGCGTATATTCCTTCCCCCAGCCGGGGATGCCGTGGGCATCCTCCGCATCGGCGATGGCGAAATGGGTAAAGATCCCCTCGACCAGGAGGTTGGGTAACCCTTGGAGCGCCTGCACGAAGGGGAGAACGTCAGAGGGAA
>DFBK01000014.1:28653-62543 GCA_002366595.1 Anaerolineales bacterium UBA3082 | reverse complement strand
ATGTGGCTCTATTACAACTTCTTTTCCCACAGGGATACTATCGTACAGCCTGTCATGCGCCTTACAGAGAAAACCTTGGCCTCTGCCGATGGCCAACCTTCACGGATCAAACGCCGCTTCGACCAAGCTCAAATCCCTCGGGATCCTGTAAGGACGCCTTTTGACCGCCTATCTGAAACCGGTGTGATCTCTGAGGAACAAAAGGAGCAGCTTCGAACTCTTCGGGACCAGGTCAACCCTCGACAGTTGCGTAAAGAGATTTACCACCTAATCGATCATATCTTTCGTTTGCCTGGTGCTGTTCCAGAGAAGACGGAAGACGTTTACAAAACGCTATCTACACCTATTCAGAGCCAGAAAGAAGAGGGCATCCCGGTAACATTATCATTTGTACGTAAAGTATCCCTGTGGGAAAAGAACCATCTCCGTTCGGTAACATTTTCATTTGAGTTGACACAAGCGGTGCTTCCTAATTTGGGCTCTAGGGGACAGAAAGGGAGACTTCTCAAGGGCCTCTACTCTTCTTTAGGGGCTATCGTAATTTGGGGGCCAGTTCTTGATAGAGCCTAGCCCAATCCTCCACGCTCAGGGCTTGAGGCCTGAGGGTCTCCTCGATCTTTGCCCGGCGCAGGGCGGAGGTTACCTGGTCGGCCGACAACTCTAACCTCGGGGGAAGCGAGTTCTTGAGATACTTCCGCCTCTGGGCGAAACCGCCCCGCACTAGGGAGAAGAAAGCCTCTACATCGTCCACCTCGGCGGGAGGCTCTTCATAAACATCGATGCGCACCACGGCGGAAGCGACCTTGGGTGGGGGATAAAAGGCCCTCGCTGGGGCTCGGGCCACGATCCGCGGCCACCCATAGAATTGGACACTGACGGAGAGGATACTCATCTGCCCGGGCCCCGCCACCAAGCGCTCGCCTACCTCCCGCTGCACCGTCACCACCAGAAGTTGCGGCTTTCGCGCCGCTTCTAGAAGGCGGCGCAGGATGGCGGAGGTAGCATAGTAGGGGAGATTAGCCACTACTTTGTAGTTGACTTCCTTTGGGACCTCTCCTGGGCCTTCCAGGAGTTGAGCCAGATCGATCTTTAGGATGTTGCCCTGCACGATCTCGACATTGGGGTAATCTTGGAGCACCTGGCGGAGAGGGAGGAAAAGCCGTTCATCGACCTCTAGGGCGATGACTCGCTGGGCCCGTTCCGCGAGGGCACGGGTGAGGGTTCCCAAGCCAGCCCCTATCTCTAGGATGGTGTCCTTTGTGTCTATCTCTGCGGCAGAGGTTATGGCCCTAAGGAGGGTGTCGCTGACTAGGAAGTTCTGGCCCAGGCTCTTCTTGGGTCTTATGTTGAACTCACGGAGGAGCCGCCTGGTCTCTCCTAGGCTCACGCTTTCACCTCTCGGGGGCCATCAGGGGAGGATCCAGCGTATCTCCGCGGGAGGGGGCACTGGCTCCAAGAGGTAGACATCCACCCACTTGAACCAATGGACCAGGTTACCCTCATCGTAGGCCAGATCGATATGTCTACCCTTGATCGCCCCTCCCGTGTCAGCGGCGGTGCCGAACCCATAGCCGGGCACGTACATCTTGGTACCGAGGTTTATCACCCGCGGATCGACAGCGATGACCCCTCTAGTAGCCTTCCAGCCCAGATATGTTAGACCATAGCGGGGGTTATCCCTAGATTTCCCCGCAGTAGCCGCGGTGTATGAGGTAGCCAGCATCCTGATTTTACGCCAATACCGGACCGGCCCCTCTGGTGCCTCCAGTTCCCTAACCACTATCTCGCCCCCATAGGCGATTACCTTGGTGGTAGGCTCCTTCGCCACCCACTCATTTGTGATTACCCGCTCTTTTTCCTGGCCGTTCTCATAGTGTATGCGGATCAGCCGCCTCCTTAGCCCCTCCTCGCCCTGTTGGGCTAGGCGCTGATGATCTATCTCCAACTCTGGGTCGGGTCTCCGGACCGTCTCGAAGGGGATCGACTCCTCCTCGATAACGAACTCCTCCTTGACCCTTATCACCTGCACGGTCATGTTGTCCGTTAGAGGGGTTAGCCTATCGGGAATAGTGTAATCCCTGACCCCCAGGGTGACCCCCTCTTGCTCCAGGGCTTCTTTCACCCGCTCCGTTTGGGTGCGGGTCACGATACGCCGGCCATCGACTAAGATGGTCAAGGGTTTCGCCCGTTTGATATAGACTCGCACCCCTGTGGAGACGAGGGTACCTAAGCCCGGTTTCACTCGATCCCCCAGGTAGATGAGAACGCCATGTTCTTTGAGGGCCTCTCCCACTGTGGGAGCGGTGGTAGAGAAGGTGGTGAGCACGCCGTCGTCGAAGAGTTGGAGGGGGACGGAGCGATGGATGACTATCCTCCGAGTTGATAGCGGATTCGGGGAAAAGGGCATAGTCTTACCCTTGCCTACACCTCTCGGAACCGATATAGGCCTCGAGGATAAGGGGGTTTCTAGGTCCACCTCCACCTCTTCCATGGTGATCCGGTCGTGGGGCCTTAGGGCTACCCCTGTCTCCAAGAGAAAGTCGCCTACCGTCTTGCTGTGGGTATATCGTTCTAGGGTCTGTCCATCCACCTCCAGGATGACCGGCTTGGCCCGCTCGATAACGACTTGATCGTCGAGATCGGTGTGAAAGCCAGGAAGGACGATATCCGCTTCGTTCACTTCTACCCCTATCTCCTCTAGGAAAGCATCCACGGAGGTCTGGTGGGTGCGGAAGGAGAGGGGGTAACCATCCACGGATAGGGTTACCTCCCTTTGGGTGGATATGTAGGCGTAGTGCATGGCGTAGGTGGCTACCAGGAGGAGGCAGATTACCAGAAGCCCCTCTCGCGGTCGCCAGCGAGCCAGAGGGTGGGGTAATTCCGGCGCGCGAGCCGCAGGTCTAGAGATAGCGCGTTCCGATGACAATGAAAGTGAACCTCTGTATGGGAGAGGGTGAGGTTCGGGCCGCCTCTCCTGGATTAGAAAAGAGAGGCCGTGCACCCTCTGTCGATCCGGGCTGCCCGGCTTACCTAGGCCAGTTGGCTCCAACCAGGTGCCCCCGCGGCACCCAGAAGTGACTACTTACCGCTGCTTCCTCCCGGACCTGACGGGGTTCGTAGGCTTCTGCTGCGCAGGACCCGGCCTTCAACGCTACTTCTCCTCGGCAGTCCCGGACAACTCAGGACCTCGAGAGGGAGTTCGACCCCGCTATAGCGGATTGCGGGTACAGGGCACCGCTGGCTCCCCGTCTAGCACGGCCTCACGAAATGCTACCCTAAGAGTGAGCAAAAGTCAAACGGCGAGTCCTCTTGGGCCACACGATTGCCAAGGGCACTCATTGGACTGGACTACACAGTGTGCCCCTACCGGAACTGGGTCACGATAAAGAAACAGTGGCCATATTTTCTGTCTCTCGTCAACTCCCAAGTCCAGCGAAAGGAGTGACGCCCGGCTTATCGACGCGTGTGGTGACCTCATAGGTGCTCGGGGAAGTCTGAAGGGGGCGCTGGATGCCGTTCATTCTATATGACCCTATTCTATGGTTTTGCTGGCTGCTCGGTAAGCCTTATCGAATAGTTCCAGGAGCTTGTCCGCGTGGGCCTCGGGACTGGCAACCCCCTTGTAATCTTCCATCGACCAGGCGTTATCCACCCTGGCCACCACCCAGTGGGCGAAACCTATCTTTGCCACCTCTACGCTGTCGGTATCAGGGATAACTTCCGCCATCTTTCCTCCTTTCTAGTAGTGCCCCCAGACCATTATACCTTGAGGTAGGCGAAAGTGGCAACAAAAAGTGCCACTCCCCAGATCAGGAAGTGGCACTTGAAAGTGGCGGAGAGGGGGGGATTTGAACCCCCGAGGCCTTTCGGCCTACACGATTTCCAATCGTGCGCACTAGACCGGACTATGCGACCTCTCCACGCTATCGTGGGCGATAAACATCTTTACGATGCTGAACTCGGTAAATCATCACCTCGCGAGATCGGTCATCTATCTCATAGATAACTCTATAATCACCTACCCTTATCCGCCAGCCCTCTTTACTCCTTAATTTCTCCACTCCCGGCGGTCTTGGATCTTCGCGCAAACCTTGGATCTTAGCGTCCATCCTAGCAAAGACCTCGGGGGGAAGCCGCCTCATCTCCCGCTCTGCCCTAGGCCTAATCCTTACTCTGTACACTGGCAGGCGTTGAGACCTCGGCTATGAACTCTTCGTAGGGCCGAGATGGCTTGCCCTTCCCCTTCCCCTCATAGATGCTCAGGCTATCTCCCAGGTCCTCCAATTCGCGGATAAGGGATTCATAGCCTTGGTAACTGAGGAGCACCGCTTTGGGGCGGCCATATTGGGTGATGTAGAGGGGCTGGCCGCTCTCCTCCAACTCCTTGAGCACGGAGGTAATCTTCTGCCTCAGATCAGTCACGGGCATAATCTTTACAGCCATATCATACCTCTTACGTTACTTTTTCTGTACAGAATTATTATAAATTCAATAGTGACCTTTGTCAAGCACGCCTACACGCCGATTGTGCACTAGACCGGACATGCGACCTCTCCATAGGACAACACTGACGACCTATTGCCTAGCAACTCCTCGCGGTCTAAACTCTATGTCAAGTCTCTCTTTGAGATAGTCCTTCAGCACGTAGACTTCGATATTGTGGGGTTCGATGTCCGAGACAAGCATGTGCTTGGTATATTCAGTGCTGGGTCCGGGCTTGGTAATCTTGAGAGTCCTCGTAGTCGCCTTGATGTCAGTTACCGGGTCGCCGTCGCCAAGATTGCAATCCCAACAGACAACCGCGGCGAGCCTGTCAAAGGAATGATCGAATTCCTTCTCTAGCTCTCTCTTGAATTCCACAAACCGATATTGTTGTCCGTTCAAAGAAGTGGGTAGGTCGACTAGCGCCAGGGCGTCATAACCCTTGTGTGTGTCATAGTCGACTATGTGGAGATTGAAGAGGTCCGGATTGAGGGCATATAGGGTGCAGAATAGACCGAAGACCCCTGCCTCTTGCCTTGGCTCAATTAGCTTGATCTCTTTGGCCACCAAGAGCGCCTCATTGGAGGTTTGAAATACCTTCTTCCTTCTCGCAAAGCCTTTCCTTTTCCTTAGCTCTGTTTCCTCCTGACGCGGTAGGCGATAGGACTTCTCGCGCTCAAGTTCCTCACTATATCGTTTGTAGACCTTGTCTCCTTGGACCTGAGTGGCAAACCACTCCTCGACAGTTTCACCTATGGCACTTAGCAAATCGTCAGGGGTATTCCCAACATCTCCTCGATTGGCTGTCAAATGGAAGTCCTGACAATTGACGAACGCATGATACTTCGTCCACACTTGTTTACCCACGGCAATCCAGTCATTCATCCGCTGAATTGGAACATAGTCTCGACAGACCCACAATCCATATCTATCCTCGACAGAGTACATGCCTTCCCTTGTGATGGGTTCCCTTGGGGGACGCCCGCGGCGCTTGATCATCGGGTTGTAGGCCTTTGCCTTGTCCCCCTCGATGTAGAAGACGATGTCCAACTTGACATGAGGGAACCCCCTCACTGGTAGTGCCGATTGGCTCCATTTCTTGACAAAATACTTGCTGGGCGAGGCGGGGTCCTCTCGCTTGAGCTCCTTCAGATTATAGTTCTCTGGGGGAAATAGGTGGCCAAATTCTAGCACCTCGGGCTCGGCTCTCCCCAAGCCGGTGAGTCGTAGCTTCTTGTCCTTGTTTTCTACGCGTCCCACCTCCAGTTCCACAGAACCGAATTTTGTAAACCACAGGATGAAATCCCAGAGTTCGTAATGGCTGAATCCCCTTGTGACATTCCGGTTGTAACCTCGGATCACTATCTTTGTCCCATGCCTATTCTTGGGCGCTGACGTTACCTCAGATTCATACGGTGGCACCTGGCCCTCAGAAAGGAATCGTTTCGGTGAGTCCATAAGAGCGTAGATTTCTTTGCCCTCTCTCCAGGTGCAGACCTCGATTTGCCTACAGTTGAAATATGTCTTAGTTCCATGACCTTTCTTGCCAATGTACCTTTCCCCTACTCTCCATGTGGACCGCCCCAAGTCGAAGAACGCCTTAATGCTGGGTATGTCAGATTCCGACCCATCTCCTAGTATCATCCCTGCGCCGTCGTCCTCAAATTCCAAGACGAGCTCATCATCTCCTTCAAACTTCTCAACCCGTGCCTCTACACAGATGGTGTCCGCGCCCGCGTCGAAAGCGTTGCTAATTGCCTCCCGAACAGCATCGCGTGGATCGCGGAAATCAGAAATGATCTCGAGGAATTCCGCCGCTGCATCTACCTCCGGCACATTCTGGCGCCTGCTCATAGTACCTCCTTCGTTTCGAGGGCAATGGCCCCCCTAATCAAACCCTCTTTCCTGGCCCGTCTCCAACTTTTAATTTCTCGCTCCCGCTTGGTGGCGCTGCTTCGCGTTTCATGCTCCTCGTACCACAGGAGTCGCACGGGACGACGCGCTCTTGTATATGCCGAGCCGCGCCCCGCATTGTGCTCTGAGACCCGCGACTCTAGGTTCTTGGTGATCCCCACATAGTAGGAACTATCGGAGCATCTCACGATGTAACAGAACCACATGCTTGCCCTTCCACAGGCTTAGAACAGGCCCTTCGGCTCACTCAGGATAAACCCTTCGACCCATCCCGACTTCGTCGGGATTCGCTCCCTGGCCTACCACGTGCCAGCCTGCCCCGGTACTTGCCAGGCCGGGGGGCAGGCAGGATAAACGGAGGGGGTGGGATTCGAACCCACGGTGGGGGTTACCCCCCACAGCGGTTTTCGAGACCGCCCCGATCGTCCACTCCGGCACCCCTCCAGGCTATCACCGCAACTCTTGGAAAAACTTATCTAAGAGTTCTTGCGTCTCTTCCGCTAATACCCCTTTACTTACTTTCAACCGATGGTTTAGGTGAGGAGATCGCACCAGGTCGAAAACCGAGCCACAGGCCCCTGACTTGGGGTCCTCCACGGCGTAAACCAGCCGCTCCACCCGGGCCATGACCAGGGCTCCAGCACACATGGGACAAGGCTCTAAGGTGCTATAGAGGGTTACCCCCGTGAGCCGCCAGCCTCCCAGGGCCTGGGCAGCCTGCTTCAGGGCTGTCATCTCCGCGTGGGCCGTGGGGTCGCTCAGTTCTTCCTTCTGGTTGTGCCCTCGGCCGATGATGACCCCGTCCTTGACAGCCACCGCCCCTACGGGGATCTCCCCCTTCCGGTAGGCCCTCTCCGCCTCGGCCAGTGCCTCCCGCATATAGGTTTCGTCTTCCACCCTTAAAATTATAACATGGGGCGCACTGGTGGGCAAGATCACGTATTCACTCACGTAAAATATTACTAATGGGGCATAGTTCTGTCAAAAGAAAATGTTACCGGGGCAACTATGCCCAACGAGGACGAGATGACCATTTGAAACGAATCTCCTGGGATGAACAACAACCGGGCCACTTCGAAGTGGGCTTAGTCCATCATTGTGGTCCCAGCGCTTCTGGCGAGTATGTGCATACCCTACAAATGATCGATGTGGCTACCGGTTGGAGTGAACGCGTAGCGGTGTTGGAACGCAGCCGCCTGGTGATGGAAGATGCCTTTCGCCGCATTTTGAGCCGCCTACCATTCCTCATCTTGGAAATCCACTCTGACAACGGCAGCGAGTTCTTCTCCTTACAGGATCCCGTGGGAAACCATCACCTGCTCCGCTTCTGGAGGGAGATCGTCCAGGGCGTTCAGCTCTCCCGCAAGGGATCTGGCCGTAAACCAGATGACGGCCAGAAAGAGGATGATGGGCACGATCAGCACAAAGATAGGACCTTTTCCACGTTCTCCCTGATGCGCTCCGCCATCTGGTGGATCATCTTGGCTCCTTTCACAAAACCTCTGCTTATATCACCTGGTCTGAAGGGCTGAGGTTTAGCCCCCTTGCTCCCCTAGACCAGTTAGTATAGAATTCGTCAAGCCAAGAGAGGAGAAAATTCCATGCCCCATCACCGGCCTGAATCGGCGCCCACCCCAGCCATCTGGAGGCTCGCCCCTTTCGCCGAACTCAGCCGCGACAACCGCCTGATCGCCCTCTCTATGTTCCTATGGGGGCTCTCTGAAGGGCTGTGGATCTATGTCTACCCTCTCTATGTCAAAAGCCTGGGCGCTAATCCAGAAGAGATAGGCTTCGTCATCTCCGTAGGGATGATGGGGATGGCAGCCACCTTCATCCCTGCCGGGTTGCTAGCCGACCGTTATAGCCGGAAGAAGATTATGCTGGCCGGCTATCTATTGGGCCTTTTATCTATAATCTTGATAGCCGTAGCCCCAGATTGGCGTGCCTTGCTTCCCGGTTTTCTCCTCTATTACATGTCGGCCTTTATTAGGCCAGCCATGGACAGTTATATCGCCCACGCTAGCGAGGGGCAAGATCTAAATCGAGCCTTTACCATGATGACCGCCGCTTACTCAACGGGCATCATCTTCTCTCCGGCCTTAGGAGGGTGGTTAGGCGAAAGAGTAGGGATGCGAAACGTCTTTCTTCTCTCCGCCTCCCTCATCGTCCTCTCCACCTTGGCCATTTTGCCCCTTAAGGAACAGCCTGCATCTTATCAGTCAGCGGCTTTGAGGATAAAACCTCTCTTGAGGCGCGGTCCGTTTTGGAGGTTATGTTTTATGGTGGCTTTCATCTACTTAGTGACTTATCTGGGCTGGCCTTTAACCCCCAATTTCTTGCAGGAGATGCGGGGCTTAGACCTTTCCCTCATCGGCACCTTAGCCACCGCTCAATCCTTAGGTGCGGTCTTCTTAGCCATCTTCTTGGGCCGAGTCTCACGGGGTGCGTGGGGGATGATCGCCGCTGCACTCCTCATCTGGGCCTCTTTTGGCCTATTGCTCCTCTTTCCCTTCCCCTTCATCATAGCCTGCGCCTATTTTCTACGAGGCTCCTTCTCTGCTCTAGCCTCCCTCGCCTCGGCCCAGGTGGGGAAGGTATTAGAGAGCCCCTCCATGGGGCTAGGTTTTGGCCTCTTCGCTACCCTGCGCAGCCTGGCCTTGGTTCCGGGGCCCTACATCGCTGGCTACCTCTACGCTCTTCGCCCCGACCTCCCTTTTCTCGCCTCGATAGTCTCCATACCCGCAGCGATCTTACTAACAACGATAGTTCTGAGAAGATCACTCTAGAAGTCTCTTGCTCATCCCCCCCCATCTCTCAGCCAGTTCTCCTTACAGGATCCCGTAGGGAAAGGAGGCGTTGCCCTAACCCCTTTCTACGTTGCTTCTCCTCCACATAGATGTCGAGAACGAAGGCTTGGTTTTGCCCTGTAAAGTAGTCGGTATTCTCGCTTAACCAGATGTAGCCCGCGAACCTTCTCTCTTCGCCCCTGGCCACCAGCGTTTGGTGGGGCCGACTTCGATCACCTCTTATCTCGCTAATGAGCCCCTTCAAACCCCTTCTCTGGCCCTTCTCGACGTGGGGGCGATAGGTCTCGCCAGACGGTCTTTTTGCTCCTCTCCAGGATGAAAGACCGATCGCTCTCTCTGGCTCCCACGATTTGCCTCTCTCCTCCAAAGAGAGGCAGGCTCTGTTAACGCCTGCCCCTCTTTATAGATTCCGATCTACTTACCCCTTAGATGACCCCCAGTTCCTTTCCTACCTTCTTGAAGATGGAAAGCCCCTTATCTAGGTCTTCCCGACTGTGGGAGGCAGAGTTCATCACCCGAATTCGGGCCAGGCCCCGAGGGACGGTGGGGTAGCCGATAGCCATGGCGAAGACCCCCTCCTCGAAGAGACGCCGGGAGAACTCTTGAGCCAGGGATGCCTCTCCCAACATCACCGGGGTGATGGGGGTCTCGCTCTTGCCGGTGTCGAACCCCAGACTCTTCATCTCCTCTTTGAAATAGCGAGTGTTATCCCACAGTTTGTCCACCAGTTCGGTGGAGGACTCCAAAAGATCGACGGCCGCGATGCAGGCAGCGGTATCGGCGGGGGTGACAGCGCTGGAGAAGATGAAGGGGCGTCCCCTTTGCCGGAGCCACTCCACGATCTTCCTTCTGCCGGCTATGTACCCTCCCACGACGCCGAAGGCCTTGGATAAGGTCCCCATCTCGATATCTACTCTCCCGTGGAGGCCGAAATGGTCGACCACGCCTCGGCCGCCACGCCCCAAGACCCCTTCGCCGTGGGCGTCATCTACCATAAAAAGCAGGTTGTGCTCTTCCGCGACCTCCACCAGGCCCGGCAGAGGAGCGATATCGCCATCCATAGAGAAGACGCCATCGGTGAGGATTAGACCCCGACGGTAGTCTCTCTCCGCTTCCACGACCTCCCGCAGGCTCTTGGCATCCCGATGGGCGAAGCGGACGATCTTGGCCCGAGATAGGCGGCAGCCGTCGATGATGCTGGCGTGGTTCAACTCATCGGAGAAGATGACATCTTCCCTCCCCACCAAAGCGGGGATGGTGGCTAGGTTGGCGCAGAACCCCGATTGCAAGGAGATGGCTGCCTCCACCCCTTTGAACTCGGCCAGCCTCTTCTCCAACTCCAGGTGAAGGTTCATCGTCCCGGCGATGCTCCGCACCGCCCCTGGCCCCACGCCGTACTTCTTCAAAGCCTTTTGGGCTGCCTCCTTAAGTTGGGGGTGGTTGCAGAGGCCTAGATAGTTGTTGGCGCAAAAATTGAGCACCCGCTTCCCATCTACAGTGATCCACGCCCCCTGGGGCGACTCGATAGTCCGGATCACGTTATAAAGCCCTTGCTCTTTCAACTCCTCTATTTGCTCATCGAGGAAAGCCAGTTTATCCTTCGCCATCTTATCTCCTTTCCTTAGGATTAGGGCAAGAGGACGACCTTGCCCGACATCTTTGGCCTGGTGGTCATAAGGGCGAAACCCTTCTCAAACTCATCTAGTGGCAACTTATGGGTGATGACCGGGGAGATATCTAGACGGCCAGATTTGAGGAGGTTGGCCGCCTTGAACCAGGTGTCAAACATCAGGCGGCCACTGATGCCGTGGATGGTGATCCCTTTGAAGACCACGCCGTTGGCTAGATCGATCTGAACTGGGCCGGAGGGTATGCCAAAGGCGGTAACCCTTCCCCCTTTACGCACCACCTTCAAGGTCTGGTCGATGGAGTCCTGGGAGCCAGCCATATCCAGGGCTATGTCCACTCCGATGCCCTCTGTGGCGGTGAGGATGGCATCCACCACGTCCACCTCATGCTCATTGAGGACGATATCCGCTCCCATCTTCTTAGCGATCTCTAAGCGGAAGGGGTGGCGGCCCACGGCGAATATCTCAGCGGCCCCGGACACACGAGCCACGCCTACTGAGAAGAGCCCCGTGGGGCCATCGCCGAAAACGGCTACTTTTTTCCCGGTCACACCGGTGACCAAGGTAGCGTAGACGGCATTCCCTAGAGGCTCCTGCACCGAAGCGAGCTCAGAGGGAATATCCTCATCATTCTTCCAGGCCACTACCTCCGGCAGGGCTACATAATCCGCAAAGCAGCCGTTTGTATCCACTCCCAGGATCTTGAGATTGGCACAGATATGCTGTTGGCCGGTCTTGCACTGGATGCATTGGCCGCAGGGGATATGGGTCTCGGCGGATACGAAGTCCCCTACCTTGAGCGATTTCACCTGGCTTCCTACCTCCACCACTTCGCCAGCGAACTCATGCCCCATGATTTGAGGAGGATGAATCCGCCCTTGGGCCCATTCGTTCCACTCATAGATATGGACATCGGTCCCGCAGATGGAGGTAGCCTTGACCCTGACCAGCACATCTTTGGGCCCTATCTGAGGGATCTCCACGGTGAGCAATGCCGCCCCGGGCCCGGGCTCGGTCTTGACCACCGCCCTCATCTTCTCTGGCATCTTCGCCCCCTTATTTATGATATCACAACCATCATAGTAGCACGGTGTACACCTCCCGTCAACCCTTGATATGCGGGAAGGAAAGTAATAGAATAGAGAGTGATAGATATGGATGGCGAAGCGAGGGCTATGGGGGTGATGAGCGATGAGAAGGAAGGTGACTATCGTTTTGGCCTTGGGGTTCCTTCTTCTCCTCGTTTTGGGCCTCTATTTGACTGTGATGAGGGGTAAAGTAAGAGAGGAAGAGATAGCGGTTCCCCCTTCCCCTTCGGCCACGACCACAGAGGTTCCAGGGGAGGATGAGTTCAGTCGGCTTCGGGAGTCGATGGTGCGCTCACAGATTGAGGCGCGAGGGGTGAAGGATTCTCAGGTGTTAGAGGCCATGTTCACCATCCCTCGCCACGAGTTCGTGCCTTCAGGATATCAGGATTACTCCTACGCCGATCAGCCCTTGCCCATAGGCTATGGCCAGACCATCTCTCAACCCTACATGGTAGCTGTGATGACAGAATTGCTGGATATCGAAGAAGGAGATAAGGTTTTGGAGGTGGGCACCGGCTCTGGCTATCAGGCAGCCATCTTGGCGGAGATCACAGATGAAGTCTACACGGCGGAGATCATCCCTGAGTTGGCGGAGTTGGCGGCGAAAAGGCTCAAACGGTTAGGATACACCCAGGTGCAGGCAGCGAACCTAGACGGCTATTACGGCTGGGAAGAACACGCTCCTTACGATGGTATCATCGTCACCTGCGCCCCGGATCACATACCTCCGCCCCTCCTCGAGCAACTGAAAGATGGCGGCCGTCTGATTATCCCCGTAGGCCCTCCTGGTGCCTACCAGACCCTCTGGCTGGTCGAAAGGGAGGGTGAAGAGTTCCTTTACAAGAATGTGATGGGGTGGATCCGTTTCGTGCCCCTCACCGGCGAACACTAGCTATTTGCCTCTTTTGTGCCCCTCACCAAAGGGTAGAAAATCGCTAGTCCCACCAGGTAAGCCCCCCCCGCGCAAGCCAGAACCCAGGAGAAGCCGAAGGTGAGCGCTCCCATGGAGGCCAAAATAGAGGAGAGGACCGAGGCGCAACCGTTGATCCCCCAGGCCCAAGGGATGAGGCCGGGCGCGAGGCGGCTAGTTACCGCTATCCCCTTGGGGAAGGGCAAACCCATGAGAAAGCCTAAGGGGGCCAAGATGAGAATAGAAGATAGAAGGCGGAGCCCTAACCTTAGTCCCAAGAGCGATCTGAACAGATGAGGCAGAAGAAAGGGGTAGAGAAAGATCATCGCTCCCAGAAGGAGGAAGCCCCCGGCCCAGGGGGAGCCTAGGGGAGGAGAGGCTGCCCAGGCCGGAGAAGGTGAGGAGGGCGAAGAGCACAGTGCCCAAGGCGTAGACAGGGTGGCCGAGAAAGAGGATGAACCTCTGGATGAGGGGGATCTCCACGAAGAGATAGCCGAGGCCCAAGAGGAAGAAGTAAAGAAATACCCGCCCCCTTATCCCTCTACCCCCCATCTCTCTCAGGAAGGAGAGGGGGAGGATGATCAAGACCAACGACGCTAGGAGGGCCAGGATGAGGAACGCCCAGAGGACTAGGTATCCGCTCCCTCCAAAAGGTTGCCATATCTTCCCTAGGCTCTCTAAGATGGCAGGGATCTGTTTCCAGGTGAAAAAGTGGAAGAAGAAAGGCCTATCATCGGAAGGAGGGGAGACATCGAAAGGGTAAGCGCGATAGAACTCCGCTTTATCCTGGGCTCTCAAAAGATCCTGACAAGCGAGGTAATATTCCGGCTTCTCTAAGAGATATATCTTGTTCGCCTCCTCGATGGGCATGTCCGGGTAGTAGACTAGGTCGAGTTGCTTTTCGGAGGCGAACTCTCTTATGTTCCAGATCTCCTGAGGGGTAAATTGGCTCCGCTTCACGAGAAGAAGCATGGTGGAGAAGGAGCGCAAGGCGGCGATATGCTGACCGGGGTCTACTCCTGCCCTCTCCAAGGCTGTAGTTGCCAGGGCTAGGGCCCGCAGCCCCTCCGAGGGGGGCATCTGGAGCCATCGGTGGACCATCAGTATCCCCTGGGGTAAGAGGTGCTCCCAATACTCCGTGAACGCTTCCTGGGTGTAAGTGTAATTCTCCTGGAGGCTATAGGCCCCTGAGGTCACCGGTCGAAAACTATCGGACAAAGATAGTTGAATAAGGTCAAACTGGGCATCAGTGCGTTGGAGATAACTTCTTCCGATCTCGTTTACCACCGTCACCCGCTGATCTTGGAATACCCCCCCGGCGAAATCCCCGTACAGGTCTCTTGCCACGTAGGTTATAAGGGGGTTCGCTTCCACAGCCACGACTTTGTGGGCGCCCTTTCGCAAAGCGACCAAGAGATCCACCCCCCCTCCAGGCTCTATTATGAGAGCCCGGGGCTCGGTGAGCAACAGGTAAGGGAGGGACACAGGTAGATAATCTAGGAAACGAAGATCAGTGTTGGAGGCAGCGGAGGTGAGGGGCCGCAGATTATCCCCATCGGTGGTGATACCCAATTGGGTGGGGAGCGGGCCAAAGTAGGAGGGGCTGAGTCCCGGCGCAGCGTGAACCCCGGGGCTCTTAACCACATCCACCCGCGAGAAAGCGTTCCAACGGCGGAGGAGGAGTTCCGCTCCCTTGTACCGCAAAGAGTTGCTGAGAGGCTTGTAGGGCGACATCTTAATGGTAAAATAGTCTGGCGGCCGGAGGAGAATCAAGAGCCATACAACCACTACCGCAATAGAAGCGGCTATTCTGCCCGGCGAGCGACCATAGGCCAAGAGCAGAGCGGCTAGAGCGCCCCCCAAAGAGGCCAGAACCACCGTTCCCTCCCCGCCCGCAAGGGAGAGCGAAACTAAAGCCACGATGCACCCTAAGCCCGAACCTGCCAGGTTGAAGAAGTATATCCGGCTCTCCTGGCCCACTAGGAGGGCCAGAGGAGCCCCGATGGTTAGCCCAGCCAGGAAGAAAGGAAGAGCCAAGGAGAGGTAATATATAGCCAGATATAAGATCTGCCGGCGGTCCCAGGTGATCTGATAGGAATCGAAAGGTATGTAGTTGCTGATAAGGTAGCAAGTCGGGAGGCTAAGAGAGAAGAGAAAGGAGTATGTAAAGAGAGAAGAAGGGAGATCCCGGCGTAGGAGTTTGGGGAAGACGGCCAAGGCGGTCCCTGAGGCTCCAAAGCCTAGGAGGGCTAGGCTCACCGCCATGAAGGCGAAATGATACCCTTGGGCCACGGAGAAGATGCGGGTGAGGGCGATCTCGAAGGTGAGGGTGGCCGCGGAAATAAGGGATATCGCTAGGTAAAGAGAAAACACAATACCATTATATCAAAGAGCAGGCCACGGGGCAAGGAATTGACAGACGAAGGGAACTCAGGCTATAATCCCTTCTGCTGAGGAGCCAAAGGGGAGCAAAGCGCACGCTTGCCTCATCGGGGGCGGATAGAGTAGGGGCATAGATTTGTGAGCAGATTACGAACTCGCTGGCCTATAATATCTCTCACTTTGGTCCTCTTTCTTGCGGTAGGCGTTCGCCTTTACGGAGTAGATTTTGGTCTCCCCTATAGTTACCACCCAGATGAGCCAGTGCATGTACGCATCGTTGCACAGATGCTCCGAGAAGGAGACCTAAACCCCGGCTGGTTCACGTATCCTTCGCTCTCTTTCTACTTCTTGGCACTGGCCTATATAGTTTACTTCCCCTTGAGTGCCATGCAGGGCAGGTCTACCTCCTTGTCTGGCCTCGCTGAGACCATTGTTGTAAATGAGGGAGTTGTGCCAGACCCCCTCAGTTTGCTTTGGGTCCGGATATTCTATGCCCTCTTCGGAATATTGACCGTCCTCGAGGTCTATCTCATCGGTCGTAGGTTCCATAACCGATGTGTGGGGCTATTGGCAGCCCTCTTCTTGGCCGTGGCACCAGCACATGCTGTGCTTCAATCCCATGCCGTTAACACTGATGCTCCCATGATCTTTTTCCTGATGCTCTCTCTGGCTTTCTGTGGCCTGGCTTTGGAGACGGGAAAGGGACGGGATTATGCTCTAGCGGGGTTCTTTACCGGGCTTGCGACATCTGTCAAATATAATGGGCTTGTGGTCGTTATTCTGATTCTAGTGACTTACATTCTGACCCGGAGGAGCGCAAAGGCCCTCCGCAATGAGGTGGCCGCGTTAGCATCAGTGGGGATGGGGTTTCTCTTGGGAACCCCCTTCGCGATCCTGAGCCCCCAAGAGTTTCTCAGTGGACTTATGGGTGTGTGGCAACATTACAGTGGGGGGCACCCTGGTTATGAGGGCTCAAGTTGGCTCTTCTATGCCCGTTATCTCCTCCATGACGGTGGGGAGTTGATGCTGGCCTTGGGGATCACGGGGATAGTTCTAGCCTTCCATAGACGCGAGAAGCGAGAGATTCTACTAGCCGCTTTCCTCATCGTCTATTACCTATGGATCTCCCTGTTCAACGTCCATTTTGACCGCATCGCCGCACCTCTTGTTCCCTTTTTGGCTCTGTTGAGCGCAAGGGTTATAGAGTTGGCCATTGAAGCATGCACACCTCGCTTGAAGCGCTTTGCTTTAGGCAGACCATTGGTCTACGGGTTATTGGCTATGCTAGTAATCGCTCTTCCAGGCTACAGAACGGTGCAGCGTGATTACCTTCTGTCACAAACAGATGTCCGAACTATCGCTCTGGAGTGGGCGCGAGCGAACATGCCTCCAGGCTCCAAGGTCGCCATGGAATATTACTCGCCCCCTCTGGACACCCTACCGGTGGAGACAACTCTACTGGGAGGCACGACAAAGCTACTGGGAGGAGCGGCAAAGCACCCCCCTGAATGGTATCAAGAGAAGGGGTTCGATTACCTAGTAGTCAGTTCCGGTAGATACGGCCGATTCTTCCGTGATCCGGAGCGTTACGCTGAGGCTGTGACCAGATACGAGGCTTTTTCCAAGGCCTTTCCCTTGACTGCGGAGTTCGTTGGTCCTCTCATGGGTACCCCTGATGGCGTGATAAGGATATACCAGGTTGTCCCGTCAGAGAGGCCCAGAGAAGGAGGTTAATGAAATGGAGAAAATGGCCCAGCCCCGGGGGCTTTACTTTGAAGAAATCGAGGTCGGCCAGGAGGTCATAAGCCCTGGACGCACGGTGACGGAGACGGATATCGTCCTCTTCGCTGGTCTCTCTGGGGATTACAACCAGTTGCACACAGATGCCGAGTTTGCCAAGGGGACCCCTTTCGGCCAGCGGGTGGCCCACGGGCTTTTGGGGTTGACTATGGCCTCCGGTTTGGCTAGCCGCTTAGGGTTCATCGAAGGGACCGCGGAAGCCTTTCTGGGCCTCACCTGGAAGTTCAAAGCCCCCCTCTTCATTGGCGATACCGTCTCCCTTCGGGCCAAGGTGACCCGCAAGAAGGCCCTTCGCCGTCTAGGTGGGGGGATAGTAGTATTGGATGTGGTCTTGGTTAACCAGAAGGGGGAGAAGGCACAAGAGGGGGAGTGGAGGGCCTTGATCAAGGGGACTCCAGTGACCTCCTCGTTTGAGTAGCGTGTTAATCACCTAGGAAAGAGGCTATCAAATTCTTCTCCACCGCGCTAGGCGCAGGTCTCTTCCCCTTCACCCCTCTTACATTTGCCCCCCTGGCCTCTTCGTGCTATACTTTTTGCTGTTTTTGGAAAACCGCCTCCCTTGTGGAGAGCAGATAGAAAGGAAGCATGGGCAACAACATGGCAGAGGAGATAACTATTACCCTGGAGAAGCCAGAGTCAGAGATGACCCTTGATGAGAAGGTGAAGAAGTCCAAGGAGATCATCGAGAAAGCCATCGAACACTGGAAGCCCCATATCGGGATAGCCTTCAGCGGGGGCAAGGACTCCCTCACTATTCTCAGCCTCATCCGGGAGATCTATGGCCAGGTTCCCATCCCCGTCATGTACAACGACACGGGAGTGCACTTCCAGGAGACCTACGACTTCAGGGATTGGCTGAAGCGGGAGTGGAACCTCAATCTGATAATAGCCCGGCCTGCCAAGAGTTATGAGGAGGTGAAAGGGGAAAGGGAGCGATGCTGCTATTGGCTGAAGATTGAGCCTTCGGAGCGGACTATGGAGGAGCAAGGTTGGAAGGCTTGCTTTGTGGGCATACGCCATGATGAGCACGTGGCCCGTTCTAGAGAAAGATATATCAGCGAGAGGGAGAATGGCATCTATCGAGTGCACCCCCTTTTGCACTGGAAGGAAGATGACATCTGGGTCTATATCCGTAGCCACAACCTCCCTTATAACCCCCTCTACGATAGGGGGTTCCGGAGCATCGGCTGCGAGCCCTGCACCGTTCCTACATCTGAGGAGGGTGCGGAGAGGTCGGGAAGGGACCAAGACAAAGAGGAGGTCATGGAGAGGTTGCGAGGATGGGGCTACTGGTAGAAATCCCTGTCCCGCAGGTCCCAAAGGGATCCCGTGGGAGATCCCGAGGGATGGGAAAGGAGGAAAAGGTTTGAAAACCCTAATCACCGGGGGAGCAGGGTTCATCGGGAGCAACCTGGCCCATAGACTCCTCTCCAAAGACCAGGAGGTGGTAATATACGACAATCTGGCGCGGAGAGGAACGGAGAAGAACGTCACCTGGCTCCGCGAGAATCACGGAGAGGCTTTTCAACTCATAAGGGGCGACATCAGGGACGCGCAGAGGCTAGAGAAGGTGGTAGGCGAGGTAGATCTCATCTACCACCTCGCTGCACAGGTGGCGGTCACTACTTCGGTCCTCGACCCCAGAGAGGATTTCGGAATCAACGCCCTGGGCACTCTCAATGTTCTAGAGGCAGCGAGGAGATGCAAAAACAAACCGATCGTCGTCTTCACCTCCACCAATAAGGTGTACGGTGCTCTGGAGGGTATAAAGGTCGTGGACAAAGGCGGTCGGTACGACTTCGCAAATGTAAAAGGTATTTCTGAATCCTACCCTTTAGATTTCCACTCCCCGTACGGCTGTTCCAAGGGGGCGGCCGATCAATACGTCAGAGACTACGCTCGCATCTATGGCCTCCCTACCGTCGTCTTCCGCATGTCTTGCATCTATGGCCCCCGCCAGTTCGGCAACGAGGATCAGGGGTGGCTGGCTCACTTCTTGATCTCTTCCCTTTTGGGACGTCCCATCACCATCTACGGCGACGGCAAGCAGGTAAGGGATATCCTCTACATCGACGATCTCCTGGCGGCTTTTGAGTCAGCGGTGGAACAAGTCGAGACGGCAAGAGGCCGGGTCTACAACATCGGAGGAGGGCGAGAGAATACGATATCCGTATGGGTGGAGTTCGAGTAGATACTGGCCCAACTTCTGGGACACTCGGTGGAGGTGGAATTCAGCGACTGGCGGCCAGGCGATCAGCGGGTCTATATCAGCGACATAAGCAAGGCTCACCAGGAGTTGGCTTGGAGCCCTCAGGTGTCGGTAAGAGAAGGCAAAAAAGGACTATACGATTGGGTCACCAGCCATAGAACCCTTTTCGAATAAGACGGCTCAAGAACACCTTTTTTCATCGTCACATCGCTTCTCCTCTGACGACCACCTGACACTAGGGGGGTGGCCGACAATTATGGGATCCTGTTGCCCGAAGATCTGCCTCCAGCGGATTATCATCTGGTTGTGGGTATCTGCCTTCCCTCCACGGGGAAAGGCTATCGGTTCTCGGTGAGGAGGGGGAGGTAGCACTGAGCCAACGATCTCAGTGTCCTGTAGGACAGGGGACAGCATCCTCTTAGCCAGTGTCCAGGTGGTGTCCCAATGCCCTATAACCCTCGTGTCAGATTCATTATCTCGTCTTTAGTACGACTTTCCTATTGTGGGCCTAATCCCCTCCTGTTAGAATGAGGGCATGAAAGGTCTTGCATCATCCCGTTATCGGCCTCTATTCCTCAGAGGGTGGAGGTTACTTCCCTATCTTGCCCCTTTGGTTGCGTTTTTCGTTCTTCTTCCCTTCCTGTTCCTTCCCGCCACCCCCTCTGAGGCCCTGCCTCGCCCTCACCTGGGCTACGGGGCGTTCGTGGCCAATTTCGGCGGCTATCCCGACAACCCTCAACACCTATACAGGCTTAGGGATATGGGCTTCAACTGGTTTGTGATGTCCCTTCGCTGGGCCGATGCGGAGCCGAGCAAAGGAACCTACAACTGGGCAGATGTGGACAATATTATTACCGCGGCCGAACTGGCGGGACTGAAACCGATCCTGCGGATCACCAACGCCCCAGGCTGGGCACGGAGTGGCGGCGATACAGCCCCGCCCGACAACCTCAGTGATTTCGGCGATTTTATGTACGCCCTGGCCCAATACGCCCGGGGCAAGGTAAGGGGGTACGTTATCTGGAACGAACCCAACCTCCCCCGGGAGTGGGGTGATCAATATCCCGATCCCGCTCGCTACGCTCAGATGTTGCAGGCGGTCTATCCTCGGACAAAGGCCAGTGACCCCGAAGCGGTAGTGATCACAGCAGGGATGGCTACTACAGGGGGAAGCGGATGTGGGGTGGGTGCTGCTTTGACCGACGCTGAGGTAGCCCTGGTTAGGAGCATCTATTCCTCCGACTACATGGGCGATCTGGCCTATCTCTGTGCTATGTACGACGCCGACTTAGGGAGTGGGCACAAAGTAAACGAATATTTCGACGTCCTGGGTAGCCACCCTTATGGCTTCGTCTACGCTCCAGAAGAGCTGCCTCCTTCAGGATTGGCCTTTCGCCGTGCGGAACAACAACGGCAGATTATGGAGATAAAAGGGGATTCGGACAAGCAGGTCTGGGCCATCGAGTTCGGCTGGATCCTGGACCCCGGCCCCTCCTGCCGCTCATGGGGCGATTGGCCTACGCGAACGTGGCAGATAGTTTCCGAGACCGTTCAGGCGGACTATCTAGTCCGCGCTTATCAATACGCCTACGAGAACTGGCCTTGGATGGGGGTGATGAACCTTTTCAACCTGGATTTCGGAGCCGATATCTACCAGGCAGGCTGGCCCAGTTGTTGGAGTTTCTGCAACCCCACCCGCTTCTACTCCCTCATCTACTGGACGGAACCCTGCGACCCTGGCCGCACAGATACCATCTACCGCCAAGCCTACACCGCGCTGCGGGATATGGACAAGCCCACCTCCGGCTCTCTCTCGGGTTATATCCGGGACAATCGAGGCATCCCTTTCATGGGGGCAACGGTAGAATTGGTGGGCTCTCAGACTACAACCAGCGGTATGAACGGCGAGTACGCCTTCCAGACCGTTCCTGTTGGTACCTACGACCTGCAGGCCAGCGCCAGCGGATACGCCGCCTTGGAGCCTATGCGAGGCGTAATTGTAAGCGAGGGGGAAGCGCTGACCGATGTGAACTTCTATCTCCCACCGCCGGACGATGTGGCGCAAAATGGTGGATTTGAGAGCGATTTCGACGGCTGGACGATGGAGGGAGATAACACGGCCATTATCACCGACACCGTTCATACCGGATACAAGGCTGGGCAACTAGGGGGTACGACCGCTGGCGATTCCTGGATCGAACAAACCATTATCATCCCTTCCGAGATGTACCGTCCTACACTTTCCTTCCTGTGCCTATACTCTTCCAGCGATAGCGGTGATCAGTTTCGGGTGGAAATTCGGGATGCGGGGGGAAACCCCCTAAACACCCCTTGGAGCACCACCAGCGCCACCCCTCTCTGGACTCATCATTGGCTCGACCTTTCTCCCTATGAAGGACAAACTATCCGAGTGTGCTTCTTGCTCTCCGAGAATGAGAGTAACCCCTCATATCTATACCTCGATGAGGTCAGCCTGGGAAAGGCCTCCGGCGGCCCTTACAAAGGGTACTTGCCTTTTATCCGCAAAGGTTCTTAGCCCCTTTGTCTCCTCTCATTTACTATGATAAGATAGCGGCATCTAGAGGAGCGTCGCTATTTCTATGTCTCATTTCACGGAGCGGGCAAAGAAGGGCATCTCCGGCCAACATCTAGTCATCTTCTTACTCATCCTTCTGGCAGGTTTCGCCCTTCGCCTCTACCGCCTGGGTTACCAGAGCCTCTGGTACGATGAGACGGTGAGCATCCTTCTAGCCCGAAAGAGCCTTGCCGCTCTCACCGCTCATACGGCGGGCGATATCCACCCTCCCCTCTACTACTACCTCCTACACTTCTGGATCCGCCTGGCAGGCTCCAGCGAGTTCTCCTTGGCTTTCTTATCCCTTGCCTTCGGTGTTCTCCTCATCCCTCTCTTATTTTACCTGGGTCGGAGGCTCTATGGGGTAAGAATCGGCCTTCTGGGAGCGCTACTTTTGGCCCTCTCTCCCTTCAACCTCTGGTACTCCCAGGAGGTGAGGATGTACACCCTAGGGGCTTCCTTGGGTCTCATCTCTCTACTCTTCTTGTTGCGCCTGATAAAAAGCCAGCCATGGCCCCGGAGAGGGTATTGGGCAGGGTATATCTTGGCCTCAGCCCTGGGGCTATACATCCTCTACTATTATGCCTTCCTTCTCCTGGCCCAGAACCTGATGGTCATCGGCTGGTGGCTTGCCAGGTGGGTCAAGGGAAAACAAAGGTTCTCGCTTCAGCCCTGGGTCTCTTCTCAGGTCGGTATCCTTCTTCTCTACCTTCCTTGGCTCCCCATCGCCTTCCGCCAGGCTGCTAACCCTCCGGTTCCCCCTTGGCGAACTTTTACCGGCTTCGCTCAAGCGGGAGTAGAATCGTGGACGGCTCTATCTTTCGGCCAATCGGTGGATCCAAAGATCGTTTGGCCCCTTCTCCTTCTGGCTCTCACTCTTTTCGTTCTGGGGCTATTCAGTCTTTTCCGCGCTCAGGTGTCCGATTCATGGTTCGTGCCCCTCTCTCTGGCCGGGCACACGCTCCTCCCCATCCTCCTCATCTATCTCTTCTCCCTGATCGTCCCCCTCTTCCACGTACGGTATGTTTTCACCTACTCGCCGCCTTTCTACCTCCTTCTGGCGGTTGGCCTGTCTCAGTTACCGAGAAAATCTTTGGTTGCCTTGAGCCTGCTCCTCATCCTTGGTGCCTCGGCCTACTCTATCTATAACTTCCATTTTGACCCCCTATACGTCTCAGATGACCACCGAGGGGCGGTGGAATATTTGGAGGAACGGTTGAGGTCAAAAGATGCGGTTCTCATCAACGCCGGATACGCTTACCCCACTTTCCTCTACTACTATGAGGGGCCCATCGCCTGGCGGGGGAGGCTGGTCAACTATCAAGATGTGGCCGATATGGGAGAGGGGACCATGGTTCTACAGACCGGCTCCATTGGTGGCCAAGCGACTCTAGGCTGGGGGAACCCAAACTCCGATTTCTACGCCACCACTGAAGAGGAAACAGCCCGCTCCTTAGAGGAGGTCTTCTCTCGCCACCCTCGGGTCTGGGTTTTCCGCATCTACGACACGGTGACGGACCCCGAGGGGTTTATGCGTAGATGGCTAGAGGAGCATGGCCGGAAGTTCGAGGACCAACTATTCGCCGGGCAAAGTTTCATGCGAGTGCAAGGCTTTCTCACCCACGCTGACTCCATCTATGGAATCCCAGATCTACCCCATCCGGTGGGCGTGGGGTTGGGAGGAAAGGTGAGGCTAGAGGGGTTCGAGGCTGGAGCGGCTCCACTACGAGCCGGTGGGGCCCTTGACCTAGCCCTCTACTGGCGGGCTACCCAACGGCTGGATATCGACTATCATGTGGTCCTCTACCTGGTGGATGCGGAGGGAGAGGTCCTCGCTCAGACAGATGAGATGCCCCTAGGTTCCCTCTATCTCACCTCCCGATGGAAAGTGGGCGAGGTGTTGCGAGAGCCTGTGCGTTTGGAGATCCCTAAAGGTACGCCAGGGGGAGAGTATACCCTCCAGGTAGCCATCTATGACCTAGCCAGCGGGCAGTTTTTACCGGTGGAGGACGAGCAGTGGCGGGCAGATGGGGAGCGGGTCCGCTTGGGATCGGTGGTTTACGTAAAGTAGAACCTTTCTAGCGCCGCTCTAGGTAGATTAGAAGCACAGAAATATCGGCCGGGTTAACCCCCTGAATGCGGGAGGCCTGTCCCACCGTAGCCGGGCGGAAGCGCTTCAGTTTCTCCTGGGCTTCCTTCCGCATGCCCACGATGGTCTCATAGTCAAAATCATCGGGGATCCTTCGCTCCTCTAACCGCTTGGCTCGCTCCACCTCCCGGCGCTGCCTCTCGATGTAGCCCGCGTACTTGGCCAAGATAGCCACCTCTTGCATCGCATCAGGGGACAAGGGTTGAGGGCTGGGAATCAGGGTCTCGATCATAGCATAGGTGGTTTCGGGGCGACGCAGGAACTGCAGGGCGTTTACCCCCTCCTCTAAAGGGTCTAGACCCCACTGAGAGAGCCTATCGTTTTCAGAAGGTTTGAGCCAGGTACCCTCTAGCCTTTCCAGTTCCTCGTTGATAGCCTTTCTCTTCTTCTCCACCGCCTCGTATCTCGCCCGGTCCAGGAGTCCCACTTCATAGCCCAGAGGGGAGAGGCGGAGGTCAGCGTTATCCTGCCGCAAGAGCAGCCGGTACTCAGCGCGGGAGGTCATGAGACGGTACGGCTCGTTGATCTCCCTGGTCACCAGGTCATCGATGAGGACACCGATATAGGCTTGATCGCGCCGCAAGATGAGCGGTCTTTCACCCCGCACAGCAAGCGCAGCGTTGATACCTGCTATGATCCCCTGGGCGGCCGCCTCCTCGTAGCCAGAGGTGCCGTTGATCTGCCCGGCCAAGAAAAGCCCTTCTATTGGTTTTGTCTCCAAGGTGGCCCTTATCTGGTTGGGGGGCACATAGTCATACTCCACGGCGTACCCCACCCGGGTTATCTCCACCCCCCTTAAAGCGGGGATGCCCTTTAGCATAGCCAATTGCACATCTTCGGGAAGGCTGGTGTACCCCCCTTGGACATACACCTCCGTGGTATGCCAACCCTCTGGCTCCAAGAAGAGTTGGTGTGATTCCTTGTGGGCGAAGCGAACCACCTTAATTTCGATGCTGGGGCAGTAACGAGGGCCGACCCCCTCGATGAGGCCGGTATAGAGGGGGGAGCGATCCAGGTTTGACCTTATGATCTCGTGGGTCTTCTCATTGGTATGGACGAGGTAACAGGGAAGTTGCGGCCGCCAATCGGCATCTTTGGGCCGCGGGTAGATAGGGTTGGGCTCCCCATGAATTAAAGACTCCGCGGGGAGGATCCCGGCTTCAGGATAGGAGAAGGTGAAATAAAGCGGGGCCTCGCTCCCCATCTGCACCTCCGTCTTGGAGAAGTCGATGGTTCGAGCGTCGATGCGGGGCGGGGTGTCGGTTTTGAGCCGTCCCAAGGTGAAGCCCAACTGGGCGAGGGAGTTAGAGAGGCCAACCGCCGGGCTCTCCCCGGCCCTTCCACCTGGTCGAGTCTGAAGACCGGTGAGCAGCCTTCCGTTGAGGAAGGTGCCGGTGGTGAGGACTACCGCCTGGCCAAAATACCGCCAACCGATGCTCGTCTCCATCCCTATCGCCCTCTCCCCCTTTACCAGGATCCGCTCCACAGTGGCCTGTTTCAAATCGAGGTGTGGGGTGCTCTCCAGGGTGTGCTTCATGGTCAAGGAGTAGAGCCTCTTGTCGGCTTGGGCCCTAAGAGCCTGGACCGCTGGCCCCTTGCTGATATTGAGCAGCCTTATCTGGATGAGGGTGCGATCGATATTGCGGGCCATCTCTCCACCTAGGGCCGCTATCTCCCGAACCAGGTGTCCCTTGGCTGGCCCTCCTATGCTGGGGTTACAAGGCATCTGGGCCAAAAGGTCCAGGTTCATGGTGAGAAGGAGCGTACGGCACCCCATCCGTGCTGCCGCCAAGGCGGCTTCGCATCCCGCGTGGCCGGCCCCCACTACGATAACTTCGTATCGAGAATCGCTGGCTTTTCCCAAATCAGCCCCCTTATTATCAGTATATTTCACTCCCTCTAGCCGCACAAGTAGCGTATTAAAGAGACTGCTGAAAAAGTGGGATAATTTCTTTGGCCGTCGATAATTTATCCCACAAACGGCTAGAATTTGAACGATTGTAGGGACAGAAAGCGGGAAGAGATACTTGTGGACGCAATTTCTCTCCCACTATGCTAAACGAGGAGGTGTTTTTCACCTATGAAAGAGACTATCAAGTGATGATGGCAAACAGGAATGAACGACAGATGGCATCGCCCCTGGCCTGCCATCGCCAGGACAGGCCAAGGTCATTGTCCCTAGTAAGGGTCTCTACTCGGACCATCATTCACCTATTCGTGCTCCATTCCCACGGGATCCTGAAAGGAAAGGCACAGATAACCTTGGGACGCCAGCCTCCCAATCAACACAGAGTCTCCTGCCCAACGGACTGTCAGGCTTCCGTAAAGGATCCCTGTGGGAAGGGACTATGAAAAACAGGGGATGGCTGGCGGCGATACCCTTCCTGGAATGGTTCTCTTCTGGTGAGCATGCGATGGATGATAATCAGCATCTGGCGAGCCACCGCCATCTTGGCGGCGTTCCTCCCGCTCACGCAGAGCCCGCAAGCGACGGGAGCCCCGGACCCCGTGAGGCGCCACCTGGGTCAGAATCCATCTCAACCAGCGGGAGCCCTGTTTGGTAAGGTGACCATGATAAGTTCTCCCACCCGAGGAGTGGGTAGAAGGCACCAACCCTGCCCAGGAACAGAGCTTCTTGGGGTTGGAGAAACGACCGATCTCCCCGATCTCGGCCCGGATCAAGAGCGCCGAGTAGTAGCTGATCCCTGGCATAGTGGTGAGGAGCATGGCCTCAGGGTTGGCCTGAGCCTTCGCCTCGATGATCTGGGTGACCTGCGCGATAAGGTGGTTCAGCACATCCAGGAGGGTCAGGTCTTGATCCAGCGCCAGCTGGTAGCAAGGTCTCAGCCTGAGCCCCTCCAGGGAGAGACGCCCTTTCTTCCCGAAGAGATCGCTGAAGCCATGACGCACCCCATTCTTGGTCAGGAGAGCGTGAATGCGGTTCTTGACCTGTGTCCGGGTGGCGACCAGCTTGGCTCGGTGTCTCAGGATCTCCCGCAGGTCTCTCACCTCCCGAGGAGGGATGTAGGCGGTGGGGAGGTAGTCAAGACGCAAAAGATGAGCCAGGGTAGTGGCATCGATAGTATCGGTCTTGATCCGGGCCTCGGCGATGAGCTTCACCTTGAAAGGGTGAGCCAAAGAGACCTGGATATCCATCTCCTCCATCAGTTCGAAGAAAGGCTGCCAATGGTAACTGGCCTCCAGGGCCAGGTGAACTGGGCGAGGGATCTCCCTCAGAAACTCCCTAATGACATCGGGGGTATTCTCCACTTGCACGCGTTGCTCCACTTTCCCCTCTCGCATGAGAACGCAGAAGACGGTATACTGTTTATGGACGTCAGCACCGATGTATCTCATGGCTACACCTCCTCAGTCGGGTATGCTATTGGTCCTTTTGAGACCCTTTATAGCACAAGACTGGGCCAGGGTGTAGCCTCTTTCATGGTATCAACACTTCGAATACGAAGTAATAGGCCAACAGATCGTGACCACCTATGAAGGGCTCCTGAGCCGAGATATAGTCTAACACAACTGGCGGGAAAAGGTAGAAATGCTTGGTCAGTCCGGGGTAGAGATCTTGAACCCTTTCAGAGGGTGTCTTCCCAGGCATAGGCTTCCCGAAGTGAGGTCTGAGACAATTAAAAGTGTAGAGGTATTTAAGGGCCTGAGTGAAATGTTGCTCGAGTCCAGTGATCGATTGGAAGGGTGGGAACATAGAACTCCTCGTCATCGGTGCGGTGGGTTCTCTCTACATAGGCGTTATCCTTCCATTGCCTCTTCCGGATGCGGAGGATCTGCACTTTGAGAGGGTCAAAGGTATGGGTCTGAAGGCGAGATAGTTTGGCCAAGCTCTTCCCTCCGAACTCCTCCCCCCAATCGGCCTGTCCTTACAGGATCCTGGAGGGAAAAGAAGAGTTGATGAGTAATGCCAAAACTCCTCAGCCAGAGGTGAATCAGTAACATAAAGGTGAGCCCATTGGAGAAAGACTTCTCGTAGGAGTAGGCCAGAAACTTGGTCTTAGTATAAGGGTCGATAGTTGTCCATTGATAGGGAGGGAGCTTGTACTTCTGAATATGCGGGTAAGTAGCCCAGGGGAGGCTCTTCTGGTCTCAAATCACCTTCAAGTCTATCTGGAAGTGCTGCAGGGGATAGATCTTATCCCAGTCGTAGTAGGAGATGGAGCGGAATTTGCCTCTCCTCTTCCTAGGTTTGGTGAGCTCATGACGTCTGAGGATATTGCGGATGGTGTCCTTACAGGATCCCCCGTGGGAAAGGAAGAGAGTTGGGGACCATGCTTCTCCCTGATATGATAGGCCAGCCTGAGGCGGCCGAAGTTGGTGAGTTTCCGCTCCTTGACCACCAACTCCTCTATCTCTTTTGCCGTCTGACGAGGGGAGTGCCTAGGTCGCCTGGAGAGGTTTGCCAGAGAGAGGCCCATCTGTTGGCGGCGAACGAACTTCTTCACTGTGTTTTGGGAGCAGCGAAGGGTCTTAGCAGTACGAAGCACATTGCCTCCCGTCTCTTCAAAGGTTTTGAGGAGGATCTTCCTGGCCTCTAGAGGGTTAATACGATAAAGTTCCTGATAGGTGAGTTGAATCATGATCCACCCTCTTCTCCCACGGGGATCCTGTAAGGAAACTAGCCTCCAAAGGTCGCTTAGGCTCTCTACTCTGAGGGAGATTCTACTCTCTTTCTGGTAGAGCCTAAGAATCGCCTTCAAAACCCTGAAGAAGTGGTCACGATGTCTTGGCTCACCTACAGATGCCCCTTGTCAGGGCCTAAAAGGCGTGTTATACTAGGGTATCTTTGGGAGGTGTGATGCTGAGCGTCAGACGAAGGGAGGAATTGATTGAGGGGCTCATTCGCCGGGTGAACGAATGGGGCATGGTGGCCCCAGCCATCCTCTTTCTGGAGGCTCACAAACCTCTATCCTTCCTGGCTAGCCAGTTTCTTCTCCTCTCCCAGCCAACCTTAGAGCCCTTCCTGGGAGGGGTGGTGAGGGAGTATGCTCTACTATTAGAGGATCGAGAGACCGTGGAGAAGATCCTCTCCCGTCTGGAAGGCTTGCGGAGATAGCGGACTATGGAGGTTCTACTCAATCTCCTTGAGGCTTCAGGGATCGAACCCCTGGCGGCCTTGATGTTGGTTGTCCTCCTGGTGTTTCTCTCCTTTTTACTCTTCGCCGATAGAAGGGTGCGCTTGGGTTTTAGGCCCACCTTACGTCCTCTCCCCGGTTTCGCCCTTCTGGATGGCTTCGTAGGGCAGGCAGTAGAGGCAGGTCGGACGTTGCACGTGTCGATGGGGACCAAGGGTATCGGGGGGGCATCTACCGCTGATACGATGGCGGGGCTTATGGCCTTGGAACGGTTAGCCGAGCAGGCGGTGGCCACGGGTCTCAAACTGGTGGTCACCGTATCCGACCCCTCTCTTTTACCTGTCGCTCAGGATACCTTGCGGCGGGCCTATGAGCGGCGGGGTTACCCTCAAGGATACGACCCCGAGCATGTGCGTTATATCGCTCCAAATGCGATAGCCTATGCCACGGGGGTGATGGGGGTCCTAGAGCGGGAGGATGTAGTAGCCAACGCCATGATAGGAGGGTTTGGCGACGAGTTCCTCCTCATGGGTGAGAACGGAGCCCGGAAAGGGGTCCAGCAGATAGGCGGTGCCTCTTCCCCGGAGACCTTGCCCTTCGTATACGTCTCCATGGATGAGGCCCTCTTGGGGGAGGAGATATACGCTGGGGGGGCCTATCTCTCTTCTAAGCCCAGCCATCTGGGGAGCCTCCTAGCCCAAGATTGGCTCCGCTCGGCGATCATCCTGGCTATCATATTAGGGGTGCTCATACGAACTTTTATCTTATAGCCACCAGGAGAGATCGATGAAGAGGGTTTTGCCCGCTGCTATCGCTATGGCGGCAGGGTTCCTAGTGCTAGTAGATTTCTTCTTCGATAACCTTTATCTCAACGCCTTAGGGGTTACCTTGATCAACTGGGTGGTGATCATCGCCGCTTTCGCTCTCATCTTAGGCTTCCTCAACATCCTGACCTTTCATCTTCGGAAGATCTTCCAGCGCCAAGAGGGATGGCCCTACAGCATCGCCTTGCTGGTGGTGGCGGGAACCGTTCTCTTTGGTGGCCTTACCAGTGCCCAGGGTTACCGAGCACCCTTGGTAAGAACTGTTTTCGATTATGTTCAAACCCCCCTGCAAGCGAGCCTCTTCTCCCTCTTGGCTTTCTATATAGCCTCTGCCGGCTATCGGGCCTTCCGGGCGCGCAACTTCGAGACTTTCCTCTTAGTTGTGGCCTGCCTAGTAGTTTTGGTGGGTCAGGCCCCTTTGGCTCGCTATCTCTGGGAGCAACTGCCCGCCTTGAAGGATTGGGTGCTTGAGGTGCCGAGTACGGCGGGTGCCAGGGGTATAGTGATCGGCGTAGCCTTGGGGAGTCTGGCCACCGGCGTGCGAGTTCTAGTGGGGTTTGACCGCCCCTATAGCGAGTAGACCAGATGCTCTATTGTCCTCATTGCGGAAGATCAAATCGAGAGGGAAGCAGGTTCTGCAACAATTGTGGGGAACCGTTGCCCCCCTCTTCAGGACAAAAGTGTTCTCAATGTGGCCATCTCAACACTCCCGGGGTCTTCTCCTGTGTAAGGTGTGGAGCCTCTCTTTTGGTTTCTTCCAATGAGGGGCTCCAGGGATGGGAGCAGGAAGAGGTTCTAGAGGGGGTAGAGGAAGATCCGGAGTGGCTTCGGGAATTGGGCGCTCCAGCCGATGAGGTGAGGGGGGCCGCGGAGGAAGAGGTGCCTGATGAGGAGACCACTCCTGGGCTTGAGGGTTTAGAAGGCTTAGTTGAAGAGCCCCGGGAGAAGGAGGGTTTGCTGGCCGGGATAACGGGGGTTTTGAGAGTGGAGTCCATCTTCGCTATCTCTCATCGGATCGGGGAGGTGGCTTTCTCTCCCCCGGCCGGGGCGGACCAGGTGGCCAGATTTGAGGGTGTCCTCAGTCAACCTTTGGCCCCTGTAGCAGCGAAGGAGCAGCCCAGAGCGCGGATGACAGGGGTAATCTCTTGGCTCTCTTACCTGATTTTGGCCGCAGCGGTAGTGGGGGGGATCCTCTTGGCGGGTGGGAGTATAGACCTTCCCCTCACCCAGGCTACGGCCGATTTTTATAGAACCATTGAGAGCCTGGAAGAGGGCTCGGTGGCCCTTCTCTCCCATGATTACGATCCTGGAACGGCAGCGGAGATCACCCCCCAGGTTAGCGCAATTCTGGATCACCTCATGCAGCGAGGAGTCAAGATCGTGAACCTAAGCCTCACCCCTGAGGGTCAGGCTTTGGCCGACCGCGCCTTAGAAAGCGTGGTTAGTGATCATGAAGGCTATATTCGGGGGAGAGATTACGTCAATCTGGGGTACGTGGCAGGGAACGAGGTGGGGGCCCGCTTCATAGCGGAGAGCCTCGGACCTCGCCTCTCTCCTTATCCCCTAGGCGAAAGGGTTGGGGGGTTAGAGGATGTGGATCTGATCGTAGTATTGGCGGGAAGTCAGGAACACCTTCGCCGTTGGGTGGAGCAGGTACAGGCTCCCTACAAAGTGGCGATGGTGGCCGGGGTGAGCGCCCAGGTGGACCCTGCGGCTCGTCCTTACTACCGCTCCGGCCAACTAAAGGGGCTTCTCAGCGGACTGGTGGGGGCGGCGGAGTATGAAAGGGTAAACCAGCATCCTGGGGTAGCCCTCTCCAGGATGCTCCCTCAAGCGGCCGCCCACCTAGTGATCGCCCTTTTCATCCTCTTGGGAAATTTCGCCTATCTGGTAGATAGGTTAAGGGGAAGGGGATGAGGGAACTTTTAGGGACTTGGGTGGCCGCTCTTCTGACTTTGATGGTTTTCAGTTACCTGGTCTCTGACAACCCTCTATACCGCTTGGCGGAGCATCTCTTCGTCGGGTCGGCTCTAGGTTACTCCATCGTGGTAGCTATCCAGGATGTGCTACTGCCTCGCCTATTTACCCCCCTAGCCCGGGATCCCGTGGGCTATTGGCACCTTCTCATCCCTCTCCTCTTAGGTCTACTTCTTCTGGCCAAAGGGAGGGCCTCCATCGCTTGGTTGGGGAATATCTCGGTAGGTTTCCTCTTCGGGGTAGGTGCTGCCTTGGCCATCGGAGGGGCTTTGGTCGGTTCCCTCCTCTACCAAGTGCGGGATACCATGCTCCCTCTCCTCCCGGGCGAAGGAGATGGGGGATCGGCGATAGATAACTTGATCCTAGTAGTGGGTACATTGGGGAGTTTGGCTTACTTCTACTTTACAGCGGGTGGAGAGCGAGAGACGAACGGGCTTCGAGGCGGTGTCCTCAGGGTAGGCTCCGTTGTCGGAAAGTGGTTCATCATGGTAACCTTGGGGGCTCTCTTCGCCAACGCGGTGATGGCTCGGGTCTCCTTGCTTGTGGGCCGTCTACAGTTCCTCCTGGGCGACTGGTTGGGGATACTCTAAAGATGAGTTTAGAATCGTTTGTCACGGCTGACCTGGGGAGCATCACCACCCGGGTGACCCTCATAGATCAAGTGGGCGGCGAATACCGGTTGGTGGCTCATGGGTTGGCTCCGACTACCCTTTCGCCTCCTTGGGAGGATGTGAGCCTGGGGCTTCTCCAGGCGATAGGAAGGATGGAAACCGTGGCCCAGAGGCGGCTTTTGGCCCAGGGAAGGCTTGTCACCCCTGAGGGCGGGGATGGAAGTGGAGTGGATGGCTTTGTGGCTACCACCAGTGCTATGGAGCCCCTTCGGTTGGTGGCGGCGGGGATGAGGGAGCCTTGGAGTCTGAGGAGCGCTCTCCGTGCTGCCCATTCCACTTACACCCTCGTAGAGGGTACCTTCACCGTCGATGAGCTGCGCCTCTCATCTACGGAGGGGATGCTCGACTTCTTAAGGCTCCTCAGAGAGGGTGGCCTCGACGCTATCCTTGTTGCTGGAGGGGTGGAGGGGGGACCTACTCTCCCCCTGGTGGAGATGGCCAAGGATTTAGCCTTACTTTGCGCCTCAGGAGGGACGCGACCCCGTCTTATCTTCGCTGGAAACGAGGAGGCCCGAGTCCCGGTGGCTGAGGTTCTGGAGGGGGTTGTCGACTTAGAGATGGTGAATAACCTCCTTCCTAGGCTGGGAGAGGAGAGCCTAGCCGGTGTCCAGGAGTTACTGGAGAGCCTGGTAGGAGGGAAGATCGCTTTCATCCCCGGGATCGAGTCGGTGGAGAGATGGTCTCTGGCGCCTATTCAACCCACCGCCAGGGCTTTGGGCTGGGCGGTTCGCTACCTAGCCCGGGAGTACGAATTGAAAGTTTTGGGGGTAGATATAGGCGGGGGCGGTTTAGGCCTCTTCTCCGCCGGGGATGACCGTTATCCTTGCGCCTTGACGAATGAGGTGGGATTGGGATATGGGTTGGATAGGCTTCTGGCGGAGAGAGGGGTGGAGCAGATCCTCCGTTGGCTTCCCTTCGACTTGGAGGGAGTAGGGGATCAGATCCTCAATAAAGCGTTGAGGCCGGGGACCTTGCCCCAAAGCCGGGAGGACCTCCTTCTAGAGCAAGCGGTGGCTCGGGAACTTATGGCTTGGGGTTTGGAGCGGGCTGATGAGAGAGCCTTAGCCCCGGTGGATCTGATCGTGGGCACGGGAGGTCTCCTTTCCCATCTCCCCGACCCCCGGCAGGCGGCTCTCATCCTTCTGGACGGATTGCAGCCCAGGGGCATCTGTAGTCTGGCCCTTGATGAGTTCTCTCTCTTGCCTCAATTGGGGGCTCTGGCTATGGCGGAGCCTCTGGCAGCGGCACAGGTGTTAGCGCGAGACACTCTTCTCAACTTGGGGACGGTTATCGCGCCCTTGGGTGTAGCCAAGGAGGGGGAGGTAGCCCTTCGATTCAAGATGGTCTACTCGGAGGGGGGAACCATCGAGGGCGAGGT